>NZ_VTZN01000670.1 GCF_008370645.1 Mycobacterium simiae
GGCGTCGATCTCGAACGGATCCTCTTCGTCGAGCAGATCGAGATCGAACAATTCGTCCGCCACTCGGCTAATTGTAATACAAACGGATACAAGCACCTAGCTCGCTGGGGACTTTGCCTGGGGTGGCGCGGAGTTAGCTTTTGACGACAGTTGTGACGACAACCGTGACGACAGTGGCTCTTCAACCACCACCCCCACAGCACCAAAATGCACCTATCGGGCCTGGTCATCGAC
>NZ_VTZN01000671.1 GCF_008370645.1 Mycobacterium simiae
TGGTTGTACGACGGGCACAATGACGCCATCAATCTCTACGACCAGTCGTTAAGAGCCGATCCCAGCCATTCCACGGCAGTGATCGCGTGGATGGGCTATGACGCTCCCGAGTTTGAGTTCCAGAATCCGGAATCGGCCGTGACCGATCCCACCAAGCTGCAACAGGTCGCTACACCGTGGTTGGCACGCCAGGGAGGCGCGGTGCTGGCCGCTGACGTCAACGGCCTGGCGGT
>NZ_VTZN01000672.1 GCF_008370645.1 Mycobacterium simiae
AGGTGACAGGTTTCCAGGGCTCGATCGGGTGCCCCGGGTTCGTAGCTACGAGAGCGGATCAGACCGGTGGTGCTGCTGCCGCCGGCAGGGCTACCGCCGGCAGGGCTGCCGCCGGCGCGGCCGCCGCCGGCACTGCCGGTACGGCGGCGGCGGGTGCCGGTACGGCGGGTACGGCGGGCGCACCAGCAGCCGGTGCAGCCGCGCCACCGTTCTGGACGGCCTGCATGATGGA
>NZ_VTZN01000673.1 GCF_008370645.1 Mycobacterium simiae
CCGCCAGCTCCACCGCCAACTCCGCCGCCCGCGCCACCGGCCCCCAACGCCGCCGGTTTGAGCGGCGGCTCTCCCGGCGCCGCACCCGTGCCGGGTGTCGGTGTTGATGGCATGCCGCCGAGGGACGGCATACCGGTGGACGGGACCATCGGCGTCCCAGGAGCATCGCCGCCGGAGTTAGGGGTCGGTGCCGGAGTGGGCCCAGGTGTGGGATTAGGGGTCGGCGCGGGT
>NZ_VTZN01000674.1 GCF_008370645.1 Mycobacterium simiae
TGTGCTGTATCAAGCCCTGACTGGAGACCTGCCGTTTGCCGGGGACACAACGCCGCGCCTAATCGCGGCCCACCTGAATACCCCACCGCCGCGGCCATCGGCCATCCGGCCGGATGTGCCCGCCCAGATGGACGCGGTCATCGCCAAGGGCATGGCTAAAGAACCCGACCAGCGCTACCAAACCATCGCCGAGCTGGCCACCGCCGCCCACCGCGCCCTCACCGAAGCCCG
>NZ_VTZN01000675.1 GCF_008370645.1 Mycobacterium simiae
CATCCCGTTCCCCGCGCGCAGGGACCGGACGTGACCTATCAACTCTTACAGATGTAAGGGTTGAATCCGTTCCCCGCGCCCACGGGCCGGACCTGAGCAAGATCTGTGCAACGCGTTGCACAGATATCCGTTCCCTACGCCGACGGACCGGACCCAGGATTCAAAACTTTGCACGGCCGTGCAAAGATGGTCCCCCTGCGCCGCCGGACCGGACCCTTCCCGACCAGGCC
>NZ_VTZN01000676.1 GCF_008370645.1 Mycobacterium simiae
GTGTCGGTGACGGTGAGGTGGGTGGGGTCACCGGTGATGGTGATCCCGCCGCGGTGGTGCAGCCGGTGGTGATACGGGCACACCAGCACCAGGTTGGCCAGTTCGGTGGGGCCGCCGTCTTCCCAGTGCCGCACATGGTGGGCGTGCAGACCGCGGGTGGCTCCGCAGCCGGGCACCGCGCAGCTGGGTTGGCGGTGCTCGAGGGCGCGGCGCAGCCGCCGGTTGATC
>NZ_VTZN01000677.1 GCF_008370645.1 Mycobacterium simiae
TCTTTCCTGCGTTATCCCCTGATTCTGTGGATAACCGTATTACCGCCTTTGAGTGAGCTGATACCGCTCGCCGCAGCCGAACGACCGAGCGCAGCGAGTCAGTGAGCGAGGAAGCGGAAGAGCGCCCAATACGCAAACCGCCTCTCCCCGCGCGTTGGCCGATTCATTAATGCAGCTGGCACGACAGGTTTCCCGACTGGAAAGCGGGCAGTGAGCGCAACGCAATT
>NZ_VTZN01000678.1 GCF_008370645.1 Mycobacterium simiae
AGCCGGCCTCACCGTCGGCGACGATCGGCACCAGCCAGTTGTTCACCGAACGGTCATTTTCGACCTTCGCGATTTCGTCGGCGCGCAGCAGCGCGTTGTTGATGCGACGGACGACCTGCGGCACCGAGTTGGCCGGGTAAAGGCTTTGGTCCGGGTAGGTGTGGCCGGATAGATTGGCGTCGCCGGCGACCTGCCAGCCCGACAGGTAGATCGCCTTGAGGCCGGCT
>NZ_VTZN01000679.1 GCF_008370645.1 Mycobacterium simiae
GCGCCGCCGTCACCCGGAGCCCCCGCGTTGCCGCCGTCACCGCCGGCCCCACCATTGCCGTTGGCACCCGCGGCGCCGAACAACGCCGAGCCTTTGCCGCCGGCCCCGCCCATTCCTCCGGTGCCGCCGCCACCGCCGGCGCCGCTATTGCCGCCGTCACCGCCGGTCCCACCGGGAATCGTGGAGTCCCAGCCGGCACCCCGCTGTCAGGCAACGGTGGGGCCGG
>NZ_VTZN01000068.1 GCF_008370645.1 Mycobacterium simiae
GGGCGTCCTGCGGTCACAGTGACCTGGTTAGTGATGTCGGTCGCGGCGTTAGCCACCCCGCCGCGCTCGGTAAGGTCAATCAGCAACGGCTTGCCATCGCGAGCAAACTCGGCGACGCGCCTGGTTCCGCGCGAGTTTTCGACGGCGAAATCGGGCACCCAACATCCGACCAGAGGATGTTCATCCGAGCCCGCGGCATAGCGAATATCCGCGCCGGACACCAGGTCGCCGAGGTGGCGGACGACGTCGGGCTGCCTTAGCAGTTCGGCGAAGAGATCCCTTAGCGCATCGACTTCCGCGCCGGGCCGGATCAGGGCCAGCTGGGCACGGCTGTAGATGATCACCCGCTCGGCGGCCGGCCGGCGTTCGGCCTCATAGGTGTCGAGTAGGCCGGGATCGACGCGCCCGTCAAGTACCGCGGCCAGCTTCCAGCCGAGGTTCATCGCGTCCTGTAGACCCAAATTGAGGCCTGGCCCACCGAGCGGAGGTTGCACATGCGCGGCATCGCCAACCAGCAGGACCCGGCCGGCCCGGTATCGCGACGCGATCCTGGAGTTCACGCCACGGTAGCGCCGCAAATCCGGTGGGGTGTCGGTGGATTCGGGCTGCAGCGGCACCGCCGCGCCCAGCACGCGCTTGATGCTGGCCTCCTGCTCGGCAACGGACATGGGTGCGGTGTCGCTGTCGGCCGCGCCCGGGTTTTCCCGCGGCGAGCTATCCAACTCGATGGTGAACGCCCCTGCCCGGTCCGTCAGCTGCAGGCCCCATCCAAAGATGCCGTGGTCGGTGCGAAAGTACTGCCTGGCCGGCACGGCACCGAATCCCGGTACGTTCAGCGCCCCGCTCACCGGATCCACCCAGTCAAGCGGCGGCAGCACCCCGAAGGTCACATGCTCGGTCACGTCGTAAGACGACATCCCGGGAAAGTCGATGCCGGCCAGCTTGCGCGTGATACTCGCGCCGCCGTCGGCGCCGACTAGGTATTCGGCTGATAGCTCATAGGCGCTGTCGGGACCCGCGACGTTGACGGTGACGCCGTCGTCGTCCTGGTGGAAGCCGGTCAGCGCATGACCCCAGCGAAAGTCGACGCCGTGTTTCTCGGCGGCGGCTACCAGCACCTCAATGAGTCTGGGTTGTTCCACCCGAAGCGTGTACAGCTGGTGATTCGGCAGCTTAGCAAAACTGAACGCCAAGCCCGCGAAAAATGAGCCGGGGGCGGGTTGCGGGGGTTCATCCGTGTCCGCGAGGGTGCTGTACAGGCCGCGGTGGTCGAAGATACGGACCCCTTGTCCGACAATGCCCGCGGCGCGCCGTTGCCGGTTAGGGCCGGGACTGCCGTCCAACACCACCGGCCGGATCCCGGCCAGTCCCAGTTCGCAGGCCAGCATCAGACCATTCGGGCCGGCTCCGGCGATGACGACCTCAACCACCGGGCGAGATTACCGCAGCCCGCTGGCAGGTCACCGGCTGAGAAGCCGCCGCCCCAACCGCGGCCGCACCCGTGCCGGCGGCCGTGGTCATGTAGCCAGCCTTGCCCGCGGCCACGAACATTGCTGCCACCCGTCATGGTCGATGTCGGGTAGCCCCGCTTTGAGCAGAGTAGTTGCTAACCCCGTCCGAGCCCCACAACAATGTCGCTTAGGCGAAACGCCACCGGCTGTTCGAGTTGGGCGTAGGTGCACGAGCGGGGATCGCGATCGGGTCGCCAGCGATTGAACTGGGCGGTGTGGCGGAACCGCGCGCCTTCCATGTGGTCGTAGCGGACTTCGACGACGCGTTCGGGTCGCAGCGGCACGAACGAAAGGTCTTTTCCGGCGTTCCAGCGGGAGTATTCGTTCTTACGCGGGGTGCGCTCGCCGGCTTCGTGGGCTGCCCAGTTCCACGGATGGTTGTCGAAAGTTGTTACTAGCGGCTGCAGTTCGGCGAACAGCCGGCGCCGCTCGGCCATCGGAAATGCGCCGATGACGCCGACCGACGCGAGTTGGCCGTCTTGCTGGTAGAGGCCCAGCAGCAGCGAGCCGATCGCTCCTCCTTCCAGATCGCCCGACTTGTGCACCCGATATCCGGCCACTACGCAGTCGGCGGTCCGTTCGTGCTTGATCTTGAACATGACCCGCTTGTCCGGCTGATAGGTGATGGTCAGCGGTTTGGCAACGACGCCGTCGAGACCGGCGCCCTCGAACTCCTCGAACCAACGCTGCGCGGTCGCCAGGTCGGTGGTGGCCGGGGTGGCGTGGATAGAAGGACCCGAGCCGGCTCCCGAAACAGTTAAGGCATCGACCAGAGCGGCCCGGCGCTCACTGAATGGACGCTGGGTGTAGTCGTCGTCGCCGCGAGCGAGCAGGTCGAACGCGATGAACGATGCCGGCGTGTGCACGGCCAGCATCCGCACCCGCGAATCGGCCGGGTGGATGCGCTGTTGCAGCGCCTCGAAATCCAGGCCGTGCTCAGTGGCGATGACGATCTCGCCGTCGATCACACAGCGCCGCGGCAACTCGGCCTTGACCGCTGCGACCAACTCGGGGAAGTAGCGGGTCATCGGCCGCTCGTTGCGGCTGCCCAGCTCGACTTCATCTCCGTCGCGAAAACAGATGGAACGAAAGCCATCCCACTTGGGCTCGTACGACGCGTCCGGCGGGATCATTTTGACCGACTTGGCCAGCATCGGCGAAACGGGCGGCATCACGGGTAGGTCCATGGGTTCATTCTGACGTGCGGCATGGTGGAATCCAGCTATGGCCGCTGCAGCTGAGGACATTGACGTCGACGGCATACGGGTGCGGGTGACCAACCCGGACAAGGTGTACTTCCCGCAGCTCGGGTCCACCGGCACCAAGCGCCGGCTGGTCGAGTATTACCTCGCCGTGGGCCGGGGCCCGATGCTGACCACGCTTCGCGACCGGCCCACGCACCTGCAGCGCTTCCCCGACGGCATCGGCGGTGAGGAGATCTATCAGAAACGGATACCGCAGCACCATCCCGATTATCTGCAGACCTGCCGGGTGACCTTCCCGTCCGGACGCACCGCCGATGCGTTGAAGGTGACCCACCCGGCGGCGATTGTCTGGGCGGCGCAGATGGGCACCGTGACGCTGCACCCGTGGCAGGTGCGCTGCCCCAACACCGAGCAACCCGACGAGTTGCGCCTCGATCTCGATCCGCAGCCCGGCACCGGTTTCCCGCACGCGCGCGCGGTGGCTGTCGACGTGCTACGCCCGCTGCTGGACGAACTCGGGCTGGCCGGTTACCCGAAGACGTCCGGGGGGCGTGGAGTGCACGTGTTTCTCCGAATTGCCACCGACTGGGACTTCACTGCAGTGCGACGGGCGGGTATCGCGCTCGCCCGCGAGGTAGAGCGGCGTGCTCCTGATGCCGTGACCACATCCTGGTGGAAGGAAGAACGCGGCCGGCGCATCTTCATCGACTTCAATCAGAATGCTCGGGACCGCACCATGGCGTCGGCGTACTCGGTGCGCCCTACTTCGATTGCCACCGTATCGACACCGTTGACCTGGGAGGAGCTGGCCGGCGCGGATCCCGATGACTACACCATGGCCACGGTGCCCGCCCTTGTGCAGCGCCGCGAGGACCCTTGGGCCGCTATGGACGACGTGGCTCAGTCGATTGCGCCGTTACTGGACATGGCGGCGGCCGACGAAGAGCGCGGGCTCGAAGATATGCCGTACCCGCCGAATTACCCGAAGATGCCGGGGGAGCCGAAACGCGTGCAGCCGAGCCGGGATACCGATCTGAAAAGAAAGAACAAGGCTTAGTACTACGCAGCCGCCGAAAAACGCGTCACCCAAGCGGAGTTCGCCTGCCAGCGATGCTCACATCGCGCCCAAGACGAAATAGCCGCACGCAGCATCCAAGGGCCGGATTAATAGGCCATGGCAGCACTGCCATAAGTCTCAGCATCCGCTGCGCTGCATCGCCGATAAGTTTTGGCTGTCCATCACGAGCTGAGCAGGGGGATGGGAAGGACGGCCGTGGTGAGTGGTGAGCCCTCCGAGCGATCGCTGCTGGGGCCATGCGATTAGGCAAGAAGTCAATAGCGTTGGTAGCCAGAATGATCGACGCGATGAAGCTAGCTCAACACCGAAGGATCCGCAAGCCCGGGACCGGCGCCTTTGCCGCCGGATGTCGACCGGCGACCCTGATAACGGGTCAGTCCGGGCGGCGCCGGTAGCAATACCAGCGCGGTGACGATGCCATATCCGAAGTGCGGGATGAGATCGCTGATCCAGCCGACCAACCCCCAGGCGCGGGGGTCGGTCACGCCGAGGATGGTCATCGGTCCGTTGCTGCCGATCAGGGCGAAGGCGGTGGCGGCCAGAACGGCGACGATCAAGCTGGGTCGCCAGCCGAGCGCGTAGGCCAGCCCGAGGATCACGGCCGATGCCGATGCCGGCGGTGTATTCGCTGAGCGCGCCAAGGCCCGAGAGTCGAGCGGCCAGGACGTCATTGCTGCCCGGGATCTTCAGATGCACCAATTTCGCCAGTGCCGCGACCGTCCGCTCCGGTGTGTTGCTTGCCGGACGACCGCGTATCGCCATATCCAGGCAGGCGATCACATTGAGGGCGCTGGTTCCCGCGGCACCGGCTGCGGCGCCGACCAGCAGCCCCACCCAGAGTGATAAGCGGTTAGTCGTGCTCGTGTTCACCGACACCTCCGGAGTTGCTAGGGCTTTTCTGCGATCATCAGCGTGTAACCGAGGCGTCCAGCCTTGACTTCGTCACGCGCGAGCCCGGTGAAGGCGCGCACAGTTTCCGGCTGGATGCCATTGTCGGCGAGCGTCTTCGGCGCGGCGATAGCCAGGGCGGTGATCCGTGCGTCGATGCGGTCGATCATGTCCAGCAGGCTCTTATCGTGCGACTCAACATGACGGATGCGTAATCCGGCCCGTTCGAGGATGCCGGTGTAGTCGGTGACTGATCGGGCGTCGGCGATGCAGGCCACCCACGCGCTCAGCGAGGTCAGCTCCAGTGGTAGGCCGGCGTCGGTGATGGTGACGTCGGTGATCCCGACTAGACCGCCGGGGCGCAGGATGCGGGCGAACTGTTGGGCTGCCGCAGCCTTATCCGGGAATGTGCACAGCGCACATTCGCATACCAGCCCATCGAATGTGTTGTCCGGCAATGGAATATCCTCGGCATCGCCGTGATGTATTTGTACGAGCTGTTGTAATCCGGCCTGTGCTACTGCCGTCTGGGCGCGAGTGACATTGATCTCGCTAAGTTCAACTGCGTCGACGGTTACCTGATATTCGGTTGCGAGCAGTCGCGCAGTGCTACCTGGTCCGGCGGCGATATCGGCAACCCGCTGGCCTGCCCGCAGCTCAAGCTGGTCGGCGAGCCTTCGGGTCAACCTCGCACCGCCGGGGTGATAGGAGTCGCCGAGCAGCAAGGTGACGATGTCGCGGGAATAGGCGTCGGCGCAACACGTCTTGATCTGCTGCGGCGGCACCGTGGTCGGTGTGGCGCGCTGGCCAACCTGTTTGGAGCCGTGCGGGGAGTCGGCCAGCAGCCCGGCCAGCGGGGCGGCGTTGGGCACGATACCGGGCACCGGCACACCAGTGAGCTGGGCGCGGACCTGCTCGCGGTAGCCAACCGAGTTGTAAGCGCAAAACGGGATCAACCGCCCGTCTGGAGTCAATTGCTGCACACAGCATTTCATCAGTTGTTTGACGTTTAGGGTGTACGGGTCCTGGAAGTCTTGGATCACGATGGCGAACACCCGATCGGTAAGGTTAGCGAGGGCCTCGGGCAGGTTGATCCCGCAGGCGTTGGCGCAATCCAGCGCGGCTGCCGCCTTCTGCAGCTGCTCGATCGTGGTGGCGGTGCCCAGCACCGCAGACGCTGACCACAGCTTCTCCAGTGCCTCTCGGATCGCCAAGTCGGGGATCACCCGGTTGGAGACATAGTCGAGGTATTCCTCGACGGCGAGTAGCCGCGGAATCGGAACCACATGCTCACCGTCGGTGAGCAGATAGGTGATCGATCGACACGTGGGAAAACAACACGGAACCGGGAAGAAATCGTCGGCCTGGAACCAGTCGGGCAGCTGGGCCGCGATGCCGTGCACGATATCGGAGTTGGTCAGCCGGGTCAGGGGGTCGAATTGCACGTGTCGGCCCGCGTGGGTAACCGGCTGGAACACCACCGATTGCACGGCAGGCTGCGCCATACCGTGGCGGATGACGGCCCCGAGTTCGTGGTCGTTGATCCCGCGCTCCACGGCGGCGACCAGACTTACGGTCAGCCCGGCGGCTGCGCAGTTGTCAAGTGCGCGGGCCTTAATGTCTCGCAGATCGCGGCCCCGGATCTGGCGGTGCGTTGTTTCCTCGAGTCCGTCGAACTGCAGGTAGATGTGTACTGGGCCGCCGGGTCGGTTGCGCTCGGCGAGGTTGGCGATGAATTGGCGATCGGATGCCAGGCGGATGCCATTTGTGTTGATGATGACGGTCTTGATTGGGCGGGCTTGGGCGGCGTCGACGAAATCCAGGATCTGTTTGTGAATCGTCGGCTCGCCGCCGGACAGCATGACCACTTCGGGTTCGCCCTCGGCGGCGACCAGCGTGTCCAGCATTTTTTCGCACTGCGCCAGAGTGAGGGCGTAGCCGTCGGGCTGGTGACCGGAGTCGGCGAAACAGATCGGGCAGTCCAGGTTGCAGTGCGAATTGACCTCGATCAGCCCGAGGCAGGCGTGCTGCTTGTGGTCCGGGCACAGGCCGCAGTCGCTGGGGCAGCCCTCGCGGATCTCGGTTTGGAACTGCAACGAGATGGTTCCGGGCTTGTTGAATCGGGCCGAGTCCAGATACATCTGAGCGTCCCCGTACACCAGCGCCTCGAACTCGCCATGCTCGCGGCACCGCTTGCGCAGATAAACCTTCCCGTCGCGCACATTGACCTGGGCGTCCACCACGACCTTGCAGACCGGGCAGATGCTCTTGGTGTATTCGAGGAAGACCTCGTTGTGATCGCGTTTGGTCGTCGTCACTGATGCCCCGCTTCCCGTCGGCCCGCGTAACCGGGCTAGCTCATCACGGCGGATACCGTGCACGGGCGTAACTGTCGCCAGGACTACAGTTCAGCTGCGCGCCGCATGGCAATAGCGTCCTATAGCGGCAAAGATGATCGCAGGAGGTTAGCGGAAATGATTCGTGCTGTGTGGAACGGGACGGTGCTTGCGGAGGCGCCGCGAACCGTTCGCTTGGAGGGTAATGATTACTTTCCGCCCGAATCGGTGCGGCGCGAGCACCTGATCGGCAGCCGCACCAAATCGGTATGCCCGTGGAAGGGCCTGGCCAATTACTACACCGTTTCAGTCAACGGCGATGTGAATCCCGATGCCGCCTGGTACTACCCGCACCCGAGCCCACTGGCGCGTCGGATCAAAAACCATGTCGCCTTCTGGAACGGCGTGCACGTCGAGGGCGAACCCGAAGAAATCTCAACACAACGCTCCGAGGGGGGCGGGCGGCTGCCGATCTGGCGCATCGGCATCACGAGCGGTTTAGTTGGCATCCTCTGCTGTGTCGGTCCAACAATTCTCGCGGCCATCGGCATCATCAGCGGCGCAACGGCGTTAGCGTGGGCGAACAACCTCTACGGCAACTATGCATGGTGGTTTCGGCTCAGCGGCCTCGGTGTTCTGGCGCTGCTGGTATGGATTGCATTGCGGCGCCGCAATCAGTGCAGCCTTGGCGGCGTCCGTCGACTGCGGTGGCGGCTGGTGACAACACTGGGCATCGCGATCGGCACCTATGCCGTCTTGTACGCGGTGACGACCTGGCTGGAACGGTTTGCGTAAGTGAAGCGAACTCGCTGCTTGTCACCAGGCAACGGCTTCGGCCCGAAAGCCCAATTACCGTAATGACCGCACGATCGCCCGCTTCGCTGTGTTGTTGACGGCGACGGTTCCGACCACTGTCAGGATGAGAAATCCGGCGGTGACAAGCAATGCGAGCCGGTAATCTCCGGTGCTGTCGGTGAGGAACCCGGTCAGGTAGGGACCCAGAAAGCTGGCGAGGCTGCTGATAGCGTTCACCGTGGCCACACCTGTTGCTGCGGCGGCGCCCGACCAAAACGCAGTGGTGAGGCTCCAGAACACAGGGATGGCGGCGAACACGCACGCCGTCATGAGGGTGATACCGATCAGCAACATCTGGTTGCTGCCTTCAAGTACGGTGCCGGCTAGCACGATAGCTCCGCTGAACGCCGGGGCGATGATATGGACTATCCGCTCGCCCGAGCGGTCTGAGTGCAGGCTCCATCCGAACATCGCGAAGGCGGCGATCACATAACATCCCGCGGCGATCCAACCTACGTCGGTGATCGACGCCTTCGGTGAAAGGCGGGCGATAATCTGCGGTAGGAAAAATTGCACAGCGTAGAGCGAAAAGTACAATCCAACGTTGACCAACGCCAACAGGGCAATCAGCCGGTTGGTGAGCCCTGGCATCAATCCCGTTGATGTGCTGTGTGATTCGGTTTCGATCTGCCGGGACAGCCACCGACGCTCGCTGCCCGAAAGCCAACGCGCTTGGGACACGCTATCCGGTAGCACGCGCCACGCTACCGCCGCCAAGGCCACCGCGGGCAGCCCCTCCAGGAGGAACATGGTCCGCCAACCGGGCAACCCGGCCAAACCAGCGTGCTCGACAAGTGCGCTGGATAAGGGTGTACCAACAATATTGGCAACCGGTATGGCGAGCAGGAACACGGCTACCGCTCGGGCTCGGAAGCGGGACGGGAACCAGCGGCCGAGATAGCAGATCACCGCGGGATAGAAGCCGGCCTCAGCCGCCCCCAACACCAACCGAGCAGCGGTCAGGCTAACCGGTCCGGATACGAATGCTGTTGCGGCGGAACACAAGCCCCACGTCGTTAATATGATCGCCATCCAACGACGCATTCCCAGCCGGTAAAACGCCCAGTTGGCCGGGACCTGGCAGAGCAGATAGGTGAGGAAAAAGCTACCCGACGCCCACCCGTACGTAGTGGCGTCCAAACCTAAGTCGGTGTTCATCTGCAAGGCGGCCGTAGCGATGTTCACCCGGTCAAGGAAACTAACCACATACAACAACAGGAGCAGCGGCAGCAGTCGCCACGCCACTCGCCACAGCACGCCGGATTCGTCGGGTTGATGTGGTGCGGCAACCGGTGTGTGACGCGACACGCCCTCAGATGCTACGTGACGAATGCATGGACCCGCGCATGCGCACTTGGCGTCAGGGGTCAACCCCACTCATCTGTTTGGTCTGATTACTCGGGAATTATCCACAGGGCGTGTCGAGGCTTACCGGATGCTGACGCTCGTGCTGTGCTCGGCCGGCGTCGAATCCACACGGATTGAGAGCGGCTACCAACCCGGCGCCCAGCGCAAGACTCAACGGTGCCGTATTGATCACTGCTCGGCCAGTGCGGTTACCCGCGCGCTCAGCTCGGACTCGGTCAATGGGCCGTCGACAACATCGATGCTGCCGTCTGCGGCGACGAATGCGAACGCACCGCAGGCCTGCCCAGCAAGTAATGACCCGAGAATGTTCGACCCGCAAGGGTCTTGGCAGTGAACTGCAGCCGCGCCGGGACGGGCGATTTGGCGGCGGCCGAGCTAGATGGCGCACCCAAGGGCACTGCGGCCGCCGCTGCCGGCACGCTGGTGGGAGCCAGGGCGCACCCGGAGGCCAAAAACGTCCTGGTGACCGAGTCAGCGCTGGATGTCCAGCAGCTCATCGATCGACCACTGGTCGTCGACGTGGCGGCCAGAGTATCGGGCCAGGATCGTGCCGTGCGAGTCGATGAGAAAGTCGGCCGGTAACCCCAGATGCGTGGTGCCGTCCTGAGCGTCGACGCCGGCACAATCAGGGTGGTTGCGGTGGGCAAGCTTGGCCCGGTATCCGCGAAAAGCCGACGACCAGGATCGCGGATCGGCAACAGCGCGCGCCCTGATGGGCTGCGCCGGGGTGTCGGAACTTTGCAACGGCATGATCATCCGTAAGACCCGTTCCGGCGTTTACGGCGGTCAGCGACGGTGCTCGATACTATTTAGGCCTCATGGTCTCCTGCGAACCTAGCGGCAACCCCGTCCTCATGCCTGACGCCGAGCCCTGCTACAGCGCCGAGTATCAGACCAGTGACCCGAACAGCTGCAGTACTTTCACCGGAGCCGATCTGTGGTAGACGCGTTGCGCATCAGCCACCCGATCACGATAGGTACTCGGGAGTTCAACGCCAACCAGCATCGCTACTACGACTGGCTGCGCCGCAACGCTCCCGTCTACCGAGGGCGCCTGGCCCTCAGGCCGCCCGATCAGGACGTCTACTTCGTGTCGCGCTACCACGACTGCCTGAGCCTAATCACCGACCCACGGATTCGCCGGGTCGTGGACCGAGTGGCCGAGTCCGAGTCTTCAGTGGTGCCAGAGGCCATTCGTATGCTCACCACCGACACGATGGTTTACCAGGACGATCCCGAACACACGCGGCTTCGCAAGCTGGTCAGCCGGCCGTTCGCCCCGCGCGCGATTGCCCGGCTGCGCGATCGCATCGAAACCGCCACCCGCGCAGTGCTCGACAGGCTAGAACCTGGACAGCGCATTGACCTGCAGCAAGCCTATGCTTTGCCGATCCCAACCGCGGTGATCAGCGAAATGGTTGGCATACCTGAGCCAGATCGATCGGACTTCTACGCCTACATCGACTTGCTTTTTGCGGCGATGTTAGGCGGCGGCGTCGATGGTGCCGCGGCGCAAATGAACGCCTTTGTTGACTACCTGACCGAGTTGATCGAGCGGCGCCGAGCCCACCCGGGCCCTCCGTCGGGCGGTGATGTGATCAGCGCGTTGCTCCAGGCCAAGGAGGACGGCGAGCACTTATCCGACGACGAAGTCATCGCGATGGTGTTTCTGCTCATCACCGGCGACTACCAGACCACACCCAATCTGATCACCAACGGCGTAGCCACACTGCTCGCCCACCCCGACCAACTAAACCTGTTGCAACGACGGCCCGAGCTGATCGAAAGCGCTGTCGAAGAGATCCTGCGCTACACCGGCACCGTCGGAAGCACCGAGGCAACCTGTTACGCCGCCGAGGACATCACCCTGCACGGTGTCACCATCCCGCGCGGCGAAATGGTGACTCCGCTGCTTGTCTCGGCCAACCGTGACCCCGCTCAGTTCCCGGATCCCGATCGATTCGACATCACCCGTAGCCCGAACTACCACCTCGCCTTCAGCAGGGGTAGTCACTTTTGTCTGGGCTCGCATCTGGCGCGACTGGAATCCCAAATCGCGATCGCCAACCTCATCAACCGCTTCCCCAGCCTGAAACTGGCTGTCGCCCCGGAGGAGTTACGCCTCCAACCGGTCCCGTTGCTCAACCGCTTCGAGGAGGTGCTTGTCGTCCTAGGCGGTGGTGAGTAGGCCGTGCAACTCGGCACGTCCGCGTTCTTCGAACGGGAGCAGTGGCGCGTGCGGATCACCGGCCGGAAATCACACAGGTCCAGACCGGGTTTCGCGGGGCCACGGCCGGCGACTGACACCTGGCTCGACGGATAGTCTTGTCCCCCATTTGGGGGACACATAACTAACTGTTCAGGGGATACCCGCGACCGATGAAATGATCAATCATTTGATTAATTCCGTTAGCAGGGATCTGCGATGAAGAGAAAGAATCGAGCGATGTCCCACGAACTGTTGTTTGACCGAAAAGAGACGGCCTTCTCCCTGATCTCCTTCGTCGTTGACGAGATCGCCGACTAACAACGCCGTGAGCCAGGCGGCAGGCGATGGCAGCCTGATCGAGATCTATCGTCGGGTGCCGGGGACGGCCGAGGTGGCAGCCGTCGCGGCGTTACTGCAGCCGGACAGCAAAATCCTAGACCTCGGAGCTGGCGCCGGACGTATCGCCAATCCCTTAGCCGAACTCGGCCACGCGGTTACCGCCGTCGACGACTCGGCCGAGATGCTCGCCCACGTCCGGCACGCCCGGACTATCCAATCCTGCATTGAGGGACTCAGACTAGCCGAGAGATTCGACGCGGTACTGCTTTGCAGCAGTCTGATCAATTACCCGGGGTCAGAATTTCGCCGTGGCCTACTGGCCACTGTGGCTCACCATCTTAGGCCGACCGGCAAGGCCATCATCCAGTGGAGGTCGCCGCAATGGTTCAGCCAATGGCCGCAGGGCACCTACCACCGGGCCGTGGGTTCGATGCTGCAGACGATGACCATCGTCACCAACGAAAACGGCTTTGTTGCAGGCGAGTTCACGATACAGGACGACCAAGGCAGCCTAACTCAACCGTTCCAAGCGCATCGGGTCAGCGGCGAGGAACTGGAAGCCCTGCTCAGACAGGTCGGCATGGAGCTCGCCACCGCTGATCCTGAATCGTCGGAGTGGCTGCAAACCTCGCTAATCAACACCCGAGCAGCCTGACCGAGGGCATATGAAAGAGCCGCTGAACAGACCGCAAACGCACTGATCCGAGCGGTCCCGACGCTGACCCCCGATGCGCCCGGCGTCATTGCGTGCTACGCAGGTGAAGTATGACAACAGCTTTCGTGCTCTCCGGCGGCGGCAGCCTCGGCTCTATCCAGGTCGGAATGCTTCTCGGTTTGGCTGAGAGCGGCATCGCGCCAGACCTGATCGTGGGGCAACACTCCGCTGTCTCACGCAGTCACGCTTGGGGCGGATTTGATCTGGGTGCTTCCGACCGGTTACCCCTGTACCCTGCCCAAGCCACCGAGGGGAGCGCTGGCGATGGCGATACACGCCTTGACCCTCACCCTCAACCAACGCCTGGCCCTGGACGTCGCTCGCTACGAGAACGTCGTCGACCTGCGCGTCGTGCCGCCTTTGTGCCCACTTGGCTTCTCGCCCATAGACTTCTCCCGCTCGGCGCGGCTCATCGATCGATCGCACGACAGCACCCGCGAGTGGCTCGCGACGCGTCACCCTGTGCTTGGCCAGGCGGCCTTGCTTACGCCACACCGGCATTGACTACGCGAGGACCTCACGTCACCATGATCGCCACTGCACATCGGTGCCGGCGGCGCCGTGCCAACGCGCGTGGAGGTGGGCATACTTTGGCTCAAATGCCGGTCCGCCGAACGGCTTTGCCGTTCTAAGGGCCATGACGGGCCATGACGGGCCATGACGGGCCATGACGGGTCATTGACTGGGGTGCCGACAGGTCCGGCCCTCGGCGCTAGAGCGCCGGTTCGTATGGGCGGCGCGGCCATGTCGGGCTGCGTTCCGGGTCAGAGTCGCGCGTCACGTCAGCGCGCGCCTCATCGCGGGCGTTAGAAGGGAAGGAGGTGTCGACACACCACCACGCATCGCAGAGTTTGGCCCACCATTGCGGCACCGGCAGCGGTGACGCGCCGCAGGCCACTACGCCATAGGAATTCGGATCACCGGGCGGCCCGGGCGTCGACGTGACGTATTGATCGACCAACGCGGCGACATTGTTGTCGACGTCGATCTCGCAGTGCACGTTTCCCGAATACGGCGACGGAATGCTCACTTGCATACCAGCTTTCGCAGCATCGGCCAGCATGGTGTTGGTGGTGAATTCGCGCCCTGTTGCGCTCAACGGGGCGGTGGCCGTATTGCTGTCGTTGACCATGTAGATCGCCCGAGCACTTGAAATAGGCGCGTCGACCTTCGCGATGTAGGTGACGGTATGGGGATTGTGGGGGTCGGCCATAGCGGTCGCAGGAGTTAACAACGAGCTGACTGCGGCGCCGGTGGCAGCGGCAATCGCCACCCAACGATGCGTGGGGTCACTCATGACGGCAGACATTACGCCCCGCCTGCGTTGACGGCTAGATTTTTCCGACCACCACCACAGCTTTGCCGAAGAGACCGCGACAACGAGGCCTGGCCGCTGACCGCGTAAACAAGATCGAGCAACAGAGTGGTCATGAAGAGAACACTTCTTCCGGTCGACTTCCCATCCGCCCAACGATGCGAAGGACGGCTTCTGCGCACCGCCTGCGTAGGTTACGCTCGGCGCGGAGTTCCTAGACGAAAAGGATCCGCGATGGAGTCTGCCCCTCTCCGACGCCGCCTGCGGCGCAATTTGGTGGACCGCAGGACATTCTTAGCCCTGATGGCTGTCACGGCCGGCGCGGGTGTGATACGGAGCGCCGGTCCGGCGCGGGCTGGCGGCGAGGAGCTTCGCGACCTTCCCCAAGTGTCCAGTGAGAACGGCGTCTTGGACTATTCGTTAGAGGTGGTGACCAATCCGGTAGAGCTGGGTGGTCGTCAACTAACTCTGGAGACATACAACGGCCAGTTCCCGGGACCTATCCTGCGGATACGGCAGGGCGACAACTTACGAATTCTGCTCAAGAATCGTATCGTTCCGGTGGGGATTCCCACGAACAACGTGTTCATGGTGCCGTACTGCGCATCCAAGGCCAACGATCCGCGTTTCGACACCCGGCGAGCCTGCCTACACGATTTCTGGAACCGTTATGAGAGAAGGGAAACCATTCTGCAGGAGCTGGTTGACACCAACCTGCACACGCACGGACTGCAGGTGTCCCCGGAGGACCCCGGAGACAACGTCGGGCTTCAGCTGGGCCCGCTGCAAGACCACCAGTACAGCTACAACATCGCCGCCAATCAGCCGACCGGGCTGTTCTGGTATCACCCCCATTTCCACACGGCGACAGCCCACCAGCTGTGGAACGGGCTATGCGGCCCTATCATCGTCGAGGGCGACATTGACGCGATCCCCGAGATCGCCGAAATGCGAGAGCGAACCATAGTCGTCAACGAGATGTGGATCGCTGACGACAGCGCCGAGGTGCCGTTCGCTGTGGTGGTTCCCATGGCTGGCCACGCGCCCTTTGAATCCATTCCCGCGGTGCCGTCGTCCATGTACTATCCGCTCAACGGCCAGTTGTTGCCAGACATCAGTATCAAACCGGGCGAGGCGCAGCGCTGGCGGTTTCTCAACGCGTGCCCGCATCGGTCGATCTGGCTGCACGTCGAGGGTCACACCTTGCACCAAATCGGCACGGACGGAACGCCCTACCACACCCCGAGACCCCGACCGAACATCATGCTGGCGGCCAGCAACCGGGCCGAGTTCATCATCAAAGGGGGTGAGCCCGGCCGGTACCGGATCTACGCCGCAGCCTACGACCAAGGCCACCCCGGTGGCCCGCGCCCCTCAATGCCATTGGGCACCTTGGTAGTGCAGGGCAATACGGTCAACAGCCCGATGCCGTCGACGCTGGTGGATCCGCCTCAGATGCCGAACCTACCGGTGGTCCGACGTCGCACGATGGTGTTCTCGGGCGACATCACCGGCCGGACCGGTATGGGGGTGCAGTTCCAGATCGACGGCAAGGAATTCGATCACCATCGGATTGACACCGAGGTCGAGGCTGGCACCATCGAGGAGTGGACGTTGATCAACGAGGACGTCTTCCAGCACCCAATCCATATCCATGTCAACCCGTTCCAGGTCGTTGACATCCACGGCATCCCACCCGGCGACACCAGCTGGCAGACGGAGCCGGACATATGGTGGGATACCTTCCGGCTACCCCCATTCGGCCGCTACACGCTGCGCATGTATTTCCGCCCCGACGTGACCGGCATGACCGTCTACCATTGCCACATCCTGCCGCACGAAGACCGAGGGATGATGGGCCTCTTGATGATTGATCCGCCCGGACAACAACATCGGATGGAGTGACGATGCGCCGTCCGCTCCTTTTCGCTTTGGTTGCGGTGACAGTGGCAGCGGTCGGCCCGGCTACCGCAGACCCGGATCGGCAGCCTATGAGCAATGAAGGCCGCTACAGCTTCAACCAACAGCACCGAGACAATCTCAGTTGGTGGAACCGCACCTGGGTGCCCCAGCTCATCCCCAAAGGCGCACTGTTCGAAGTGCAGCTCCCGAGTGATCCGATCCACTGGATACCCTACGGAGAACCGGATTGTCAGCCGAGCCCAGGCTGGGACTGGGCTGAAATCAGCGGTTCGTGGTACCCAGACGGCCCCCCGCGGCATCAGCGGGTCGCCGTCGAACTCCTAGGCCAGCGCACTGTTCCCAACGAGAATCGCAACCGGGAAGCAGCAAACCCCTACGAACTGCCGGGAGTGTATATCCCGTTCGACAAGCGGGTGAATGGCAGCTCGACCATCACGGTCTTCGACTACCGACTTGTGCCCGGCCCCCCGGACGATTACTGGGCGGGAAGGGGTCTAGCCACGATTTGTCTGCGGCCCGACCCGATCCCCGAAGACGTGAGGGTTTTAGGGTTCCCGCCCGACACGCCCCCTACGTACGTGCTCACGCTTGTCGTCGGCGTGCGACAGGCCTCGTACGGGGGCGGTTTGCCACCGACACCGCTGCCGCTACCGCCGCACGTGAGCCTCGAGCCGGACATGCCGTCTGGACCCAACGCGCCCCCCGCCGACGAGCCCGGGTAGACGTTTATGGCGCGTCTTCACGTATGCCGTTCAGGCGCATGCGCATGTCGATGACCTGCGCGCATCATCGGCGGGATCGATGCGCTGGACTGCGCTGAACGTGCGGCAGCAGCTCCGCCGACACTATTGGGCTACGGCGCGCAAGCCGTCCGGGTCAAGGATTTCGATGACGGCATAGCCGACCCTGATCAGGAGGTTGCGTTCAAAGTCCTTGATTACCTTGTTGATCGACGGACGCTGGACACCGAGCATCGCTGCGATAGTGCGCTGAGCGAGTTCCACGCGGGAGTCGATGGCTTCGTCCAGCAGCAGCTGCGCCAGCTGCGCGGGCAGCGGCCGGCCCAGCAGTCCAATCAGCCTAGCCTGACCGGCCGACACCCGCTGTGCGACGCTCGACAACCAACGTCGCGCAATCGCGGGATGGTTGGCTAGCAATCGATCGAAGGATCGCCGATCCAGAAATAGACAGCTCGAATCGGTCAACGCCCTGGCGGTGTAGGGCGGCGGCATGTCCAGCAGCAACGGAATATCGCCATCTACATCACCCGGGCGAAGCACGTGGACCACCGCACGGCGCCGGCCAGAGCCGACTGCCAGCTCAATCTTTCCTTGCCGGACGATACATACCCCATCGGCCGGGTGATCGGCGAGAAACACCACGGCGCCCGGCAAGAACGTTTGGGTTTGCAGGTTTTCGGCCAGGGCTGACAGATCGTTGGGATGTAGCGGCGCCGAATCCCCGCGGCCGACGCACCGTGCCACCCACGCTGCGTGTCGCACCTGCTCCTCGCTGGCCGCGTTCCCGTCGGCTAGTGACGGCAAAAGACGCCGGAGCCGACTCGCCGGTTGGTCTGACATCGGGGCCTCCTTCCTGCAACGACGATCATGTCACCCTGCTTGTCGTGGCGGCGGCACCGGTCGGCATCGCCGTCGGGTCAGCGCGGCTGGCGCGGGTGCAATTCTGGCCGGCGCTGAAGGATCTGTCGATGTACTCGCTGCGGGTGCGCGAAGATGGGATGCGTGAACCGCACTGGCATCCCATCACCGCCGAAATGGGCTATACCCACACCGGTTCCGCCCGGATGACGATCATGGATCCTGACGGGTCGCTCGAGACGTACCACCCCGCCCAGGGCGAGGTCTACTTCGTCCCGCGCGCCTATCCTCACCACATCGAGGTCGTCGACGCGCCCGACATCCATTTCTCGATCTTTTTCGACCAACCGACTCCGGAGGATATCGGGTTCCGTGCCTCGGCTAGTGCGTATTCGCGTGCGGTCCTGGCCGCCACGTTTGACACCCACCTAGACAATCTGCCGCAGTTCCCGAGCACGAACACCGACCCGCTGATCGTCACTCGAAACAACCCCGTGGACGAAAAAGCCATGGGAGAGTGACGGTGTCGACTGCCTGGGAACTACCGTACGCATGGCCGAGAACACCCGTGCTGGCCCGCAATGTCGTCTGCACCTCGCAGCCGCTCGCGGCCCAGGCAGG
The DNA here is from genome assembly GCF_008370645.1 of Mycobacterium simiae. Classification (GTDB taxonomy): domain Bacteria; phylum Actinomycetota; class Actinomycetes; order Mycobacteriales; family Mycobacteriaceae; genus Mycobacterium; species Mycobacterium simiae_A. The sequence continues at coordinate 17,962 of NZ_VTZN01000068.1, forward strand.
GCTGAGAATGCTCGCTCAGGGCGGCACTGCAGTTGATGCAGCCGTCGCCACCGCGATCACTTTGACCCTGGTGGAACCGGTGTCCAACGGCATTGGTGGAGATGCTTTCGCGATCGTGTGGGACGGCGCGCGGTTACAGGGTCTGAACGCCTCGGGCCGCTCACCTGCCGCGTGGATACCGGAGTATTTCGGTGGGCAGGACGTGCCGAGGGTGGGCTGGAACTCGGTTACCGTACCCGGGGCGGTGTCGGCATGGGCCGAGTTGCACGCGCGGTTTGGGCGGCTGCCCTTCACCACTCTTTTCGAGCCGGCAATCGAGTACGGGCGCAACGGGTTCGTGGTCTCCCCGACCGTCGCCAGACAGTGGGCAGCTCAGGCGTCGTTACTGGCAGCTCAGCCGGGCTTCGGTGCGGCCTTCCTGCCCGACGGACGAGCACCACGGGCCGGTGAGGTCTTCCGTTTTCCGCATCATGCAACCACTTTGGAAGGGATCGCAACCAGCAACGGGATGAGCTTTTACCGCGGAGAGCTAGCGGAAGCCATGGCGGCGCATGCGCAGTCGCACGGTGGAGCCATGACGATGGCAGACCTGGCTGGCCACCAGGCGAACTGGGTCACGCCTATCAGCCATGGCTACCGCGGCTATATCGTGCATGAAATGCCGCCCAACGGCCAGGGCATCGTCACGCTGATCGCCTTGGGCATTCTCCAGCACTTCGACATGACCGCCTTCGGCGTCGATTCGCCGGACAGTGTGCATGTGCAGATCGAGGCCGTCAAACTGGCCTTCGCCGATGCGTTGGCCTATGTCGCAGACCCTGACTACATGCAGCTCGCCCCAGCTCAACTTCTCGGTGAGGACTACTTGGCCAGCAGAGCAGCGCAGATCGACATCCAGCGGGCCCAGTCGTTCCAAGCCGGCATGCCGACCGGCGGCACCGTTTACCTCACGGCTGCAGATGGCGCGGGGATGATGGTGTCGATGATCCAGTCGAACAACGAGGGCTTCGGTTCGGGCGTGGTGGTCTCCGGCACGGGCATCTCCCTTCATAATCGGGGCGCGAATTTCGTTGTCAGGAAAGGCCATCCGAACCATATTGGGCCGGGCAAGCGGCCTTACCACACCATCATGCCTGGGTTCATGACTAAGGACGGTAGCGCTGTGATGAGTTTTGGCGTGATGGGTGGCACGATGCAGCCACAGGGCCAGACCCAGGTTGTGGTACGCGTAGTCGACTACAGTCAGAACCCGCAAGCCGCATGTGACGGTCCACGTTTTCGAGTGCTGCAGGACAGGCAGATCACTGTGGAGAATGGTTTTCCCGCAACAACTGTCGATGAGTTGCGTCGACGTGGGCATGAGTTGGTCACGGTCGGTGATTACCACCAATTCGGTAGCTGCCAGGCCATTTGGCGCCTGGATGATGGGTACCTCGCGGCAAGCGATCCGAGACGAGATGGTCAAGCTGTCGGGTTCTAGCCTGGCTCACCTCACCCTGTCACGATGGGTTACGTGACCGCCGTAATTGTGGTGACGTTGGCGATCGTGGGGATCGGCATCGTGATCAACGAACTTCTTCGGCTACGCAGCTGGTTGAAAAGTTCACCGCCTCATGGCGATGATGCCGAGTCCCCCGAAGACATCACCTGAAAGGCAGCTACGCCCGAAGGGCAGCGACCGTGTCGGCCAGCGTGGTGCGCGGATCCCGATAGCTGATGCCGAGTTCTTGCACGCTCGGTGAATCGTCGGATTCCGGCATTTGTGTGTAGTACTGCATGCCCGCCGCGGTGAACGGATTGTCGAACCGCAGATACGGACCGGCTAGGTCCAACAGGGTTCCCGCGACCCGCAGCACAGTGTCAGGAATCGGGACGCTCACCATCGGAGTCTCGGCAACCTGCCCGAGCATGGTGGCCAATTCCACCACCGGAATCCGGTGCCCGCCCACCATGTAGCGACGCGGCCCACGTCCAGGTTCCAATAGCGCCGCGTGCACGGCGGCGACATCACGCACGTCGATCACCAACCAAGCCGCTCTGCGGCCGGGAATGGTATGCATTTGCAGAGCTGCCCGGACTCCCTCGCCGGCCTCGCCGAATTGACCGCCGACAGGCGGGCCGAGCACCATACCCGGATAGGTGATGTTCACCGGTGCGCCAGCGTCCTGCAGACCGCGCGCATAAATTTCGACCTGCGCTTTAGATGTTCCGTAGCCATCCCTGCCGCCGACCACCGGCAGGTCGGCCGTTAACGTCGCCAAGTCGGGATGAAAGAGCGCCGTGAAGCTCGACACGTGCACTATGGGATCGAGTCCGAGTTGTACCGCTTGGCCAAGAACGTTGCGGGCGCCCTCCATATTCGTGCTCAGCATGTGTGGCGTCTGGCGAGGATCCGTCGCCACCAAAGCGGCACTGTGCACAACGGCGTCACACCCGGTTAACGCCGCGCGGACCGAGTCGCGGTCCTTGATGTCGCCGACGACGAAATCCGACACGTCGACGCCCAACGTGGCGACGGACGTCTGTAGCCTTGCGGGATTTCGCACCAGGAAACGGAGTGAATGGCCGGCCTCGGCAATGGCCTTGGCGGTCCAGCCGCCCACAAATCCTGTACCCCCGGTTACCAGAATGTGCATGGTGCGATTCTGCATGCCCTACCAGCCGACCCCTCTCCGGGGGCACGCGGCTACAGCCGAGGTGCCGCGAAGTCCGCGCCCATCGCCTCCTTGGCGCGACCGCCCAAATCCTCGATCTGGCGTGAACATTGTGCCGGACGCATACCCAAGATCTGGCGGGCATGAACCTTTGACCATGTGGTGCGGACCACGTCACCGAAAGAAGCCCGACTGCCCGGGCCCGGTGTTGAAGCCACCCGAACTATTGCCTCCGGAGTTGTAAAGGCCCGAGTTACTGCCGGTGCCGCCCGTGTTGAAAAAGCCCGAGTTCAACCCTCCGCCACCGGAGTTGAAGAAGCCGGTAACCCCAAACCCCGCGCCCAAGTTGAAGAAACCGGTAGCACGGCCGCCGCCGCCCCGATTCCAGAAGCCGGAGTCCAAGCCGAGACCACTGATGTTGCCGAGGCCCGAGCTGTTCTCACCGCCGTTCAAGAAACCTGAGCTGCCGGCACCCGAATTGCCGAAGCCCGAGTTGGGCCCCGGCTGGTCGGCCGCGCTGCCCAGCCCGGTGTTCAGTTCGCCTGCGTTGAACAGCCCGGTGTTGATGCCGCCTGAGTTGGCGAAGCCCGTGTTCAACGGACCCGAATTGAAGTAGCCCGTGTTGATGAAGCCAGAGTTGAAGCCGCCCGTGTTGTGGTTGCCCGAGTTGAAGCTGCCCACGTTGAACGAGCCACCGTTCGCGAAGCCGGTGTTGTGGTAGCCCCCATTACCGAAGCCGGTGTTGACTCCGCCGAACGCGCCCGAGCCCGAGTTGCCGATCCCAGTGTTGGTGTCGCCCGAGTTCCACATGCCCGTATCCACCTGGCCAGAGTTGGCGAAGCCGAAGCTCCCCAGCCCGGAATTGGCGATGCCGAAGTTCCCGCTGCCGGAGTTGAACAAGCCGATGTTGCCGGTGCCCGAATTACCGAGGCCGATGTTGCCGCTGCCCGAGTTCAGCCCGCCAATACCGATCTGGTTGTCACCGGTGAGCCCGATGCCGATATTTCCATTGCCGGTGTTGCCGAAGCCGATGTTGTTGTTGCCGCTGTTACCCAGTCCCCAATTATGATCACCAACATTGCCGTAGCCCACGTTGACGTTGCCATTGTTGCCCGATCCAATGTTTTGGCTGCCACTGTTTCCGTTGCCGAAATTCTGACTGCCCAGGTTTCCGCTGCCGACGTTGCCGTTACCCGCCGAACTTCCTGGGCCCGAGTTGCCGAAGCCCACATTGTAGCTGCCGTTGTTGCCGCCGCCGACGTTGAAGTTGGCCTGCACGGCGTCCAAGAAATTCCCGTTTCCGCTGCCGAGATTGCCGTTACCGAAGTTTCCGCTGCCGAGATTGGTGTTGCCGAAGTTGCCGCTGCCGATGTTGGTGTTGCCGATATTGCCGCTGCCCAGATTGGTGTCGCCGGTGTTGCCGCTGCCGACATTGAGCGCACCGAGGTTGCCGAGGCCGACGTTGACGGGTGGCAACTGCGCCACCGCAGCTGACGACAGCGCGTGATAACCCGACATGGCGGCCGCATCTTGTGCCCACATCTGCTCGTAGTGGGCTTCAGCGGCTGCGATAGCCGTGGCGTTCTGCCCGAACAGGTTCGACAGCATCAGCGACAACCGCTGATTGCGATTAGCTGCGATCAGCGCCGGAGGCACGGTGGTTGCTCGCGCGGCTTCGTAGCCGATGGCGACTGCTCGGGCCTGGCCAGCGGTTTTCTCGGCTATCGCCGCGGCTGTGGCGAGCCAGCTTGCGTAGTGGGCGGCGGCGGCAGCCATTGCGGCAGCCGCGGCGCCCTGCCAAGATTGACCCGCCAGCGCGGCGGTGACCGACCTGAATGAGTTCGCGGCCCCGGCTAATTCTCTCGCGAGCCCGTCCCAAGCCGCCCCGGCGGTCAGCATGGGGCCCGCTCCCGCCCCGGCGAATATCCGCGTCGAATTGATCTCCGGAGGCAACAACGAAAAGTTCATCGCCGTGGTCCCCTTGCGGTGGCGTCTGATCACATGGAGTCGGTTAGGTGGTCTTACTTAAGTATGCCGCGGAAAGTGTCAGCTGGCGGTCGCTATGGTTGACGATGCCCAGTGCGCCTCACGACGTAACACCTGCACGGCGGCGTCGTGACCTCACGGTCGGCTCAATACGCAGACTCGCTAGCCAGGACCTCGACCAGGAAAGCGTCTTCCGGCGGTTGGTAAAGCCGTGCCCGCACCCAACGGCGGACTCGCTCCCGGAGAAGGCGTGATTCGGCTATGTCGGCCCCGACGACCACCGACGTCGCCGGCCAAGTGTGGCTCCAGGCCGCCGATTCCGTCATCGCCCGCTGCTGCGCATCCACCAGCGCGACAGTGGCCCGCCCGCCCGCATCGAGGGCACCGGCTCCGCTGACCGCTCCGGAGGACACCCTAACCGGGACGTCGGTGGCCGGACCCGGTCCGATGACGGCTGCGCGTACGACGGCGGCGATCGCCGGACCGGCCCGCTCGATACTCCATTCGACGGTGTCCTCGGCCGCATCGAAGATGGCGGGCGGCACCGCGCCCCAGTTGATCGATGCCACGCCGCGGCCGATCGACGCCACCCCCCGCGGACTGGAAACACCGCTGGCCGCCAGCGCATAGTCATCACGCCGTCCGCTCGGCATCGCCGAGGTGAGCGCCGAATCACCAACTGCCGCAGATAATGTTTCCCATTCAGTGCTGTCCATACCCAGCTCGTCGGCAAGCCGGGCACCGGCGCGCACCAGGGCGACGATCCGCGCGTCGTCCGTGCCCACATGCGAAGCCAGGGCGCCGGCGTGCGACGCCAGCAGCTCGGCCACATCCGAATCCAAGGTCTCGTCGGTGAAAAAGCCCTGCGCGCCGACTGTTAGCAACGCCACCTCGATGTCGAGCAGGGCCCGGTCCAGCCCGGCGATGCCGTCGCGCAGACTGGTCGGCCACCAGCGCCGCAACCAGTGCCCGACCGCCAGCCTGCGCAGCGAGGCGGTCGAGCCTGGGACGATGTCGACGCCAGGAAGCTCGAGCTCGCCAACGGTAGGTTCGGCCGCCGCCGCAGCGAGTGCGACGTGCCCATCCTCGCCGACCACGCGCCACAGCCAGTCGGCGCGCGACACGTCGGTAAAGGTGATTCGGGTCGCGGCATCCTCGGGCGGGTCGTCGATGATCCAGGACAGAACCGCGCCGCTGACTTCCAACACCGCGATCAGCGGCGGCGCTGCGTGGACCGGGCCGGTTGCGCCGATCGCCCATAAGCCGGATTCAGCGACCAGCTTCATCCCGTCACCTGCAATTCCAGCATCGACTTGATCCGTTGCCGGTGGTCGAGGCTCACCGACCGGGCCACACCTTCCAGCAGCGACCGCACGTCGTCAACGTCATTGCACGGCTGCTGCCAGACGTCGCGTCCGTGCAACCGCGCCCACAGCCGGCTCAGGTACGGCCGTGCGTAGGCGGCGAGGTCGTCGATCACCCGACGCTGACGCGGGTGGATCGGCCCACCTTCGGCAAGGTAGCGCCGGGCGTGCAGCACATACGCCTCCTTGCGCAGCCGGGCCTGGATTTGCCCGGCCAGTGCGTAGCGGTTGGTCACGGATCGGTCCAGCGGTGCGAGTTCGACCGCGACCTCGATACCGGCCACCAGCGTGGCCTGCTTGTCCTCGGCCAGCAGCCCCCACGGCGCACAGGCCCGGTCCACTTCCTCGGCGCACAACAGTGGAATATCGGGAAGCGCGTCACGGTCCAGGGCCCGTCGTAACGTGGCTCGGACGCGGTCCACCACGCTCCGATCCAGCGGCCGGTCACTGTCGGATCCGCCGACTACGTTTGGGTGCTGTTGCGGTGCAACCGAACTCAAACCCACTGCGACGATCGACCACGGCAGCTCCGCACCGGGTACGCGAGCCAGTGCGCCCAGCTGGTACGGAGTGTCATTGGTGATCAGGGCCGACCACACTCGCTGCCGCGCGGTCGCCGCGTTGTGTGTGGTGGCCGGGCCCAGCGCGGTGCCCAGCCCGGCCAGGAACGGATCGATCACGTTATCGTCGGCCCGTACATCCCGCCAACTCTGTACGAGTTGGGCGGTCAACATAGCGACGACGTCGGGTCGGGCCAGGTATTCGTTCAGCACCTCGATAGCGGTACGGTCCCGGCCGCGATGAACCTCATGGAGAACCGCGGCCGCGGTCTTGCGATCATCCGGTGCGGGTGTGCCGTTGGTAACGGCCAGCTCGAAACATATTGGAAAGTAGAGTTCTTGCGCGTTCCCACTGCGGATCCGCAGCCGGCGCCG
>NZ_VTZN01000680.1 GCF_008370645.1 Mycobacterium simiae
CAGTTGGCTTTCGGTGAGCTCGGTGACCACAGCGTCGTCCAGGACGCCGGCGGTATGGATCACCGCAGTGAGCCGGTGTTGGTCAGGAATCGACTCCAGTAGCGCCGCCAGCTCTGCTCGGCTGCTGGTGTCGCAGGCCGCAATGGTGACCTCGGCGCCCAGCTCGGTCAACCGCTGCCCAAGCTCGTCGGCGCCGGGAGCATCCGGGCCGCGCCGCGACACCA
>NZ_VTZN01000681.1 GCF_008370645.1 Mycobacterium simiae
CAGTTGGCTTTCGGTCAGCTCGCTGACCACGGCGTCATCGACGATCCCGGCGGCGTGGATGACCGCGGTCAACCGGTGCTGGTCGGGGATGGACTCCAACACCGCGGCCAGCTCCGCCGCACTGCTGGTGTCGCAGGCGGTGATGCTGACCTCAGCGCCCAGCTGGGTCAACCGGTGCGCCAGCTCGGCGGCGCCGGGGGCAGCCAGGCCGCGCCGCGACACCA
>NZ_VTZN01000682.1 GCF_008370645.1 Mycobacterium simiae
CCCCCGGCGCCGAGCTGCCCGAGGACGCCGAGGCCGCCGGCGCAGCCGGGGGCCGCCAAGCCGCGCAGGTGTGGCTGATCGATCCGCGCCGCGGGCTGCGCGGGGTGCTGGACGCGGCCTACGTGCACCGGTTCGCCTCCACCGCGGGGACGGTCAAGCAGCGGATGGCCGAGCTGGCCGGGATCCTGGCCGCGCGGCTGCCCCGCGACGAGGCGCCGGGGG
>NZ_VTZN01000683.1 GCF_008370645.1 Mycobacterium simiae
GGCGGTCTCCAACGCCTCCCAACACACCTCCAACAACACCCGCTGCTGGGGATCCATCGTCTGAGCCTCCCGCCCAGAAATCCCGAAAAACTCCGCATCAAACCCCGCCACCTCGGACAAAAACCCTCCAGCGCGGGTGTAGGTCTTACCCACCGCATCCGGATCCGGATCAAACAAACCCGCCAAATCCCAGCCCCGATCGACCGGAAAACCCCCCACC
>NZ_VTZN01000684.1 GCF_008370645.1 Mycobacterium simiae
CCACCACCCGCACCCACCACCGGCACCGGGCGGCCCTGACCACCCCGGCCACCGCCAGCGACGTCCGGGCAGAGGTGCTGGCCGGGCTGGATGCGCTCCGCAACAACCACCCCCACCCCTGTGTCAACCAGCACCACCTGGCCCAGCCTGGCGGCAAACTGGTGTTCGTTTTGCCCGGACAGGGTGCTCAATACCCGACTATGGGTGTCGGGCTCTACCA
>NZ_VTZN01000685.1 GCF_008370645.1 Mycobacterium simiae
CGGATGGCCCATATTCGACTTGAGAGACCCCAACCACAAGGGCCGATCCGCATCACGGCCTTGGCCGTAGGTGGCTAAGATCGCCTGTGCCTCAATGCGATCGCCTCGCTTGGTGCCGGTGCCATGAGCCTCCACGGCATCCACATCGACCACGCTCAAATCTGCAGCCGCCAACGCCAGCCGAATCACCTGCTCCTGTGCGGGGCCGCTGGGGGCGGTC
>NZ_VTZN01000686.1 GCF_008370645.1 Mycobacterium simiae
GCAGCACCCGCACCCACCACCCCTACCGCGCAGCTATCACCACACCGGCAGCCGCCCCGGATAGGCGCGACCAACTATTGGCCGGGTTGGATGCGCTACGCACCGGCCGCCCCCACCCCCACCTGCACCAGCATCACCTGGCCCACCCCGGCGCCAAGGTCGTGTTCGTCCTGCCCGGCCAAGGCGCCCAATACCCCACCATGGGCGCCGGGCTCTACC
>NZ_VTZN01000687.1 GCF_008370645.1 Mycobacterium simiae
AGTAGTCGTGAAGAGGTCGTCGCGGTGTTTGACGCGCTGGCAGCGACAATGACGCAGCTGCAGGAGTTGTCCTTTGATGCGTTGACGACCCCCGAGCGCCTGGCCCTGCTGCAGCGCTGCGAAACCGCGCGCCGCCAGCTGCCCACCATCGAACACGCGCTGATCAATCAGCTCGCCGAACAAGCCAGCGACGAAGAGTTGGGCGGCCGGCTGCCCGCG
>NZ_VTZN01000688.1 GCF_008370645.1 Mycobacterium simiae
CCGGCCGCGCCGGTAACTGCCGGACCATCCATTGGATCGCTACCGGCATACGGCTCCGACTTGCGTCCCTCAGTGGTTGCCCCGCCTGTTGCACCATCAGGTCCGATAGGCCCTGTCTCGGGCGCGGCGGTCGCATCCTCGGCCTCCTCGTCCCCCTCAGCCGGCGCATCAATGATGTCACCGGTGTCAAAATCCGCTCCACCGGCATCAACAGGTCAA
>NZ_VTZN01000689.1 GCF_008370645.1 Mycobacterium simiae
TTTCCGGGCATGGGTGCGGCAGCGGGTGGGCGGGGTAGCTGGTGTCGATGACGGGGTCGTCGACGTCGATGACGGGTAGGTCATACCCGTCCAACCGGGCGGCCAGTTCGATGGTGGTTAATGCCGCCACCGGCGCGGCGTCGCTCATCATGAACGCGATCCGGGTGTCGGGGTGGTTGGGGTCGATGGGTAGGTAGGCGGCGCCGCTTTTGAGCAC
>NZ_VTZN01000069.1 GCF_008370645.1 Mycobacterium simiae
TGCGTCCGCTTTGCCGCGGACCCAGCCGCGCGCGACCCTGTGGCTGCGCTGTGTCTGAAGGTGGCCGATCACTTGACTCGCCGATCATGGACGATCCTATCGAGGATGGTCAGGCGTGGGCGCAGCGTCAACAGGCCGCGTTTCCGCAGTGGGTTACTTGTTACGGTGGGGGGGTTGCCGATCTGTGGGACTTTGGCCTCGACTCGCTAGATCGTATGACATACATCGTCTTCGGCGGATTCTCGACTCCGCAGGCCATCGACGACCCAGCTAATGCCGGATTCAGCGGTGCTGCGGCCTGGTATCTGGGAGAGATCGTGCGCCGCCGAGATCCGAAGAAACGCCGTTGGGCACGATGCGACTATGGCTATGACGCCGGCGACTATGTCGTAGAGCCGGTTGCTAAGACGCACAGGTGGTGGAAAAATCCGCGTGGAGATCTACGCGCCGTGGCCCGTGCCGGTGATCCAATGTGGTTGCGCTCTTCCTACACCTATTACGTTGCGCCGCTGTGGGATAAGCCATGGCCGGCGTGGATCCACTCCAGTGAGACCGGGTCGTGGCGCTGGGATGAGGCGGCGAATCGGTGGTGGTCTCAGCGTGATCAGTGGATTTACAGCATCGCTGGTCTGCTCGCGTTGCTAACGGCACGACAACCCGATGTCGTATTGGACTATTCGACGGCCTCGCTGCACACCCTGGAAGGATTCGTCGTCAACGACTCGGTCTGCCAGGACCCGCTGATCCGCGACGCCATAACCGCTTACGTGGGTGAGTGTCTGCTGCGTGTAGGTGGCGGCAAGTGGATTTGGGATGTGCATCCCGAGCACCTGACCAACGGGTTCCCGGTCGTGCGGCGCAGTATCGGCAGGGTGTCGCCCGCTCACCTGATTGACTATGCACTTGCACGCCGAGATGGGCAAACGTTCACCCGGATCCATTGCGCCTGGATCGCCGAGGCGGAGGACTGCCGGCGGCGTGGACCCGGCTACGTGCTCGGTCGCGAACTCACCCCTGGCCTGGACTCAATTCGCCAACGCGCCTATACCGTCAAGCACTGGGCCGACCTGAAGCAGGCCCAGTTCGCCGATTGGGTGGCTGCTTATGGTGTCGGCCGCCAATGGGACTTTTCGGCCGGCTCCCTTGAAGGTCTTGCCCAGGTGATACTCGAGCATTGCGCTCCCGGTACCTTTTTCCTCGACGCCGAGTGTGGCGACGATTTCATCGACGGCGCGGTGTGGTATTTCGGCGAAACCCTGCATCGGGCGATACCGTCGCGATGGTCCTTCACCGCAAGTAACGCTGAGCGCACTGGTGAAGGTCGGCACGGGCTGACTATCGCGATCAACGATCTCTACGAGGCCTACGAGGTTTCCTACCCCAGCGCGGTGTATCTCGTGCAGGAACTCGACAGGGTCCTGCGACCGTGGGGATATACGGGGAAACCGGAGGCCTCGCCAGACCACCTTCGTCATATGTATGAACTTTGGGCGACCACGGCGATCCGCCACCGCATCGAGAAGTCCCAGAGACGCCGCGAAGCAGTCAAGCGGCGAGCGGGCCGCAGACGCTCCGATCGGGAAGTCCTGGAGTGCTGGCTTGCTGAACGCCAGGACGAATTCCTGCGGTGGATAGCGCAATTCGGATCTGGACAGGAGTGGGATTTCAGCGTCGATAGCCTTGACGCGTTGGAGGTGCTGATCCGGCAAGTGGCCTCCGGGCCGGAGGAGTTGCTCGAAGATAAAGTCAACGCCGACTTTTTCGAAGGTGCCGCTTGGTATCTCGGCGAGGTCACTCGCCGCCAGGCCCCAGACGCTGTGCGCTGGGACTATGACCGCACCTATCTCGCCGATCCGCATCTGTCGGGGTGCTACCACGTCCACGAGTGCCTGGCCGAGGTGTACGCCAAGGAGGGCGGAGTTCTGCGCGCCTGGCATGAAAAGAAAGTGAGACTTATCCAGCGTAGCGCCGCCGCAGGAGACGGCGAAGTGGGACGGCGACCACAGGTGTCCGACATAGGCCCGAATCATTAACCAGCGCATCGTTATCGGCTAGGAGAAACATGAAGCGGTTCGACGAAGATAAGCCTCACCGATGCCCCGGATGCTGGCGGGTGTGGTGTGTACCGACCCGACAGTTCACGCCGCTACGGCTGGCGTTTCTGGGGGTCTTGGCGGTCGCGTTCGGTGGTGGCACTGCATCAAGTGGTGGCGCTGTCCGTATTGCGGGGCCGCGACTCGTGAGAACGAATTATCCCAGCGCAAGAATCGTTCGGCCCCGACGGCGTGCGGTTTGTGCCGGTCCCTAACTGATGTAAGGACACTAGTGAAGCACTGGTGCAACACTAATGCTACACTAGGGGGTATGGTCATATCAGAGATGCACATTAGTCGCCAAGATGTCGACCGGTACGTGCGCGACACCCTGCCCTACGACGAGATCACCGAGTGGGACGCCGATGGGATAGCCGCAGAGCTGATCGCGGCCTACCCTGACCTCCTGGGATTTCACCCCGATTTGCTCGACATGCCCATCACTTCGTATGGCCCAGCCGGGGCGTGGATAGACTGCCACATCGACGGCGACCGATACCAGACGGCTGTTCGCCGTTGGCAGATGACCTACGACAGCGCGGACGGGATCGCGGATCTACGGGATCTCAGCGACACCGAGCTAAAAGGGCTGTACGACGCGGCCGCAGTTGCAGATGACGCCGGGCTCATGCAATCCATCCGTGCGCTGCGCGGCCAACCCCCACTGGTGATCCTAGAGATAAGCCATCGCCAAGAGGACGGCAGCTGGCGCGGTTGGGAGGCAGCCGACTACGAATTCGGGCCGCTGAGGCGCCACGAGCTGCCCCCGCGCGACGAGCTGACCTCGCTTCTGCGCGACTACGTGGGCGACATCTGTACCGGCGGTGAGTGGTTGCTGGAAGCCAAGGACGCAGACACCGGGTGCGCGCTGGCCGAATCGGAGATACTCATCACCGATGATCGCGATGAAGGCGAGCTCTGATGGCAACCAAGCTGCCGCGCCTATCTGTCACGCCGCCCTCGGAGGAGGTGCTGAGCTGGATCGAAGAAGTCGCCGCACTCACCTACCAAGCCCCGGCGGCAGCAACAGGGGCACTCCTTGCTGCGATGCACGACCTCGGGCGCAGCGAATTACGCCGCATCCAGCTCACAGAACATGAGGCCGACTGTCTCGCCGACGTCCTCAACGGCAGCGTGATCGCACTAGGCCCCATTCTTGGGCCGATTGTGTACGCAGAGGTCAGCGACGCATTTCATCTGGCCGGCGACGGGATCTCAAGCTATGGGGCCAAACACGACATCGACCAGGACGCACTGCTCGCCAAGCTACGCGGCATCGGGCCCTCAGCCGACCTCGCACTGCGGCTGGCGTTCGCCCGCTGGTGGAACATGCCAGACCGGAAGCGCGACTATCGCGCGGTGGGACTCAACATCAAGTCGCAGCAATCTATCACCGAGATCGACTGAAGCGAATCTGCGGAATTCCGGCGGACATCCTGAAATTGATGGCTGCTGACGGGCTGTTGATCGCTGGGGACATGGCATCCGGGCTGCTCGCAGGGCCGTGTCGCATCGAATTGCGGTCCGCGGCGACGGAAAGGCCGCCGCGGACCGGTACTTCCGGGGTGTAGCTGCCAAAGACCCTGAAGGAGGCCCGCCAGTGTGTCGATCGACGAAGCATGGTGGGCGGCGTTGCCCTGGCTGCGGGAGCTACGGTGCTGCGGCCAAGGCCAACGCAAATCGCCGACTGGGGCGTATGGCCCGCAAGAAGGTCGTCGATCACCTCACCGAACAAGGCCTCGTCGCGACGGCTAAGGCCATCCTGGCCGCGCCGCCCAGCGTCCTGCCGGAGTTCATGAAGGCGATGGGTATTGATGAGTCGGTGCTCGGGGACACCCCGATGCCCAGCAATCACTCCAACCCGCCGTCTGCGGGTCTGCTCGTCGCTGCGGCGAAGGCTGAACAGGCCGCACTGGCCGGGCCGCAGGTCTCGCCGGAACAACAGGCATTGGAGGCTGCGCAGGAGACGCTGGCCGCTGCGGAGAAAGCCGCCGACAACGCGCGTAAGGCGGTGGCACGGGCGCAGGCGCGTCGGCGCAAGTTGGTCAAGGAGATGGGCTCAGGCGACGGGGACGCGCTCACCGCCGAGCAGCTCGCGGAGCTCGTCGAAGCCGGGGAGGCGATCGACGCAGCGAAGGCGACCCACGAGCAGGCCAAGCTCGCGGTCGCGACGGCGGCTGACGACATAGCTGCCGCAAAGTACGGCGTGGCGACGACGCTGCCGGACGAGGAGCGCGACGAGTACTGCGCCAATCTCAGCGCCGACGAGGTCGAGGCGCTGGCGCGGTCGCTCAACCGGGCGGTAGCCGCCGAGGCCGCCGGGGCGCTGGATGCGGGACCGCAACCGGAACTGATCCCCGGTGCGGTGCGCGATACCTCGATCTATACCCCGGCGACGTTCTTGATGGAGACCGGTTCGGGAGCGGTGGAGGTAGAGGGTCGCCTGCTCGACGGCGGGACGGCGATCCATCGCCGCGGGTCCGGAGACTTCCTGATCCTGCAGAAGCGCGACGGCGTCTATCACGGCGTTGCCGCAGCCGGCGGCAAGTCTGCGGCGTTGAACAAGGCCGGCCGCATCCCATTGCTCGCCGAGCTGCCGGCACTGCACGAGGGAGCCAGCGACATCGAGGTGCAGGTCCATCACATCAAGTCTCAGGTGATGATGCAGCTGGCAGGTCAAGCCGCTGAGCATCACTGGAACAGCGAGCAGCATCAGAGCTTCCTCGACGACAGGATGGGTGAAGCGCGCGACAAGCTCATCGACTCCGTGGGTGCCGGACCTGTGCGCGCGGACATCTACGACGCGACCAAACGGCACAAGAAGCTGATGCGCGACAAGGCGGCGGTGGCCGCCGGCGAGGCGGCGCGCGCCGAGGCGCTGGCCGCAGGTAAGGGGGCCGCGGCGGCCGAGGAGGCCTATGTGGCCGCGCATCGTCGCGCGCTGGGTACGCCGACGCGTGGGGGTGGTGTCATACCACACTTCGATCACAAGATCCCGCCGGACAGCCTCGGCGCGGAGAAGCACAAGTCGTTGTGGCGCAGTGGCATACGGGCGTGGGGCAAGGAGACCGCGGATGACTATGCGGTGATCGCGCAGTGTGCGGGCAACCTCAAGGCGTGGGGGTTTTCCACAACAGGGTCGGGGGTCAAGACATCGAACATCAGTGAATTGACGGTGTCGAATGCGGCGTTCGTGAACAAGGCGCTCGACGGCAAGGAACGCTCGGCGTTGACGACCTACACCGGTGGCAGTTACACCGCGATCAACGCGGCCATCTGCGGGCGTGACGGTGCCACGGCGTCGGGTTCGATCAAGACCGTGGTTTCGGGTATCGAGTCGGCGTTTGACAAGTTCCGTGAGCACAACCCGAACATGACACCGATGACGGTGGTTCGCGGCACCAAGGTTCCCAGTGGGTGGAAGGGGACGCCGGCGGAGTACATCGATGCGGTGTTTACGGTGGGCGCGCGGATGGAGGTGGGGAAGGTGACCAGCACGACCACCAAGCAGTCGACGGCCTCGGCGTTCGCCGGGTATCCGCCGTACTACATGGTCGTGCGGACTCGGGAAGGCTTGCCGGTGAAGAGCATTTCGAAGTTCTCTGGTGAGGACGAGGTGATTTTGCCGATGGGCTCGCACTTGCGGTGTGTGCACGTCGATCACAACGGCATCGACGGTAAGCCGACGGTGTATCTGGTCGGTGAGGACCTGGTGGCTGAGGCGGAGGACTCTGGTGCCGGTGGTTGGAAGAAGGCAAGCTGATGATGGCGGACGCGTTCCGGGCGATGTCGGTGCGCAGGGGAAATGGCATGTCCCTCGGCGGGGTGCTGGCGGCGCTAGGTGTGCGGGGAAAGGGACTGAGATGGTGTTGACCAGGGCGCAGATTGATGAGATCCGACAGCGGCTGGATGAGGGGATGAGCCCGGAGGCGATCGCCGATTCCATTGGGAGACTGGCCGATCTCGACGAACTCGACATCGTGACGATCAGGTCAACGGCCTACGACTTGAGCAACGGGGAACCGGTGCGCGCGGCCGACGAATAAGGAGACGGGCGGTCGAGGGACGTTTCGTCGCCTGTTCAGAAGGCGTGGGGTTAGCACCTCGCGTGTTTGATATCGACGCGCCACACTCATGCATTTCGCCACATGCCGTCCGTCGTCGAGAGCGTTGTAGTGAATCGGCGGCAGTGTTCGGTTCCGCCCGTTGAAGGCGGGAAGGAAGCTGTTGCGGTGGGTGCGCAGCGCGGAGCATAGATTGCACTTTCCGCCATTGATTTCATGGCTGGCGGAGAGGGTGAAACAACAGTGTAGGGACATTTTGACGGGCCTTGTATGCGTGCTGGGCGGCAGCTGGTGGCAGATCAAAACTTACCAGTGGTGGTGAAGTTTCCGAATATGGGTTATTCTGGTCGTGCCAAAGACACCTTCGCTGAAGGGGAGCCATGTTTTGTCGTATCCCGGCCCGACCGATTGCGGGGGCCTTCTGATGTGCCGATCCCTCAAGAATGGGCAGCGTCGCCGCTGCCCCAGCTGCAATAGCTATCCCGCCGCGGCACGTGCCAACGGCAACCGTCGGCAGAGTCGCTTGGCGCGGCGCAAGGTCGTTGACCATCTGAACAGCATCGGGCTGGTCGCGACCGCTCGGGCGGTCTTGGCGGCGCCACCGAGCATGCTGGCGCCGTTCATGGCCGCGATGGACATCGATCCTGCGGTCCTCGGCGATGCCGCGATGCCGGGCACCGGGCCCAACGGGGCGGATGCCACCGTGCTCATCGAGAAGGCCACGTCCGAACGGGCGCAACAGCATCGGCTTGCCCAGCCTGCTGTGGCGGCGCGGGCGGCCCAGATGAACGACGGGCTCGCGACCCGTCCGGCCATCGCGCCCCGTACAGCGGTTCCGGCGGTGCATGCCGGGGCCGCAGCTCGACTGGCCCAGGCCCTGGCGGGTAGCCGTGGTCGTGGCGCTGCCCGGCCCGCCGCCAAGCCCGGGGCTGCCAACGTGCCCAACTGCCGAACCAACATCGCCGTTATCGCGCAGTGGGAGGAGCGGGCCGAGGCCGTCTTTGCTGCCGGGGGCAACAAGTCCCAATGCCGGATCGCCTGCGCTGAAGCGGAGATGCTGTGTAAGGGCTGCCCGCTGATGGAATCCTGCGCACGGCAGGCCAAGGTCAGTCACTACACCGGCGTTGCCGGGGGCCGCATTTTCGTCAATGGTCGGCACCGGTTGACCCCCTCTAGCCCGGCTAGGATCGTCGCATAGCTGCGCCCTTCTGGCGTGCACGTTTTCCGTTGCTGTGAGAGGGCTTGGTGCGCGATGACGGCAGGTGTCGGACTGAAACCGCTCGACATTTTCGTGTTGGGGTTGAGATACCTGCGCAACAGTCAGACCGATGAAGCGCGGGAGGCGTTTCGCCAAGCCGTCGAGGCCGACCCCACGATGTGCGACGCCTGGCTGGGCAGGTTGGCCACCAGGGAGACATCGCTCGCGGTGACCGCCGGCGCCTACCGGTCGGTGTCTAATCTGGGTGCGGCGCTCAGAACGGCCCGGATGACCGTCTCCGACCTGAATGTCGTCACGTCGATGACGCTGGGCGCGTTCGCGCTCGGTATGCCGACCCACACGCGCCTGCACGTGGCGATCGCCTACGCCGCTGGGCTGGCCGAAGCGGAGCCGCCGCAGCTAGCCAAGGCTGAAGAAGTCATCACCCGAGAGGCCCGCCAGCCCAACGTGTCGACCCTGGATCTGGATCTGCTCGACTACGTGCGGCTGGGGTTGCTCGGCCTGGCGCGGCGCTGGCCCGACGTGCTCAGTTTCGAGGGCACCCAGCAGTGGCGCTCGCAGGACAACCCCGACTTCGTGAAGCTGCTAAACGCCGGCATGCTGGTGTGGAAGGTGTGGGCGCTGATCGGCACTGGTAACGCTGCAGAAGCGCAGCGCTACGCCGAAAGTGGTCTGGGCACAGGGGGGTTGCCCAACGAGGTGCACGCCAGGTTGCGCCTCGGCCGCGGGTATGCGATGCGCGCCCAGGGACAGCGCGACGAGGCCATGCAGGCGTTCAAGGAGCTGCAGGCCTGGATGAATCTGCCCGAGGTGCAGGAGGCGATCGACGATCCTGAAAAGACCGTCGAGATGGTCACTGCGGCGTCGCTGGCGACCCGGTCGGATATCTGGGATCCCGAGTCGGGCAGCTCGGCGGCGTTGCTGGAGAGCGAGGCCCGCGAGAAACGCCGGGACAGTGTGCGGGCCGAAGCGATGGCGTTGCTGGACAAGCAGATAGGTATGAACGGGGTCAAAGAACAGATCCGCCGGCTGGAAGCTAAGGCGTTGATGGACCAGAAGCGCGCCGAGGTGGGCATCGCGAAAAAAGAGGTCGGAGCGGCCTATATCTTCGTGGGCCCTCCGGGTACGGGCAAGACCACGATGGCGCGCATCCTCTCGCTGCTGCTGTTCGGGCTCGGCGTGATCGCGCGGCCCGAGGTGGTGGAGGCGTCCCGGCCCCAGCTGGTGGACGAGTATCTCGGCAAAACGGCGCCGAAGACCAACGCCGTCATCGACAAGGCTTTGGGGGGTCTGCTTTTCCTGGACGAGGTGTATTCGCTGTATCAGATGGGTTACTCAGGTGGCGACGCCTACGGGCAGGAAGCGGTCGACACGCTGTTGGCGCGCTTGGAGAACGAGCGTAAGACCGAGGATCCGAACAAGAAGCTGGTTGTTGTGATCGCCGGCTACGAGGCCGATGTCAATCGGTTCCTCACGATGAACGAGGGTCTGGCGTCGCGTTTTACTGCGCGGATCCATTTCGAGTCGTATACGCCTGAGGACCTGGTGAAGATTGCTGATCTCAT
The DNA here is from genome assembly GCF_008370645.1 of Mycobacterium simiae. Classification (GTDB taxonomy): domain Bacteria; phylum Actinomycetota; class Actinomycetes; order Mycobacteriales; family Mycobacteriaceae; genus Mycobacterium; species Mycobacterium simiae_A. Next base: position 8,942 of record NZ_VTZN01000069.1, read on the forward strand.
GGCCAGCGCCGAGTCTGCGCTGTATTCGGCTGAGGCGCAGGATCTCTTGCTGTGCAACCTGCAGAAGCTGGCAGCGATGAAAGTCGATGACGTTGACTCCGCTGGCAATGCGCGCGTGGTGTCTGGCATCGACAAGGGTGGCAATGCCCGATTCGTGCGCAACGTGACCGAGAAGGCCACGGAGATCAGGGATTACCGGCTGTCGTCGAGCCCGTCGGTCGACTTGTCGGTGAAGGAAGTGCTGGTCACGATCGAGGCCAGCGATGTGGAGCGGGCGTTCCGTGAAGCGTGTTCGGTGCAGGGAGTTCGGTTTGATGAGTAGTCGGGAGAACAGCTGTGGCTGAACTGGAGGGTCCCGAGCAGCGTCGCCGCCGCGGCTTCCGGCTCACGGCCAAATACCAGGTCAGCGGGTGGCGATTCCTGTACCGGCGACTGCAGCACGCGCTGGTGCGCCGGGACACCCGCATGATTGACGATCCTCAGCGCGCGCAGGCCTCGCCGCTGGTGCTGGGTGTCGCTCTGGGTGTCGTGGTGTGCGTTGGAGCGGTGGTGTGGGGTTTGTTCTCCCCGGCCGGAAAGGTCAAAGACGCCAAGATCGTGGCCGACAAGGACTCCGGTGCTCTCTACATTCGGGTCGGGGATCGGCTGGACCCGGTGGCCAACCTGACCTCGGCGCGGTTGATCGTCGGTCAGCCCGACAATCCGGTCAAGGCCAGTTCAGCGGAGATCAACAAGTATCCGCGGGGATCGCTGGTCGGAATTCCCGGTGCGCCCAACGATATTCGTAACGCGGCGGACCCGTGGTCGATCTGGACGGTCTGCGATTCGACGATGACCGGAGCGGCGGTGCCGCTGGATCCCGTATCTGGGTTGCCCACCACGGCACGGTCCCCGGTCACGACCACCGCCATCGGTGGTGCCCTGAGCAAGAGGGCCGACACCGCCACGATGGCCGGCAACCAGGCGCGCCTGGTGGGCTATGACAACCGAACCTGGCTGATCTATGCGCGGCCCGACGGCGTCGTAGTCCGCTCGACGCTGGAGATCACCGACCCCATCGTCGCCGACGCCCTCGGAATGAAGGCCAACGATCTGGTTCTACCGATCTCCCAGGGGCTGTTTAATGCGATCCCGGCCGAGCCGCCGCTGGTCGTCCCGGCGATCACCGGAGTCGGGGAGCGGCCCGCGTTCGCGCTGAACAAGCCGTTGACGGTGGGCACCATCCTGGCGGTGCGGGATCTGGCGGGCCAGAAGACCTACTACGCCACACTGCTCGATGGGGTGCAGGAGGTCAGCTTGACCGCGGCGACGATGATCAGGGCGGCCAACCCGCAGGTCAGTACCCAACCCGTGGAGGTCGGGCCCGACGAGTTGGCGGGCTTTCCGAAGTCCACCCAGCTGGCGGTGTCGTTCTACCCCAAGGACGCAGTGCACCTCGTTGCCGCCGACAACGAGCCGGTGACGTGCTGGTCCTGGTCGCATTACGGTGACGAGCCCACCTCGCGCACCGAGGTGCTTACCGGGCGGACCTTGCCGCTGACTCCCCAGCAGGTCAAGGCGCTGGTGCCGATGGTGTCGGCGGCGACGTCGAAGGGGATGACCGCCGATCAGGTCTACATGCCCTCGACGACCGGGCGGTTCGTTCAAGTCACCAGTGCAGCAACGGATTCACGGCTACGCGAGTCGTACTTCTGGATCGCTGATACCGGTGTGCGGTTCGGGCTTGACACCTCCGATAAGGAAGCTGGTGAGGTCACCTTGACCGCGCTCAAGCTGCACTACCCGGTGCCGGCGCCGTGGGTGGTGGTGTCGTTGTTCGCGCCGGGCCCCACGCTGTCACAGAAGGATGCGCTCATCCGTCACGACGGCGTGCCGCCCAACCCCACCGTCGCGCGTCTGGACAAAAAGGAAGTGAAGTAGTGCGTACCAGCTTCAATCGACCGGCCATACCGGTTGCCCCGCCGCGGATCTCGCGCGATGAGATTGCGGTGCCGGCGCCCAAGGAGATCGAAGAGGGCGAACCGGCATCGAAGATGCGCACGGTCGGCGTGCCGCTGATGATGCTGGTGGTGCTGGCCGGCATGGTCGCGCTGATGCTGCGCTCGGGGCGGTTCAACCCGATGTTCATTATGTTCCCGCTGATCATGCTCATGGGCATGGGCAGCATGATGTTCGGGCAAAGCGGCGGTGGTGGGACTTCGCGTGCGCAGCTGCTGTCGGACCGCAAAGCCCAGACACGCGGCCTGGGCGTGACGCGGGAGAAGGTTTTCGACCGCGGTCTGAGCATGCATGAGGGGCTGCAGCACGCGTTTCTTGATCCGGCGGTGCTGTCCAGCCTCATTGGGACAGAACGCATGTGGGAAGTGACGCCCACCAACGACGGATACACCGCGCTGCGCTACGGGCTCGGTGAAGTAGAACTGGCCGCGCGCATCGTCGCCCCCGAAGCTCCGCCGGGGGAGTTTCTCGAGCCGGTTGGCTGGGTGCAGACCGTGCGGTTCCTGCGTCACCACTCCACGGTGTCGTCGATGCCGCTGGCGTTGGCGACGGCGCGGTTCCCGATCATCGGGTTCTCTGGGGACAGGGAGGCGGCGCTGGGCATGCTGCGGGCGATGCTGCTGCACGCTGCGGTCACCCACGGCCCGGACAACCTGGCGATGATCGTGCTCACCGACGATCCAGACGGGCCGCAGTGGTCATGGATGAAGTGGCTGCCTCACACCCAGCACCCGTTCAAGCTCGACCGGCTCGGCAGCGCGCGGATGATGTATTCGGACTGGTCGACGTTGACGGCCAGTGTCGGCGGTGAGGACGAGGACGATCCCGCCAAGATCATCGACTTCATGATGAACTTCGACCCTCATGTCGAGTTCACTAATGACAAGTATCGGCATGTGCTGGTGGTCATCGACTCGGCTGTCACCGACAAGCTGATCGACTCAGTGATCGCACCCCGGGCCGGGGTGACGTGGCTGATGGTCAACCCGCCCGACAACGCACTGACATCCAGCGAGGGCATCGTGCTGCGGTGCGATGCAGACCGCACCGTGTGGCGCACTGAAGCGGACAAGCCGCTGGCCGATCCGACGAAAGTGGCTGTGGCCGATCAGGTTTCACTGACCGATGCACGCACGATGGCGCGCCAGCTGGCCAAGTATGAAGTCGCCTCGCTCACGAGTCTGGGGCGTCAGGCCAAGCAGTCCGAACGTGGCCGTGACTGGCCGACGCTGATGCGGGTCCGCGACCCGGGTGCGCTGGAGCCCATGGACACCTGGAGCGCGATCACCCGATACGGCGACAAGCGGCGTCTGCGGATCCCCATCGGGTTCCTGTCCAACGGGGACCGGCTCGATCTTGACCTCAAGCAGGCCGCCGAAGGCGGTACCGGCCCCCACGGGCAGCTTTTGGGAGCAACCGGGTCGGGCAAGTCGGAGTTCCTGCGCAACCTGGTGCTCAACGGCTGTGTGTCGCACTCCCCGGACATGCTCAACATGCTGCTGGTCGACTTCAAGGGCGGCCCGACGTTCCTGGGAATGGGCGATCTTCCGCATGTCTCCGCGGTCATCACCAACATGGAACAGGAAGCCCACCTGGTGACCCGCATGAGCGAGATGGTCGGCGGTGAGATCGAGCGCAGATTCCAGATCCTGCGCAACGCCGACGAACTGAGCAACCGCTACGACGTCAAGGACATCCGCGACTACGAGCAGCTGCGCGAGCGTGGTGTCGACCTACCGCCGCTGCCGTCGCTGTTCGTCATCATCGACGAGTTCGCCGAGCTGCTCACCCAATACCCCGAATACGGCGACCTGTTCAAGCGCATCGGCCGCGTGGGACGCTCCCTGGGGATCTATCTGCTGTTCGCCTCGCAGAACCTCGATACCTCCGGACGCACCAGCGGTCTGGAATCCAACATCGGCTACAAGATCGGTTTGAAGACCCAGACCCCGCAGGAGTCACGGGCTCTGCTGGACAGCTCCGATGCCGCCTACCGGCTGCCGGGCAACCCCGGGCACGGCATCCTGCTGTCCAGCGCCGGTGACCGCGCCGGTGAGCTGACGCAGTTCTACGCCGGCTTCACCGGCGCCGCGTACTTCCCGCCGGCCTCGGAGGTCATCGTCGAGCGAGCCCGAATGCGCACCGACGACGGAGGTTTCGTGGGGCCGCAGGCATTCACAGCGATCGAGGCTCCACTCCCGAAAGACCCGGCGGACTCGGTCGAGGTGGTCAGCGAACCTGAGCGCACCGACGAAGAACTCGAGAACGCTCCCACCATCTTCACCACCCTCATCGATCGTCTTCGCTCGGCTAACGTGCCGCCGCCGTACCGGATGTGGCTGCCGCCGCTGGAGGTCAAGACCCTCGATCAGACCGAGCCTGCGCTGAAGCATTGGGCGGTTCCGGCCAACACCGCGCTGCCCAAGCTGAGGGTGCCGATGGGGTTGTTCGATGATCCGGCCAAGCATGCCCAGCCGCTGTGGACCATCGACACCGCTGACCAGAACGTCTTGATCATCGGTGGCGCCCAGTCCGGCAAGTCGACGGTCATCAAGACCCTGGCGTGCTCTCTGGCGCTGCACAACACTCCCGAGCAGGTGCAGATCTACCTGGTGGACTACGCCGGCGGCGGGCTAGGCCCGCTGGCTGATCTGCCGCACGTGGGCGGTGTGGCCAGCCGGGCCGAGCCCGATGCCATCAACCGCATGCTCTCGCAGGTGCGGACCCTGATCAGCAACCGCGAGCGGCTATTCCGGGAAAACAAGATCGGCACGATGGCTGATTACCGGCGGCTGCGCACCAACCCGGACCATCCGCTGCTGCGGGAGGACCCCTACGGCGACGTCTACATCATGATTGACGGATGGGACGCGGCCGTGGCCGAGGGGCAGGTGCTGCAATACCGCGGCAGCGAGGTCGAGTCCCTGATCGTGGGTGCACTCAACTACGGGGTGCACCTGGTGTTGTCCACGGCGCGCGTGGTGGAAATGCGGGGCATCGAACCGCACATGAAGAGCGTCATCGAGCTTCACTCCGACACGGAGTTCTCGCGGATCAGCAACGCCCTGGCTAAGAGCCGGCGCAAGGCCCCCGGGCACGTCCTGGCCACAGGGTCAAAACTGTATGGCCTCGTCGCGCTGCCTCGCATCGACGGCATCGGCGATCCGACCTCGATCAATAGCGGCATGGCTGCGCTGGTCGGTCAGATCGCCGAACAGTTCGCCACCAGCTCGGCCGAGCGGCTGCGCACCTTGCCGACCTCGCTGACCTATGACCAACTCGCGGTGATGGTCGCTCAGGCCGATCAGAAGTCCGTTGAACGCAACAAGGGCCGGTGGGATCCACGCCGGCGGCTTCGGTTGGCCTTCGGCATCCAGGAGGAACGACTCACCCCGGCCTATGCCGAGATGTGGCGTGAGCCGCACCTGCTGATCGCCGGCAACGCGAAGTCGGGCAAGAGCGAGGCTGTCGGCGCGTTGTACGACAGCATCACGCGCCGGTTCCCCGGCGGCGTCGACGCGGCCGCGGTCATCTTCGTCGACCCGCGTCGGCGGCACCTGGGCAAGATTAGCAACAACAATCTGTTCGCCTACGTCACCAACGATGACGAATTCATGGAGGCCGCGATCAGGGTGTGGCAGCAGTACGACATGGAAAGCCGTAACGTGGCGCCCAATATTGATGCCAATACGCGAGCGGCGCGGTCGTGGTGGACGGGGCCGGAAGTGTTCGTGATCATCGACGACTACCATCTGTTCGCCAACACCCGGAACCGCGGGGATCAGCCGGCGGTGTTTAAGGCGCTGCCCTGGCTGGAGAACGAGTCACTGGCCCGTGGTCTGCACTTCGTGATCGCCCGAGCGGCCGAAGAGCTGTTCATGGCGCTGAACCGCGACCCGCTTCTGCGCCGGCTGACCTCTGATGCGCCAACGGTGATGCTGTCGGGCAACAAGTTCGACGGGCAGATCGGGGAGCAGAAATTCGAGAACTTCGGCATTCCCGGCCGGGCCCGTTACGTCGAGACCGGCTTCACTCGCAATGGGCGGGTCCAGTGTGCCTGGTCGGGTATCCGTTACAGCGACGACGACTCCCTGGGGGACTGATGAGGAGACGATCTGCAGAGCCCGGAGCAGGAAAAACTACGACACCGCACTCTGGTGGTGGCGCTAAACGGGTCACAAGTTTTACCATCACAGGTAACATTACCGCGCGGGAAGGTTTCGGGAATGAGGTTTGCTGGTGATCACCAACGTTGAATCGGCTGTCATGATGGCGAGCATCGCCGATGTGGTCAGTAACGTGGCGTCCACTGCGGGTGTCATCGACGGCGCAGCGCCGGTCATCATGGCGCCTGCGCCTGCCGGCACCGATGAGGCTTCTGCGCTGGCCACCATGAACACCAGCGCGCATTCGGCGGATCTGCTCGGTACGTCTGCGCTGGGGTTCCTGGAGCTGGCGCGCTACGCGGGGGCACTCGGGGTCGCCGACGCCAGCTACGAAATCGTCGACGCGGCCAACGGGTCGCAGTTCCTGTAAACCGGGACACCACCACCATCATGATCGCGGGCGGGCAGCGGCGGGGGCCGGCACCGACACAGCGTCGGTCGGCGGTTCAGCGGCGCTGTAGCGCTCCGCGGAAGGGGGGAGGCGCTGATGTTCGGGCCTCCTGAGGTGATCACCGGGCGCCTGATGTCGGGTGCCGGTGCGGCGCCCATGACCGCGGCGTCGGCGGAGTTCACCGCCGCGGCCGCCGCCTACGAGCTCGCGATCGACCGGCTGACCGCGCTGCTGGGGTACCTGTCGGCGTCATGGCAGGGCGAGGCGGCGATGGCCATGCAGCGGGTCGTCGTGAGGTTCATCATCGCCAATCGTCTGCTGCAGGCCCAGATCATCACCTCGGCGGCGCGGACTGCGGCGCAAGCCGCGGCCTTCACCGAGGCCTACACCACCATGGCCCAAATGGCCGAGATCGTGGAAAACCGCGTGACGACCGCCGTGCTGCACGCCACCAACTTCTTGGGCATGAACACCATCCCCATCGGTGTCAAAGAGGGCCAGTACCTTGAGATGTGGATCCGCGACGTGTCCGTGCAGGCCAACTACCTGGCGCAGACGATGGCCAACACCACGTTCGATCCCTTCGCCAAACTGCCCCCCATCACCGGTATCACCAGCTTCCCGCCGGTGATCACCCAAGCGCTGAACGCGGCCATGGCGGCCACCGACCGTGTTCAGATGCAAGCGATCAAGGCGCAGAACACTGTGTCCGTGCTCAAGGGAAAGGTCGGCGGAATCGCTTCTGCTGCGACCTGGATGGCCCAGCGCGCCCAAGACGGAGCCCAGAAGGCCGAAGCCCAGGCTGCGGTGGCCCGCTTCCGTGAGAACAGTGCCCAGCGTGAAACGACCGACCGGACAGCTGAGCAGATGGGTCAGCAGTTGGTGCAGCAGATTCCCCAGCAGGCCGCCTCGCTAGGGCAAACTGCGCTGCAGGCGCCGCAACAGGTGGCACAACAAGTCCAGCAGGTCGGTCAACAGGTCGGTCAGCAGTTCGGTTCGCAGATCAGCAATCTGATGAATCAGGTGTCTCCCGAGCACCGTCTGGACAGTCCGGGATTCTTCGACACCCAGCCCAGCTCGTCGACGCTGGACCGGTTGGCCGGAAGCTCCGGCAGCGGTGGATTATCCGCGGCCATTCGCGTCCCGAGCCTGGCCGGATTGTCCGGCGCCTCAACAGGTTTTCGCTTCCCCGGCGGCTGGGATGGCCCTCTGTCGGGCTCGGCGCCCCCGTCTGCGCCTGCCTCACCCGGCGGCGCGTCGGCTGTGCGTCCCGGCGGTTCGGGAATGCCGTTGCACGGTGCCCGCCGCCGCGACGAAGCGAAAGCGGCGACAGTCAAACGTCCTGACACCAAACTCATTGCGATCTGGGGGCGCAGTCCCGAAGAGAAAGAGACAGTGTCGGCCGGCGCCTTGGTTGCAGAGAGGCAGACCGACAAGCAGGAGGTCAGCTGATGGAGGCGGGCTTCCCCACCCACTTGCGCTCAAGGCTGTTCGGAGCGCGGCACGCCACGCCGGCGTGTAAGTCCAGGAGCGGCATTTCCACCACCCTTTCAGAGAAACGGAGACACTCATGAGCAGTGGCATGCCATTCAACATGGACATGGCAGTCCAGGCAGCCCAGACCGCCAGCTTCCAGGGGCTGGTTGATTCCGCCACGGCCAACAACAAGCAGCTGCTGATCGTCGCCGACAGTGCCCTGGCCGCCAACCGCGGCCAGATGTCGGATGCGTTCCAGACCTGGTTGAGCGACGTCCAGCAGACCGCCGTCAGCAACAACCAGGTCCTCGACCAGATCCGCGAGGCACTGCACTTCGGTATCGGCGCCACCGACGCGCAGGAAGCCTCGGCTGCGGGCGACTTTCAAGCCATCACGGGTGTCGTCAACCCGTTCCACTGAGCCAACCCCACATCTGATGAGCCGAAAACCACTGACCCTCAAGGAGAGAACACATCATGGCCGCTGACGAAGTTCACTACAACTACCCGCTGATGGAGTCGATCGCTGCGCAGCTGCAGCAGTGCGGCACCACCGCTCAGGGACTCCTGGACGCTGGGCGGGCGAACAAGCAGACGCTGCTGGGCAGCTTCCACGGTGACACCGCCAACACGTTCCTCGACAGCTTCACCAAGTTCGAGCACGTCTGCCAGGACACCATCGAGGTCACCCAGCGTGGTGTGAACGCCTACCACAACGGAACCGCGGGGATGCAGACCAACGAGAAGCAGATGATGGGCTTCTTCCCCGGCTGATTCATCCCAATTACCTACTGGTAGGGCGCCTCGATCCATCGCGGATGGGTCCAGGCGCCCTGCTGCGTAACCACGCTGGTACGGCGGTTCCGAAAACGGTTGCTGCGCAGCGAAACTGCCCTGCTCGCACAGGTAGCATCGAGGGCTATGGCAAGAGACATTCTGGCCGCCGCCCATTTGAGCGTTGACTCAGCGCTGTTCATCAACCGGCTGATGGGCATCGACAGCCTGCCGCCGGTGCTGGCACTGATGAACAACGTCTACTACCCCGACGACCAGGCCCGCGTCGATGACCTGACCGTTGCGGTCCTCATCGAGGCAGGCCTGATAGACACCAACGGTGTCGTTGACCCGACGCTGGCCTCCTGGATGAGGGTGCTGGAGCGACCGGACATCGAGGTCACCCTGCGGGGGATGCAGGGCGACCGCATGCGGCGGGCGGTCGTGGCACGCCAAGGAGAAAGCCACGTGATGGCGCTGCGTCGCAACGACGAGCTGGTCGTCCAGGCCGTATGGTCGACCACGCACTCACTCGATGACGTGGTGTCCACACCGATCTGGTCGGCGATGCGTGAGTCGGCCGACGTGCTCGCGCCGCCGCCGGCCGAGTTCGAATCCGTGACAATGCCGCTGCAGCAGGTCGCCGAACTCTCGGCGGCGTCCACACCGGGGGACATGGTCAGAGCGCTGCGCGGAGAACTGGGTCTCGACATGACGACCGCCAAGATCCTCAACGAGGTGTCGGCGTATTCAGGGCAACGCTGCGAGATCGTGATGCGCGAGAACCGCGGAATCCAAACCGTCGACACAGCGGCAGGTGTCTTCGTGGCCGACACCTCCTACGGTCGGGTGCTCTCTGCGGTGGGACGGCAGGGTTCCCGCCTGTGGGTGACTTTCGGGCCGGGCACTTACGCCCGGTTCCGGGCGGCGATGTCGGATCTCGTGCAGTTGACCCCAAGTCGAGATTGGTTCGCTGCACAGGTGCTAAGGGGCTGATGGCCGGTGCATCGGTGCTGGAAAATGCGTGCTCTTCGGCCCTGAGTTTGACCATTCTGGTGCGCTAGTGTGCTGGTGAGCGCTGGAAAAACAGCCTTTGGGGCAAGCCCAGAGCGAGAGCGATCAAGCGATCGGACGACAGGCCGGTTGCGCCGTTCAAATTTTGCGGGGAGAGGTGAGCCGAATGGCTGAAGATGTCGAAACGGGCAACGGCCGGCACTGGTCGGAACCGGAGAGTTACGTAGAGCCCTCGCAGTCCGTACCATCGGAACCCGAGACGGCTGCCGAGGATCTGCCGGGCCCGCCGCCGACGACGATCACGCCTGCCGGCACGGCCGATTGGTCGGCCAATCCCGCCCCGGCGTCCTCAGAAGCGCCAGCAGCAGCCGGCCAGGAGCAGCAACGCTACCGATCCGACAGCGCCGCACCGTCGGCGCCGCCCTGGGGCCAGCCTGCCGCGCCACGCGCCGGCAACGCGGTGCTGCAGCGGCCCGAGCAATATGCCACCCAAGCACCCCAGCGGCCGCAGCAGTGGGGAGCGCCATCGCAGCAGTGGGGAGCCCCCACCACGGCACCCCAGGGACAGCGGCCGGGCCCGGCCATGGCCCCGCGCCGCCCGCAGGGCGATCAGTTCAGCCGCGCCGAAGTGACTCAACAGATCCCCGCGGTGACCGAGCACGATCACCGGGGCTGGCAGGCCGTCCCCGATCGCCAGCAGGCCGTGGGACGCGCAGCGGAGTCCGACCACTACCGGCGGCCCAGCGCGCCGATTCAGGCGGCCTCGGCCGGGATCCGCCAGGAGCTGATCTCCACGGCCACCGCGAAGTGCGCGCCGGTGGCCAACACCGGGTGGCGAGGGGCGGCCAACAAGACCGGCTTCAAACTCGTGCCAGGCAAGAAGGAGAAGCGGCGCCGGGAGGTCCACCGGCGGATCCGGGCTCCCAAGGACACGATGTATGCGATCGCCGTGGTCACGCTCAAGGGCGGAGCCGGTAAGACGACGGTGACCGCCACGTTGGGGCAAGTCTTCGCATCGATCCGAGCCGACGGTGTGCTCGCAGTGGACGCCGATCCAGATGCCGGTGATCTGCCGCTGCGCACCGCGGTGCACCAGCAGAATCTGTCGATGATGGAGATGCTCGACACCGAGCCCGACGATCTGCGCCAGCATGATCAGGTTCAGAGGTTCCTATCAACCACCGATACCGATCTTCACGTCCTGGCCAACGGCTGGCGTCCTGACGGCGAGCGGGTGCTCGTTCCCGAGGACATCCGCGATGTCTATGAGATCGCCTCGCACTACTACAGCATGCTGTTGTGGGACGGCGATAAGGCGCTGAATTCCCATGTGGTGCGCGAGGTGTTGGACAAGTCCAATGCCCTTGTGCTGCTTGTAGAAGCCTCACGGCCCGGTGCGATCAAGGCAGGACTTGCCATCGACTGGTTGCGCAACCACGGCTATGAGGGACTGCTGGCGCGCACAGTGTTGGTGGTCAACGAGACCACGGCCAACACCCGGCTGGACATGCAGGCATTGATGACGGTGCTAGCTCGCCAGCAGCTCAAACTGCACCACATCCCCTTCGACAAGCACCTCGACGAAGGCTTGTTCATCGACCTGGACAAGCTGAAGAAGAAAACACGGCAGGCCTTTGAGGACCTCGCGGCGTTGCTTGCCGACGACTTCTCTGTGCCGCAACCGCCGGCCCCAGTCGCTGCGGCGAGCTAAAAGCGAAGGGAGCCAACCTATGTCGGTCGTATTGCCGGTTGATTCGCTGCCCGCCGAGCCCGGCGGGCAGCCGCAGAGCACCAGTGCGGCAGTTGCGGCGGTCCCTGAGCAGATCCGTGTGGCGATCCATGTCGGCAACTACAACGTCGACACCTCGTTGGCTGCGCATGCGCCGCTGTCGATCATCATGGAAGGGCTGGTGCCATTCCTGGCTGAGACGCTGCGCAATGAAGGACTCAACGTCGACTTCAGCACCACGGGGGTCTACACCCTGGCCGTCGAAGGCGGCATGCCGTTTGCGCGCACGTTGACCCTGGCTGAGGCCGGGATCCTCGACGGGGCACGGCTGCTGCTGCGCGAGGTGCACTCGACTGAGGTGTTCAAGCCGATCATCGAGGACGGCAGCGACGCGCTGGCCGAATTCAACGCGGTCAAGTTCGCCTCCTTCACCGCCGACACCGCGCGGGCGCTCGGGTTGATCGCCATCGTCGGCGGCGCCGCGCTGATCGCAGCGTTGACCATCGCGGCCTGGTGGTCGACTCCGTCGAGCCTATGGTGGGTGCCGCCCAGCGGTGCGTTGACTGTGCTGGCCATCGCGGGCGCGATCGTGGCCGCGCGCCGATCCGTGCTACCGGTGTCTTACGCCGCGGGCATCGCTGCAGTGCCATTGGCGTTCTCGCTGGGGTGGGTGGCCGTACCCGCCTACGAGGGCACACCGGGGCATTGGACGTCTGCCAACGTCCTTGCCGCCGCGTTCGCTGCCGCGGCGGTATCAGTAATGGTGTTGTGGCTGACCAATGTTGGGATCAGCGTGCACACCACGGTGGTGACCCTGGCCGCGGCCGGGGCGGTCGCCGCCGGGGTGCGGACCTTCACCGGTTTCGACATGCGCCAGATCGGTACCGTCGCCGTTGTCGCCGGCATGATCATCGTGGCCGTCGCGCCCGGGCTTTCCCTGCTGCTGGCCGGTGTTAAGCCGCCGAGTCTGCCTGTGCCCGGTGAAGACATCGACCGCAACGAGCTCGACGAGGCCGCCATGGTAGTCGAGGTGTTCGACGACGGTAACGATGTGCGCACCGTGGCGCTCTCCGACGATGAGGACACCCAACTCGAAGGTCGATCGCGGGTCTCCAACAAGTACCTGACGGGCCTGTTCATCGGCGCGGCGGCGATCATCGTGGCCGGCGCGGTGGTCGCCGTCGAGCCGGGCACCTATTACTTCTGGGGCGAAGTCGCCGTGGCGATCCTGTCGATTCTCGTGCTGGTCCTGCGCGGGCGGTCACTGCCCGATCGGGTTCAGGCTGTCACCTTCTTCCTCGGGGCGTTCGTATTGCTGGTCGGATTGACGATGACGGTCATCGTCGGCTCGTCGAATACGATCGCCGCGATCAGCGTGCTCGGCGGCGTGGCGGCGGTGTCGCTCTTGGCGGCTGTGGCTGGCATGGTGCTGCCAGGGACGAAGATGTCGCCAATTACGCTGCGCCGCATCGAGCATGTGGAGTTCGTCGCCAACTTCGCGGTGGCCATGCTGGCGTTCTGGATCGTTGGCGCGTTCACGTTCTTCCGGAACCTGCTATGAGAGGGCGCGCCGTGCTCATCGCTGCTCGCACCACCGCCGTCCTGGCGCTCGTCACGACACTGGTGGCCGCGGCCCCGCTGGGGACTGCCAGCGCGGTCACCCCGCCCAATCCCGACGTGTCGGCCGCACCGCCGGACGGCCCGCCTGGCCCCGATGGGCCCATGCGCAAGAACGGAGCGTGTGTGGTCGGGGGTGTGCTGCCCGCCTCGGACCTGGCCAAGACCCCGCCCCCGTTGACGGCGTTGCAGATCGCACAGGCGCACAAGTTCTCCACCGGGGCCGGAGTGATAGTGGCCGTGATCGACACCGGTGTACGTCCTCAGCCGCGGCTGCCGGGGATGATCGCCGGCGGCGACTTCGTCGACCCGGCGTCGGGCAGCAACGGATTCGACGACTGTGAGGGCCACGGAACGATTGTCGCGGGGATCATCGCTGCCTCACCGTCGCCGACCGACGGGCTCATCGGCGTAGCACCCAATGCTCAGATCTTGGCCATCCGCCAGACGTCGCTGGCGTACATGCCGGAGAACCAGTCATCAAATCCCGACGACCCCAACAACTCTCGCACCGCCGGTGATATCCGTACCCTCGCGCGGGCGATCGTGCACGCCGCCAACATGGGAGCCCGAGTTATCAACGTGTCGGTGGTGTCGTGCGTGAAGGTGTCCAATCCGATCGATCAGGCCATGCTCGGTGGGGCGTTGAAGTACGCCGTCGAAGTCAAGGACGCTCTGGTCGTGGCTGCGGCCGGCAACGTCAACGCTTCCATCGACTCCGGGGCGGGCAACCAGAGCTGCAAAAGCAACCACGACCCAGACCCCGCCCGGCCCGAGGACCCCCGAAACTGGGCAGGCGTCACCGTGGTGTCCACTCCGTCGTGGTTCGACGACTTGGTGCTTTCGGTGGGGTTTGTCTCACCTGAGGGTGTGCGCGCCGAAAATTCGATGGCAGGCCCGTGGGTCGATGTGGCTGCGCCCGGGTCGGGAATCGTCTCGTTGTCCTCGAGCGGCCAGGGCGTGATCAACGGGGTCCCTGGTGAGGAAGGCGGGCTGGTGCCGATCGCGGGCACGTCGTTTGCCGCGGCCTACGTCTCCGGTGTGGCGGCGCTTCTGCGGTCCCGGTTCCCCCAGATGACGGCCCGCGAGGTGGCGACGCGCATCATCACCACCGCCCATGCGCCCGCTCGTGGGGTGGACAACGTAGTGGGTCGCGGGCTGATCGATCCCGTCGCGGCACTGACCTACGACATTGCCGTCAACGGTGCTCCCGCAGTGACCGTGCAGGCCGCTGAGCTGTCGCTGCCCAAACCGCCGCCGCCTCCGGATTCGGCGCCGAAGTGGACCGCGGCGATCACGATCGGCGTGTTGGCGGCAGCGGTGGCTGCGGTGTTCATCATCGTGTCGGCCACCGGAACTCGGCGAAGGAGGCAGTGATGGTGGCCACGGCGCGTCCTCGGAGACGCTGGACCCGGGTTCCCCTGGCCTCGGCGCTGGTGTACGGGGTGGCCGTGTGGGTGACGATCGCCTTCACCGTGGCCAAGGCCCTGCCGGTGTGGGCTGCTGTGGTGATCCTGCTCGTCGCTGCGGTCGCGCTGTCAATTCCGATCCGTGGACGGGTGGTGCTCGTCGAGTGGTTCGCGGTGATCTGGGCGTTCCTGCGGCAGCGCGGTAAGCCTTTGCCGCCGGCGTTGACCCCGGCGACCGACATCAACGTCATCTCCGGCAACGCCGGCGTGCGGTGGGACGGCCACACGTTGGTCGCCGCCGTGGAAGTCGGTCCGACCCTGGCGTTGACCACCGAAGCGGGCGGGCGAACTGACAGCGGAAGTGTCCTGCCGTTGTCCCTGGTGGTCTCGCTGATGAGCCAGTACGGACTCAATATCGACATCGACGTCATCGAGGCGGGTTGCCACGTTCCGCCCGGGACCGCATATCGGACCGTGTACTCCCAGTTCGTGGGGCCCCGCCACCTGGTGGGCCAACGCCGGACCTGGCTTGTGCTGCGGCTCAACGCGTTGGACAACCTCGACCGCATCGTCGAACGTGGTCCTTCGCGGCGTTCCGGGCCCAAGGCGTTGGCGGCCGCAGCCCATCGTGTGGTGCAGCGCCTGCAACAGGAGCAGATCCGCGCACACGCGCTGTCGGCGGAGGACCTCGACGAGATGGGGGACGTGCTGTTGGCGCCGGTGGGCCCGGTAGACAACCAGGAGAAATGGTCTTTCATCCGTTCGGGGCCCAACTTCATCACCACCTACGTAGGCAACCCAGAACTGTTGGCAGAGGGCCAGTTCGACCGCTGGTGGTCGTGGCGCACCGAGGAAACGGTGACCGTGATACGGCTGACGGGCGCCGGTGGCATCGCCGAGATCGAAGTCGGTGTGCTCATCCGTTACGTCCACCACGGCAAGGCCTACAAGCCGCTGGCGGAAGCGAAATTGAGCCACCCCACAGGGATTCAGCGTCAGATGCTCGATGCGGCGCTGCCGGCCGGAGACCGTAGCCTGCACGCGACGATGCCCACGGTGCCTTTCTCGGCCGTGCGCGATGTTCGGGTGCCGATCGGTCCGTCCGGACAGATTCTCGGACAACTCGACGACGGAACCCTTGCCGCCGTGCCAC
>NZ_VTZN01000690.1 GCF_008370645.1 Mycobacterium simiae
ATGGCATCGCCGGAACCGTGCAATACCGCACCGACGTCTTCGACAGCACCACCGTCCAAACCCTCGTCATCCGGATGCAGAAACTGCTGACCGCGATGACCGTCGACCCGCAACGACGGTTGTCGTCGGTAGACCTTCTCGACGCACAAGAGCACGACACCCTCAAGCTGTGGGGCAACCGGGCCGCGTTGACCCGGTCGCCGACCGCGGTGTCGGT
>NZ_VTZN01000691.1 GCF_008370645.1 Mycobacterium simiae
CTGCGGTCGGCCAGGTGTTCGGCGCCCAAGCTTTCGAGCATGTCGAGCGCACGCTGGTAGTCGACGTCTTCGTAGCGCTCCCGCCACCGGCCCAGCACCGCATAGCCGGCCGAGACAACCAGATCGCGCACCACTTCCGCGTCGGGTATCCGCTGCGCCAGAGCCGATGAGCTCAGCCCGATCCGTGCGCGCAGCTCCGAGACGTCCACCCGGCC
>NZ_VTZN01000692.1 GCF_008370645.1 Mycobacterium simiae
GGTGTGGCCCATGTTTGATTTGATTGACCCTAACCAGATTGGGGTGTCGCGGTTTTGGCCGTAGGTGGCGATAATGGCTTGGGCTTCGATGGGGTCGCCTAGTGTGGTGCCGGTGCCGTGGCTTTCTACGGTGTCGATGTCGGTGGTGTGTAGTCCTGCTGCGGTTAGGGCGGCGCGGATTACTCGTTCTTGGGATGGGCCGTTGGGGGCGGTT
>NZ_VTZN01000693.1 GCF_008370645.1 Mycobacterium simiae
TCCGCGGGAAAGCGGCCCACGCCAAGCCCGGTGGTGATTCAGGTGATCGCCGAGCCGGCCAGTGAGGCCGTCGCGCCGGCCTCGATGGTCAGCGCTGATGGGCTCATCACGCCCGAACTGGTCGCCGAATTGGCCCATTCGGCCAAGCTGGTACCGCTGATTCACCCTGGTGACGCCCCGCCGGAGCCCGGTTATGTGCCCTCCAAGGCGTTG
>NZ_VTZN01000694.1 GCF_008370645.1 Mycobacterium simiae
TCTGGATCGGCGGTGATCGAGACGGCATCAGCGTGATCGACGGCTCCCTGCTGACCCCGGATGCCCACGCGCTAGACAAGCGGTTGACCGCGCTGGCGGACACTGTCTGTGCGCATGATCCACGCACCCGCGAGCAGCGCCGCGCCGATGCGCTGGGAGCCTTGGCGGCTGGGACCGATCGGTTGGGGTGTCGCTGCGGGCGCACCGACTGC
>NZ_VTZN01000695.1 GCF_008370645.1 Mycobacterium simiae
GATCGAAACCGCACTGACCGCGCACCCGCTGGTGGCTCAAGCGGTGGTCACCCCCCATGGTGACCAGCTGGTCGGATATGTGCTGGTCGAATCAGCGGCGGGCGGAAATGCCGAACTCGCCGCTCAGGTGCGTCAGTTCGTCGGCCAGCGGCTGCCTGAATTCATGGTGCCGGCGGTGGTGGTGGTGCTCGACTCGTTGCCGCTGACGCTC
>NZ_VTZN01000696.1 GCF_008370645.1 Mycobacterium simiae
CCGCCGTCGCCGCCTTTCAAAGGCGAGGCGCCAACGGCCCCGGTGGCGCCAGTGCTACTCCCGCTACCGCCTTGCCCTCCAGCTCCGCCAGCACCGGGATCACCGCCCTTGCCGCCGGTGCCACCCACACCGTTAGCCACTGACCAGTCGCCCGTTCCGCCCGCTCCGCCGGTGCCGCCTTCGCCACCGCCACCGCCGACACCTCCGGCC
>NZ_VTZN01000697.1 GCF_008370645.1 Mycobacterium simiae
TACTGCCAGGATGGCGATGATGGCGTGTGCGGAGCGTTCCAAGAGCAGCGCGACGACGTCGCCGGGGCCGACGTGGTGTGCGGCCAGTTGGTGGGCCAGTTGGTTGGCGGCGTTGTCGAGTTGGTGGTAGGTCCATGAGCGGTCCTGATAGACCAGGGCGATGGTGTTGGGGGTGCGGGTGGCTTGCGCGCTGAACAACTGCGGTATCGA
>NZ_VTZN01000698.1 GCF_008370645.1 Mycobacterium simiae
CTGGCCCAGCTACACACCCACGGCCACAACCCCACCTGGCACCGGCTGCTGCCCCACGCCCACACCACCACACTGCCCACCTACCCCTTCCAACACCACCGCTACTGGCTCACCCCCACCCCCACCCCCGACGTCAGCACCGCCGGCCTCCACCAACCCGACCACCCCCTACTCGGGGCCATCACCACACTCGCCGACCAAGACCAAAC
>NZ_VTZN01000699.1 GCF_008370645.1 Mycobacterium simiae
AGTCGAAGCGGCCCTGACCGCCCATCCGGCCGTCGCCCAGGCGGTAGTCACCGCTCATGGTGACAAACTCGTGGGCTACGTAGTGCTCCAGCCGGCAACGGTGCAGGCCGATATCGTCGCGCGGGTTCGAATGTTTGTGGGACAACGGCTGCCGAAGTTCATGGTGCCCGCGGTCCTGATGGTGCTGGATGCGTTGCCGTTAACGGTG
>NZ_VTZN01000007.1 GCF_008370645.1 Mycobacterium simiae
CGCCGTGCGGTCCGAGGCGATGACCATGCCGCCCGCGTCTGGCACATGGGTACGCAGCTGACGCAACCGCTGATCGGCGGCGGTGATCACCGCCGGCATCCATTCGCCGGCGGGGTCCAGCGCGGTGCGCCACGCCCGCGCCGTCTGCTCGGCCGACAAGGGCTCACCCAGGCGGGCCTCATGCTCTTCGCCGGCGCTATCACGCCAGCGCGCCTGCCCCGAGTAGGCAAGAAACACCACCGGGCGGACCACGCCGTCGGCAAGGGCTTCGGCATAGCCGTAGGTGTGGTCGGCGCGCGAGCGCAATACGCCGTCGCGGTCGGGCTCGTAGTTGACGAACGGGATGGGGCTGTCGTCGCTGCGAAACGGTGTGCCGGTCAGGGCCAGCCGGCGGCTGGCGTCGTTGAAAGCCTCCCGCATAGCCTCGCCCCAGGTTTTGGCATCACCGCCGTGGTGGATCTCGTCGAAGACGACCATGGTCTTGCGCTGCTCGGTGCGTACCCGGTGCAGGGTGGGATGCGCGGCGACCTGCGCGTAGGTGACGACAACACCGTGGTACTCCGGCGAGGTCTGCGGGTTGGAGTTGCTGAACTTGGGGTCTAACGCAAGACCGCTTCGCCCCGCGGCCTGTGCCCACTGGACCTTGAGGTGTTCAGTCGGCACCACCACCGTGATGTGCTCGACGGTGCGGTGACTGAGCAGTTCGGCCGCGATCCGCAGCGCAAACGCCGTCTTGCCGGATCCCGGGGTCGCCACTGCTAGGAAATCGCGGGGCGCAGCGCCTAGGTATTTCACCAGCGCCCGGCGCTGCCAGTTGCGCAGTGGTCGGGTGGTTTCGGCGATGGCATCGGTGGGGTTGACCGGCTGCATCGACCCCCGCCCTCCCGTCATCACTCGGCCGCGCGCGGCGGTTCACCATCGCGGCGTTACCAAAGCCCTGGCCGCGATGCCCACCTACCGCATTAGTGCTGTAGTGGCACAACTCACTACGAGCAGACGCCGGCCACCGGCGGGTGCACTGAAAACCTTACGGCTTCAACCCAGCCATGGCGGCTCGTTGCGATTGTAAAATCTAGCATGCCATCGCCTTTCGGCCTGCGCGCGACATCGGGGGGAGATGATCTCAGCGCTGATCGAAGTGTGATGAGCGTTGGCGGATGTCGCTGCCCAGGCTGGTGGCTGCCCCGATCCCGGTGGTGGCGAATCGCTTCGGTCGACGAGCGCGTGGAGTTGGTGCGGTTACGCGCTCAGATGGCCGACCCGACCAAAGACATTTCGTTCCCGGATAAAGGCGCGCCCCGAACACAGGTAATACCGATTTCTGGTGGGGGAATGGCGCAAGTTATGGCGGTGCCCGCCGCCCGACCAGCGCTCGGCCCCACGGGGGGCGCCCCCGGTCCTCACGGCCGGCGCTGACGCGCTCGACTATCGCTGCAACGGCGTCAGCGGACCGCGACAACGGATACTCGTTGGTTGAAACCATGGAACCCGTCAGGTAATCCGCGGATATCCAGCGGACGGTCGTCGCCAGATCAATTGTACCGGAGTTGATTTCACCCTAGGCGGCAAAGCGACTCGAGAGCCGGTTTCATACCGCAGCAAGGATGTCAGGCCGTACGGAGCTACTGGTTATCGACGATGCCTCCCGCAAGGTCGCGCAGTCGCATAGAATGTGGGCCGGCGTGAGCGAGGGCCGTCAACCTTGTTCTCCACAACAACAGGGCTGCCCGATTAAGGACCACTTTTTCAAATGAACAATGAAATCCACCCTCAAGCGGCTGAGGTGCTGAAGCAACTGCAGGAGGTCAATTCAGCCCTCGAGGGCCAGATGGGCCGGGCGAACACTGCGAGCTATGCGGGCACAGACGAGGCCATGACCGTTGGAGTCACCCTCGATGCTCAACGTACGCTGACCGGGCTCCACATCGAAGACGGCCTGCTGAGGCTGGGCGTGGAAACGGTGGCGCAGCGTATCAACGAGGCGTTGACCAACGCCCAGGCGGCCGCAAGCGCGTGCATTCGAGCACAGCAAGAGCAACTCGCCGCTTCGCTTACCGACATCACTGCTTCGCTCGTAAGAGTGTTGCGCCCGGGTTAGCGACCAAGGTTCGCTAGCGCATTCTTCGACTGTGCATTGCGCTGGGTGACGGCGACCTGACTGGCGCGCCCACGATCAAGGCCCGCAGCGCGCCGGAAGTTCAGCGATGGTTGGGGTAAGTGTTCAAGACTGGTCGAGAACAACCGAGGCACAACGCTTTTCGTGGTGCCGCAGTTGGATCCGGTGTCTCAGGCCGGGCCACGAAGTCGGCGACAAGACAATAGCCCTCGCCCGATTCAGTCGCGGTGTCGTCAGCGACGGGATATAGGGATAATCGCCGTGGTTAGGCCCCGTGGATGGGACGACGTGTTGATCCTTGCGGCACGCTTGTGACCCACGGCATTGGCGGCCCTGACCCGTCTAGTGGTTAGCCAGCGCCCCGAAGCGCTACCGTCTGCCGGTCACCGAGGCCGGCAGCTGGGCCGTGACTGGGTTACCACTCGCCGGACCCCGCGCATCGATGACGAGGCGCCGTTTGCGTTCCGCCTCGAAGTGAACCCCGGAGCGGAGCGGGACATCGCAAGCGCGTGACGGCCGAAGCAGCTATAGATGGCAGCTATAGATAGCAGCTATAGGCCGCAGCTATGGGGGTATTGCAGATGCGTAGTGCCGCAAACGTTCCACACGACGAATAATCTTCAGTAATAACAGTGCGGTATCCCGGACAGGCAAGTCGACCCCGGTCGATGACCGCAACTGTCCGGACCACCTGGATGCCGCTCGATCAGCACTCGCCGCGCTGACCTTCACGCCAGGGTTCTTGCGTGGTGAGACAGCACATTGCAGCAACTAGGAGCTAGCGCGAAATGACACAACTGCAGACACTCAATGTCGAGGGAGAGGAACTGCTCGCTAGGGCCGACGAGCTGGAGGCGCCTATCGCCAGCTGGCCCGTTGAAAACCCCGCGCCACCCTGTAACTTTGCAATGACTAAGGCTGCAGCTCAACAGCTTTCGCTGTCCGCAGGGAACATGCGGCTTTACCTTGGCGTTTCCCAACGGGAGTGGAAACGGCTGGCGGAGTCATTACGCAATGCCGCCAAGGCCTATGCGGATGTCGACCAGGCAGCTGCCGAGGCCATCAACAACGAAACTGCCGTGTCGCCGGCGAGTCGTGGGCCCGCAGCCGAGGGCGTGGCCGAGGCAGGACTTGACGACACCCCGGTGGGGGCGATGGCGGCCGCCCCCGATGTTGCCGATGTCAAGCAGAGGTTATTAGACGGCGAAACCGGCGACCAAGGGGCCGCGATGCTGCGTTTCGCAGATGAGTGGGAGGCGTATGCACGAACATTGCTCGAAGCCCGCTACCGGTTCCGGCCTTTTTACCAGTGGCAGGGCGATGCCAGTGACCTCGTTGAGCAAAACTTTGATCAGCAGCGTGGTTGGTTGGACCAAATGGCAGCCTTGTGCTTAACAATGGCGAAACAGGCCCGAGGTCTGGCATCCACTCAACGCTGGGCTCAAAAGGAACATATTTGGTACACAGATCACACAGTAAGTTATTCGGAATTGGTTCAGATCGAACGGATTTACTCCCAGCAGGCATTGACTCGGGGCCTCATTATGCAAGTTCATGCACACATGCTTGCAAAGTCGGACGAGGTATTGGCGGAGTACCGGAAGCGGGCAGATTTGCCTCTGGCGCCGGTAAGTCCGCCGAAGCCTCCCACCGCTTACCGCATCGACCCGCCCCCGAAACCTGGGCCCGGTCCGCTGGACCCTGGACCTGGTAACGGAGGCATTGGCCCGGGAACCCCAGGTGAGGTGTTGCCGCCCGATGACGCGAGTTTCCCCGACCCGACCGGCGTGCCGGCTCTGCCGTCCGCCGGCCTGCCATCGATCCCGAATAACGCAGCGATGAATAACGCGGGGAGCGACGTGGCCAACGGCCTGCCGCCGGGCGGGCCGGCGCTCAAGCCGGCGTCCTTTGGGGGCGGCGGAGCGGGGGGCGGCGTGCCGCGGGTGCCGTTGGTGCCACCGGCAGAAGCCGGTTCGGCGGCAAAGCCCGCAACGGGACTCGAGGCTGGCTTGGGGCGTGCCATGCCAGGCACCGGCGGCGCGCTAGGTCGCGGCGGGGCGGGAATGGCTCCCGTAGGCGGTCCCGCCGGTCAGGGGCAGCCTTCCGGCAAGGGCAAACGCGCGCAGCAGGAGGAAGAGTCGGTCTACACCGAGGACCGGCCATGGACCCAGGGCATCATTGGGCGACGCCGACCAAAAGACGCGCCACCGGATGGTGAGGACGCCAAATGATTATCGATTGGCGCCCGGAGCCAGTTGTGGCGCGGCGGTTGAGGCTGGCACGACCCCACACCATGAAGCGACAAAGCGGCCCATTGGCCGCGTCGCGCAGTTGCGGAGTCAGTGACCATTGCGACGGTGACGCGATTACCTGGCTGCGTCGCGACGTGCCGACAGAAAGCCGAGGCCCTAGCGGTGACTTTGGATCGGCCTTGGTGAAGGAGTAGGCGATGGGAGTGCAGAGGCCGGCGGGTAGTCATGCCGAGCAGATGCTCGAACCGGACGGGTGGCCGGAGCTAGATGAGGGCAGCTTGTACGAACGTGCCCACGACTACACGCGGGATTTGCAAGACGTCACCGAAGTTCTCGTGACTTGCAAGTACCAGCAGGCCGAAGTTTTCGATGGTAGTGCGTGGTCGGGCGTCGCCGCCCGTGCTGCCAGTAGCCAGTTCGGAGAACGAGTCGATCAGTTGACGACGCTGCAGAACGCGATCGTGACGGTGATTACCTGGCAAAGACATGTTGCCGGGTTGATCGAGCGAACGAAATGGGCCATCACGGAAAATGTGGAGGTCGCCCAGGCCGAGATCATCGCTTTGGAGAATGACGTGAGCCTGGCGCCCGCTGAGCGGCTCGCCGCGATAAACATGCTGATCACGGCGACCCAAGGCGCGAATACTGGCCTGGTCGCAGAGACCGCCGATCAGATTCTGGCAAGCCAGAGCTGGACGCCGGCGAAGGCCGCACTGCAGGATCTGCTCGACCAGAAACCCCCACCAGTCGCAGCACCCGGCGCTGAGCAAGAGCATCCGGGGGCCTGCCTCACCCCACCAGCACCTGTGACGGATGCGCCGCCTTTGCCAGCAGAGGCTCCGCAATTGCGACCCGAGGTGCCCGAGGCACCGGAAACAATAGCTGCGCCGGAAGGGGTTTGGCAGCCGACGCGCCCGCTGTTGCCCCAGCCGGCATGGACACCGACTTTTCCGGGTGGGATCGATCCCATGGCACCTGCGGTGCCGGATGCTCTGGACGAAGGGGCGACCCCTCTGTTGAGTTCGGCGCCGCCGGGGCCGGGCGGACCTGGTACACGGCTCACGCCGGCGTCTGCTGCGAAGTCGGCGAAGTCTGCGTCTGAGCTTGCTGAAGCTTCGGCACTACCGGCAGACGCTGCTGCGGCCGGCCTACCGGCCGCGCCCCCTTTACTAAACTCCGCGGGCGGCGCCGCAGCGGGCTCCGCCGCCGGCGCCGGCGCTCCGCTTGGGCAGAAGCCTTCAAGTACTGCGCCCGCGACGCGACCGGCAGCGGCAACCGGGGCGGCGATGCGGGCCGGAACCGCTGCGCGACGACAGCTGGACGATGTGACTGCGGCGATGGATGCCGCGGCGCTAGCGGTTCTCCCGGTGTCAGCGGCGCGGGCTGAACGCGACGCTATCGCTCAGGCCGCCACTGCTTACCCGGCGCGTCGCAAGCACGGCGGGATAGATCCGCTACTTCTTGCGCGGCGCATCGCGGCTGCCTTGAACGCACCGGGCAGTCAGGGGTATGAGGATTTCGGATTTTTTTGGGTGACGGGTGTGACCACAGACGACGCAATCGTGGTCGCCAACAGTTACGGGTTGGCCTACATACCCCACGGGGTCCAGCTACCGGAATCGGTGAACATGGCTAGCGCGGATGAGAGGATCCCAGCGGCTGAGCGAGCACGCTGGGCTACCTACCCGGTGATGGCGGTGCAAGGCTGGGCGACCCATCACGCCACCGAGCTGCGAGCCGTCATTGCCACTCAGGAGCAGTTGGCAAATTCCGATTCTGGGGTGGCCGAGGTTGTGCTGCGCGAAGACGACATCCCAACCAGTGGCGAGATGAGCGGGCGATCCCGGCTCGAGGTGGTCGATCCAGAAGCAGCCGGCCGGCTGGCATCGATGACCGATCTGCGCCTCACGAGCCTGTTGCCGCCGGCGCCGGTCGGTATCGAGCCGCTGGCCGCCGGGCCCACACCTCTGCCGGCGGATCTGGAGGCGGTCGATCGACTGGCAAAAGACATGGCAGCGGGAACCTTCAGTTTGAAGCAGCTGTTCGCCTTGGCGCCTGCATCGGCCAGTACCGCCCCCCCAGCCGACCAGCGCCCGATGTTGTGGTTCGAGGTGATGAAACCCATGGCTACCAGCGCGGTTGGCCGCCAGGACGCACACCTCCGGGCGTTCCACGACTATGCTGCGTATTCCCGAGACATCGCCCTAAGAGAGGCGCACACTGCAGTCGACGCGGTTACACGGCGCGCCGCCATCGCCGACTGGCTGTACTGGAAACACGTAACCGGGCTATTCGATGCAGCGCTTGTCCCCGCCCCGTAGCCGAAACTGGCGCGGTCCGCAAGGACTGCGCCATGCAATGCCCGGTCGCGCACCGGTCCGTCATCGATATGCGCATCGGCGCCCGGTCGGCTGGTATCCCGCTCGCCGCGCCTGGCTACGGCATATCAGCAAGCATGCGGATTTGCTCAGCTCGGATGGCATCCATGGTAAAACCGTGCCCAGCGTTGTCGGCATTATTGTGCAGATTGCTAAGGACCGGCAGACCATGACACGAACCCAATCCCGTGTTACCGGACGTATCGCCAGCACCGTGAAGTTCTTTCAGCCGCGGGACACGCGAGTTCGACTTCATACCACCAGCCCGGCTGGGGGCTTGTTCGCCTACGAATTAGGTGAAACCGGTCGCAATTGCCGGTATCGGCTAGCATTGGCTGCGCGTTCGATATGTGAATTGACCGCAGCGCGTGTACTGACGTGTTCAGTCGGATTATCGGATAAGCATGTGCATTGGATGCGAATACAGAAAATGAGCACACTGTGGAGGCTGCACGATGACTGAATTACTCGTCGTTGATCCCGACTGTATTGAATCCGCGGGCAACAAATTGCAGGACCTGGTTCTTCCGGTTCCTCGGCCGCAGATCTCCGCTACCGGAACGGATCCGGTGTCAGCAGCGGTCAACGCGACGATGCCAATAATCGAATCGTCGGTGACCGACACGTTGCCCACCATGCAAGCCGCATTAACCAGGACGGGTCTGGACATCGCCACCGCAGCGGGCATGTATGTGAACACTGATCGACAACTCGGCGAACTATTCGGGCAGGTCCAATTCTTCGGCGCCGGCGAAGATCCCGTAGACCGTGCTATGGCGGATCGGCTGGCAAGTCCGGCGAGCTACCGGCCGATCATTGCCGAGAAGCCCATTGGGCTCGAACCGACACAACAGGCCGGTGGAACGGTCGCTCAGGTCGGTCATATTGCGCCGCGACTTGGCCAGTTCGGGCAGACGGCGGGGATGGCCGGGTTTGCTGCGCAAAGCTTCACGCAATCAGCCCAGACCGCGATGGCGAGCAGTCCGGCTGGTGGCCCCGTGCCAGCGGAGGTTGCCACGAACGGGAAGCCTGCGGGCGACAGCGCGACGTCCGGAATTCATGACGGTTATCCCGAGCCATTCTCCGAAGGTAACCCGCCAGCCCTGCAGGCGATGGAGGTGTCCGCCACTTCGATTTAGACTGCGGCCAATCGAGCACAGAGCGTGACGGCATACGGATCCCGATTGCTCTGGACGGCCTGCTAGGTATCTGAACCGCGACGCCAGAACACAAAAGAGGAGCTAACTGCAGTGCATCTAATCGGGCCTAGTAGGAGTCACGATAACAGCCTGCTGTAAGCCGATCATCTGGCGCACGCGGTCTAATCGTGGATGCGGCTGATAACGCCGGAAAATTGTGTTGTGTGTACCGTATTGTCTAATTAAACTAGGTTGAAACGTTAACTTATTAGCCAACCGTGGAGGGATATGATTCTGTGAGTTTTCTTACAGGTATTACTGATTTGGGGACATGCTTCCAGCGGCTAGGCGGCGCGGGCAGTAGTGCCTATTCGGGCGACTGGCTCGCCATGGGAGCGAACTTGGGCGCGGTCGGCGCGAAAGGGTTTGATTACGCAAAAAGCCAAGTCGCTAGACTCAACGAAGCTGTAGCTAAATCAGGCACCAAAGTTCTTCCCACTCCAACGGCCATTATCGACGCCGCGGTCGCAGCCATAGCAGCTATAGATCTTGCTAACGGAGTGGGCCCGCCTGATAGTGGAGCCGCATTCAGTGCCGGTAGTCAGAAATTCGAGAACGTGGTTCTCCAGCTTTCGGCGGCCATGCCCGAACCGCAAGGCTGGGAAGGTGACTCGGCGAAAGCGTACGCTGACGCAAACGCGGCGCAGCAGGCGCTCGCAAAGACGATGCAAGAACTGGACAAGCAGGCGCAGGCCCTGGTCGAAAGACAGAGCAAAGCGGTTCAAAGTGCGCATAGGACTATCGCACTTACGTCCCTCGGATTAGCCGTTGCTAAGGGTATCGCGCTGTCTCTTTACCTGATCCCTGGTTCGGGCCCGGAAATATCAGCTGGATGGCAATCCGCAGCTGCGCTCGCCGCCGCGATTACGGTTCTCGAAAGAGAACTTTTCGCGTACGCGGAATCGTTAGATATTGAAATCGAGACGGTTGGGCTATCCGAAAACTACCGCGCAGTGGCGGCACAAGCTGGACCATCGGGTACCTTCGCTCGCTTTGCGACGACCGGAGCTGCCGAGACCTGGGTGGGCAGCGCCGCAGCCGTTTCACGCACGTCGGTCTTCTCCGAAATGCCGACTGTTGGCACGCTGGCCAGCTTGGCCGGTGATAACGTCGGAGCGCAGCAGCGAGCGTTCCACAGCGATTCGACCGAAAACGACCTCCCGGCGGATGGAGCGCTTGAAGTGCCGGAGACGCCGGGCCTGCCCAGCGAGCCAGTGTTGACGGTGCCCAGGCTGCCCACCGTGGCTGACGTATCTGCGATGTCAGCGCAAGCTGCCAGGATGTCAGGACAGGTTTCCCAGCACATGAACCTGGTCAACCAGACCATGGGCCAGGTACAGCAGGTCGCCGCAATGGCCCGCGGCCACGGGTCTGCCGCCCCGCCCGCGGAGGAAGCTGCGGTCGAAGAAGCTGCCAATGCGGACACGGCACTCGCGGCACCAGCGGAAAACGCGGGGGTGGCCTCGGGCGTAGCATCCGCCGAACGCGCTCCTATCGATATCACGACTGCTGGTGCCAGCGATGCACGCGAGCCCAAGTTCGGGGAGCGCATCCTGTGAAGTCGCAGAATCCAGCTAAATGGCTGGC
Source organism: Mycobacterium simiae (assembly GCF_008370645.1). Lineage (GTDB taxonomy): Bacteria > Actinomycetota > Actinomycetes > Mycobacteriales > Mycobacteriaceae > Mycobacterium > Mycobacterium simiae_A. The sequence continues at coordinate 9,533 of NZ_VTZN01000007.1, forward strand.
AGCCAATGCCCATTGGCAGCACAATCATTCGTAGAGGAGACGGCCATGGCAAATCTTGCCCTCACCCCGGGACACTTGGATAACCTGGCAGGAAAACAAGACCGAGCGGCGGAAATGACTGCAGAAGCGGCCACCGCCGCCAACGGTATCCCGACGGCGGTGTGGGTCACCCATGGTGTGATCAGCTCAAGCTCTAACATCAGGTTTGTCGAGGCAGAAGCGGCGCGCCGGATGGCGGCCGAAAACATGAGAAAGGTCGCCGCTGACCTCGCCGCGAAGTTGCGCACCGCTAAGGAAACGTATGCCAGCGTTGACGAGGAGTTGAGCCGCAACATCGACAAGCAAATGATTTCTCGCTGATCATGTCCGGTTCGCGCACGGCCAGCCGTGAGGACCGCCCCGGCAGTGTCGCGCGCTTAGCGGTCGATGGTCGGAGCCGATTAGTCCCATCTGGTCAATTCCGAGCGCCGGTTCGACCGGACGGGCATTGCTCAGGAGGACCCATGCAACGCTTCGGCGGAAGCCAACCAAGGCAGGATGTGACCTGTCCGCGCAAGGTTGGAAAACCGCCGATGCCAAATTCATCCGGTGCTGGCACGTTGGCCAATACAGCCAGATACTGTCGGTGCCTCGTCGAATCGCTGACCGCCTCCCGGAATGGAATCGAGCTGTCAGGTTCGATGCCGGCGAGTCGTACGCAGACGACTTCTTCGTTACCAACTCAGAAAGAAGGACGCGATGCCACAGCACGAAGAACACGATGATCTTGCCGCCCTGGATTTCTACGATGACGGCGAGGCACGGTTCGATAACCATAGCGACGCAGCGTTGGATGCCACGGATTTGGACGGCATCGACGATAGTGCCGCAGGGTCGGCCGATGATGCTTTCGAGGTGTTCGAGCCGGCCGAGGCGGAAAACATCGAAACCGAGGTGAACGGGTTGGATTCGCAGGCGGAGACTCCCGGAGAAGAAGACAAGCACGACGAGGACGCTGTCGGGCTGTTCACCGTGGTCAACCCGCCGGAAACGGTTTCAGTGTCGGCACTGATTGACGGCAGAACTCAGCGGGTCGATCTGTGGGCCGAAGCGACGAGGATGAGCGAATCTGAACTCGCCGACGAGATAGTTGTCCTTGCTGGCCTGGCCAGAAAAAAGGGCCTGGCGGGCCAACATACTTATCTGTTGCAGGACGCGTTCCTGTCGGACGATATGCGCGACATGGGCTTAGACGTTGGCGAGGTGCTGCGTGACTTCATGCAGAACGGGATGGGGTTGTCGACGCCCGAACAAGCTGCCGCTGCCCAGGCAGAAGTGTTCGCCGCTCGCTACACGACCGATCGATGATTGCTCGCATATCGAGTCGTGTGCCTAGGGTGACCGGCTTCCCGACGCCATCGCCAACGAGGAGCGCCGCTGCGGCGGCGTCAATCGAACGGGTCAATGGGCCGGTCATGAGTCAAACCCGTTCGGCAGCTGTTAAATAACAGCTAGCACCGCCCTTGTCAATTCGTTGTGCAGAACCGTTTGCATCGTCGATAGGCGACCCGAATTTCACCGCATCCTTGGATCAGCGAATCCAACGTCTACGCGGTGAACGTCTCCGCCAGCCGCCGCGCCGCTGTCTTCTCGACGCCCGCCGTCTGCGGGCGTCTTCGTCGCAACGCACACCTCGTGTCCCGGACCACTCCGACCCGACGATTTCGAGGTGTATTGGCGAAAGTTATGGTCGTACGGGCTGCGCGATCAGTTCGGCCCCACGCAGGGCGCCGCTGGCGGCACGGCCGACGATGACGCGCTCGATTATCGCTGCAATGGCGTCAGCGGGCCGTGACAACGGATACTCGTCGGATGACACTATCGAACCGGTCAGGTAAAGCGCGGGTTCCAAAGCGACCGGCGTCGCTAGATCGAAAGTCGTAACGTCGAGTTCGCCCCGGGGTAGCAATGTAATTCGAGAACCGGTTCGCACCGCAGAAAGGATGTCAAAGTACGTCATCGCCTCGGTCTGCGGCACGAATGGCAAGCCCCGTGCGGCCAACGCCCGCTCCAGCCCTTGGTGCAGGATGCTCGATGCTGGCGGGCACACGATACCGTTTTCCGTCAGAGCCACTTCGGCTGGCTTCTCGATCATTTCACTGCGAGCAGCGAACAGGTACAGCCGCTGACGGTACAGCTGCCGCCTGGCCAGCCGAGGCAATGGATCAATCTCGAACACGACGCCCAGATCCATCTGACGGTTGGCGATCATCGCGGCAATCGTTTCGCCGTCAGCGCTTTCGAGTACTATCCGAACTTTCGGGAGCGCCTCTGCACACTCCCTAAGGATGTCTGTGGCAAAGATTGGCGCCATAGCGGTCGAGATGCCCAGGGCTACGACGCCGGCAGGTTCGACCACGGAGTCGCCCAGCAGGACCGGGAGCGCCTCCACTTGCCGCAGAATGTTCAGAGCCTCCCGGTAGAGCACTTCACCCTGGGCAGTCGGGCGTACACCACGGGCACTTCGTAACAGCAAAGCCGCGCCCAGTTGGGCTTCCAGCGAGGCAATCTGCTGGCTAAGCGAGGGCTGAGCTATGTAGATCTTCTGCGCTGCCCGCGAAAAACTACCCGCCTCCACAACGGTGACGAAATTGCTCAGATGACGCAGATTCAACATCGATCGGCTGGGTGCCCTCCATCGAACTCCGCCCTAGGAGGAGCGCTGTAGTGCCTCCACGACTGCAATTGGGCGTCGCTCGCTGGTAGATACAAGAAGGGCACAAGGCAAAATAATTGCATATTGCAACAGTCCTATACATAGATACAATCATGGCGATTCTATCAGGCGCGACTGCGCGGCAGCGCCGGATTGCGCATTTTTGTTCTGCCCCGTCCTAGACCGCGTGACGGTAGCGCTGGCCGCAGTGAATTAGGTCTGCCGCGGGCTTCCTCGGGCCCTTAAAAACCTTGAATTACTTCGGAAACAATTCAAGGGCAGGAGTCGCCTACCCGATCTCATAAGATCGGCGATTGCTGCGCGAGGCGTGAACCCGCGGAGCCGGCTTGGTGGGACACGCAGCGGCGGCTCTGACGTCCAGCGCGATCCGGCTCCCACTCCAGCACCCGGCACGTCGGATCAGTCACTCACTCGGCCGCCAACCCCCACCGTACGGCCGCAGACGCGCGCACATGACACCGAAGCAAGCGGCTTACTCAGTGGGGCGCGAGCCGCGCTGGTAGAACGCAAACGACACCGCGGGGCACCGCTTGGTGATCCCGCTCAGGCGCAGCGGGGCCGGCAACCGGCTGCGCGGCCGATAACCACTAGGCTGGCGGGCGTGTTTGAATCGCTGTCCGACCGGTTGACCGGTGCTCTGCAAGGGCTGCGCGGCAAGGGCCGCCTGACCGATGCCGATATCGAGGCCACCACCCGCGAAATCCGGCTGGCGTTGCTGGAAGCCGACGTTTCGCTGCCAGTGGTTCGGGCGTTTATCCATCGGATCAAAGAACGCGCCCGCGGCGCCGAAGTGTCCGGCGCTCTTAACCCCGCCCAACAGGTCGTCAAGATCGTCGACGAAGAACTCATCGGCATCCTCGGCGGCCAGACTCGCGAGCTGACGTTCGCCAAGACACCCCCGACCGTGATCATGCTCGCCGGCTTGCAGGGCTCCGGTAAGACGACGCTGGCCGGGAAGTTGGCTTCGCGCCTCCGCAATCAGGGGCACACGCCCCTGCTGGTGGCCTGTGACCTGCAGCGCCCGGCCGCGGTGAACCAGCTTCAGGTTGTCGGCCAGCGCGCCGGAATACCGGTGTTCGCCCCACATCCGGGTGCCTCGCCCGAGTCGGGCCCGGGTGACCCGGTAGCCGTCGCCGCCGCCGGGTTGGCCGAAGCACAGGCCAAGCACTTCGACGTCGTCATCGTCGACACCGCCGGACGGCTGGGCATCGACGAGGAGTTGATGGCCCAGGCCGCAGCGATTCGAGACGCGATCAGCCCAGACGAGGTGCTGTTCGTCCTGGACGCGATGATCGGCCAGGATGCGGTCGCTACCGCGCAGGCATTCGGGGACGGTGTCGGCTTCAGCGGTGTGGTGCTGACCAAGCTCGACGGTGACGCCCGCGGCGGTGCGGCCTTGTCGGTCCGCGAAATCACCGGTGTCCCCATCCTTTTCGCCTCTACCGGAGAAAAGCTGGAGGACTTCGACGTCTTCCACCCGGACCGGATGGCCAGCCGCATCCTGGGCATGGGCGATGTGCTGAGCCTGATCGAACAGGCCGAACAGGTCTTCGACGCTCAGCAGGCCGAGGAGGCCGCGGCCAAGATCGGCGCCGGCGAGCTGACTCTGGAAGACTTCCTCGAGCAGATGCTCGCCGTGCGCAAGATGGGTCCCATCGGCAACCTGCTGGGCATGCTGCCCGGCGGAGCGCAGATGAAGGATGCGCTGGCCGACGTCGACGACAAACACCTCGACCGAATCCAGGCCATCATCCGCGGGATGACGCCCGAAGAACGCGCCGATCCCAAGATCATCAACGCATCGCGGCGATTGCGTATCGCCAACGGCTCGGGCGTGACCGTGTCGGAGGTTAATCAGCTGGTCGACCGCTTCTTCGAAGCCCGCAAGATGATGTCGTCGATGCTCGGCGGCATGGGCATCCCGGGGTTGGGTCGCAAGTCCGCGACGCGCAAGAGCAACGCGGCCAGAGGAAAGGCCGGCAAGAAGGGCAAGAAAGGCGGCCGCGGTCCGACGCCGCCGAAGGTCAAAAGCCCGTTCGGGATGCCGGGCATGCCGGCCATGCCCAACATGCCGGCGGGGTTTCCCGATCTGTCCCAGATGCCCGAAGGGCTCAACGAGCTGCCGCCCGGCTTAGCCGACTTCGACCTGTCCAAGCTGAAGTTCCCAGGCAACCCAGGCAGAAAATAATAGCGCCGTGCGCCTGCACGTGCGAGGTCGGCGGCTGCCCGACGAGACCGCGATCGAACTGTGGATTGTCGACGGCCGCATCAGTACCGAGCCGGTTGCCGGCGCCGACACCGTCTTCGGCGCTGCTGGCGCCGGCTGGATCCTGCCGGGGCTGGTGGACGCGCACTGTCACGTTGGACTTGGGCAGCACGGCGCCATCGAACTCGACGAGGCGATCGCCCAGGCCGAGACCGAACGGGACGTGGGTGCACTGCTGCTGCGTGACTGCGGCTCACCAACCGACACCCGCAGCCTCGACGCCCGTACCGACCTGCCCCGTATCATCCGCGCCGGTAGGCACTTGGCCAGGCCCAAGCGCTACGAGCGCGGCTTCGCGGTGGAACTCGAGGATGAATCACAGTTGCCGGCCGCGGTGGCCGAGGAAGCGCGCCGCGGCGACGGCTGGATCAAACTGGTCGGTGACTGGATCGACCGACAGACCGGCGACCTGGCCCCATTATGGTCCGACGCCGTGCTCAAGGCCGCTATCGAGGCCGCACACGCTCACCGGGCTCGGGTCACCGCACACGTCTTCGGGGAAGATGCGCTGCCCGGGTTGATCAAAGCGGGCATCGACTGCATCGAGCATGGCACCGGGCTGACCGACGACACCATTGCGCTGATGCTCGAACACGGCACCGCGCTGGTGCCCACGCTGATTAACGTCGAAAACTTCCCAGGCATCGCCAACTCTGCGGTGCGCTACCCGATCTACGCAGCGCACCTGCGCAAGCTCTACGCGAGCACCTATCCCAGGGTCGCCGCGGCCCGGGAGGCGGGCGTGCCTGTATACGCGGGCAGCGACGCCGGCAGCACCATCCGACACGGACGCATCGCCGACGAAGTCGAGGCCCTAAAGCGCATCGGCATGAGCGCTACTGAAGCCTTGGGGGCGGCGTGCTGGGCTGCCCGGCGCTGGTTGGGCTGGCCGGAACTGGACCATGGCGCCTCGGCCGACTTGTTGTGCTACTCCGAAGATCCGCGGTGCGGTCCCGCCGTGCTGAGCCGACCGGACCTGATCATCTTGCGCGGCGAGATGTTTCGGGGTTAGCCCGATGCTTGCCCGGCACGGTGGCGACGTGCCGGTTACCATCGCGAGATGGCGTTGGCCCCCGGCGCGACCTTTGCCGGCTACACAATCGTGCGGATGCTGGGCTCCGGTGAGACGGGTGCGGTCTATCTGGTCCCGGACCCTCGATCGACACGCTGGGCAGCACTGAAAGTCCTTGCCCTGACGCTGTCGTCGGACGACGAGTTCCGGCGGCGATTTCACCAGGAGACTCCGCACGCCGCCAACCTTTATCACCCGAACATCGTGGAGGTCTATGACCGTGGCGAGTTCGAAGGTCAGCTGTGGATCGCGATGGACTACATCGACGGTGTCAACGCCGCACAGTTAGCACGCGAGCGTTTCCCGGCGGTCTTATCGGTCGGTGAGGTGCTCGCTATCCTCAGCGCTGCCGCAGCCGCCCTCGACTACGCCCATCAGCGCGGATTGCTCCATCGTGCCGTCAAGCCGGCCAACATCCTGCTGACCGGTCCCGGACCGGGCGAACCGCGAATCTTGTTGACCGACTTCGGGATAGCCCAACGCGCGCCGGAACAGTTGGCCGCCGAGATTGACGGGCGCGTCGACCAGTATGCCCTGGCGGCTACCGCATTTCACCTGCTCACCGGCGCGTCAGCGGTGGGCGGTTCCCGGCTCAGCGCCCTGCGCCCGGACCTGGCACACCTCGATCCGGTGATTTCCCGGGCGCTAGCCGCTGAGCCCGCCGGCCGCTTCAGCAGCTGCCGCGAGTTCGCTGCTGCGCTCAACGAGCAGGCTGGACCCCCGATCGGCGACAGCAGCGCCGTAGCAGCTGACGAATCCGCGGTGGTGGAACCCGCCTACTTCGTCGACTACCCAGCCTTCGACTGGCCGGAGGCCGCGGCAGAACCACCCACTTCGGGGCCGGTGACGCCAGCACAGCGCAGCACCATCCTGCAGTCGGCGGCCGCGGTATTGGCGCGGCGTCTGGACGAGTTCTCGCACTCGACCAAGAAGCCGGGGAAGCGCAGATCACGCCGGATTCTGATTGGCTCGGCTGCCGTCGCCCTGCTGATCGGTCTGCTCGCCGTCGGCATCTCGATCGGACGTCAGACCACCAGCAACACGCAGGTTGCTAGCCCGCAGACCAGCCCGTCGGCTGCGCCCAGTGCCCCGGCGACCAGCGACCCAGTGAGCCCACCTGCTCCCCTCGACGGCACTTTCCGCATCGAGGTCCAGCGCTCGAAGCAGACCTATGACTACACACCGAGCCCGCAGCCTCCGGACGTGAACACGTGGTGGGCCATCCGGTCGTCGTGCACACCGACAAGCTGTCTGGCTGCGGCCAGCATGCTCGACGACAACGACCATTCAGCTGTGAAGCCAGGCCTGCATCCGCTCATCCTGGAGTTCAGCCAAGGGCAGTGGAAATCGCGGCCTGAGACGGTGCCTTTCGGGTGCATCGGCCCCAACGGGACTCCCGGCACGCAGCGCACCACGCAAGTGCTGTCGCTGCGTCCGCAACCGGTGGGGGACCTCGTCGGCGAAATGACCGTCACGGTGTACAGCAACGAGTGCAGCCAACAGGGAGCCGTTATCCGGATCCCTGCGGTGGCCAGCCGCAGCGGCGATATGCCGCCCGGGGTCAACGTGCCGGACCCGGCCGACATCCCATCGGAAACCCCGTCTTCGCAAACCCCGGCAACGCCGACCACCCCGGGGTCAGGGCCAGGCCGCTGACATCCCGGAAAAGATTGCGAGTGATCGCTATCTATGTTAGGTTGGTCGCAACCCAACGACCCGGAGGAACTGTGAGCTACGACGTAATCATTCGTGACGGATTGTGGTTCGACGGCACCGGCGCTGCGCCGCAGACCCGCACTCTCGGTATCCGCGACGGCGTGGTGGCCACCGTGTCCGCGCGGCCGCTGGACGAGGCCGGCTGCGCTGACGTGATCGACGCCGCCGGAAAGTGGGTGGTGCCCGGCTTCATCGACGTGCACACTCACTACGACGCCGAGGTATTGCTCGACCCCGGACTGCGCGAATCGGTGCGTCACGGCGTCACCACGGTGTTGCTGGGCAATTGCTCGCTCTCGACGGTCTACGCGAACTCCGAAGACGCTGCCGACCTGTTCAGCCGCGTCGAAGCGGTACCGCGCCAGTTTGTCTATGGCGCGCTAGACGCCGCCAAAACCGAAAAGGCATGGTCCACCGCAGCCGAGTACATCCAGGCCATCGACGCCTTGCCGCTGGGGCCGAATGTGGGCTCGCTGCTTGGTCATTCGGATCTGCGGGCCGCCGTGCTCGGGCTGGATCGCGCCACCGACCCCGCTGTCAGACCCACCGATGCCGAGCTCACCACCATGATGAGGCTGCTCGACCAGGCGCTAGACGCCGGAATGCTGGGTATGTCCGGGATGGATTCGGCGATCGACAAACTCGACGGTGATCGTTTCCGTTCGCGCGCGCTGCCGTCCACGTTCGCGACGTGGCGGGAGCGCCGCAAGCTGATCTCGGTGTTGCGCCGGCGCGGCCGGATTCTGCAGAGCGCGCCTGACGTCAACCGTGCCGCCTCGGCGCTCCTGTTCTTCTTGACCAGCAGCCGAATGCTGAACCGCCGCAGGGGAGTTCGGATGAGCCTGCTGGTGTCTGCCGATGCCAAGGCGATGCCCCTTGCGGTGCACGTCTTCGGTCAGGTCACGCGCTTGCTGAACAAGTTGCTGGGCTCTCAGGTGCGATTCCAGCACCTGCCCGTTCCGTTCGAGTTATATTCCGACGGAATCGATTTGCCGGTCTTCGAGGAGTTCGGCGCCGGCACGGCGGCGCTGCATTTGCGGGAGCAGCTGCAGCGCAACGAGTTACTGGCTGACGAATCATACCGCCGGCGGTTCCGCCGCGAGTTCGACCGCGTCAAGCTCGGGCCGACCTTATGGCATCGCGACTTCCACGATGCCGTAATCGTCGAATGCCCCGATATCTCGTTGATAGGCAAGAGCTTTGGGGCTATCGCCGACGAACGTGGCCTACACCCGCTCGACGCGTTCCTCGACGTACTCGTCGAAAACGGTGAGCGCAACGTGCGGTGGACGACCATCGTCGCCAATCACCGGCCCGAGCAGCTCAATAAGCTGGCAGCGGAGCCAAGTGTGCACATGGGCTTCTCCGATGCCGGCGCGCACCTGCGCAATATGGCTTTCTACAACTTCCCGCTTCGACTGCTCAGGCGCACGCGGGATGCGCAGCGGGCTGGCCAGCCGTTCTTGTCCGTCCAGCAGGCGGTGTACCGGCTCAGCGGCGAAGTGGCCGAGTGGTTCGGCATCAACGCCGGCACATTGCGGCAAGGTGACCGCGCCGATTTCGTGGTGATCGATCCGGAGCACCTGGACGAGTCGGTGGATGGCTACTACGAGGAAGAGGTTCCCTTTTACGGCGGTTTGCGGCGCATGGTCAATCGCAACGACGCGACCGTGGTTGCCACGGGCGTGGGTGGCGCCGTCGTCTTCCGCGGCGGCCACTTCCGCGACGGCTACGGACAGACCGTCAAGTCCGGCCGGTATCTGCGGGCGGGTGAGCGCTCAGCCATCGGCGTCAGCGCCTGACATGGCCCGCACCCAGCAGCAGCGCCGCGAAGAGACCGTCGGCCGGCTCCTGCAGGCCTGCATCGATACCATCATCGAGGTCGGATATGCGCGGGCATCGGCTGCCGTGATCACCAAGCGCGCCGGGATGTCCGTGGGCGCGTTGTTCCGTCACTTCGAAACCATGGGCGATTTCATGGCGGCCACGGCGTACGAGGTGTTGCGCCGTCAGCTGGAAACCTTCACCAAGCGCGTCGCCGAAATACCGGCCGATCAACCGGCGCTGGAACAGGCCCTGGCGATATTGCGGGACATCACCGGTGGCCCCACCAACGCGGTGCTATACGAGCTGATGATCGCCGCGCGCACCGACGACAGGCTCAAGGCCACGTTGCAGCATGTGCTCGAGCAATACAGCGCCAAGATCCACGATGTTGCCCGGGCCTTGCCCGGGGCCGAGAGCTTCCCAGAGGACACCTTCCCGGTGGTGGTGGCGTTGTTGACAAATGTCTTTGACGGAGCCGCCGTCGTCCGTGCAGTACTGCCTCAACCGGAAATCGAAGAGCAGCGCATCGCAGTGCTTTCGAGGCTGCTGCAGGCGGCAGTACCCGGCTAACCCTCGGCTAACCCAGCGCGAGCAGACGCAGAATCGCACAATAGTTCGCGGTTCAATGCGATTCTGCGTCTGCTCGCGGTATTACAGCGAGCCAATGCTGGCTTGCGGGTAAAGCGCAAATCCCCAGTCGAACAGGCTGGCGGCCTGGTCCCAATAGGTGGGCCCGCCCGCTTTGACCGTTCCGTACATCATGGCGATCACCAGCCGGCGGCCGCCACGGGCGGCGGCGCCGACGAATGTCTTGCGGGCAGCGTTGGTGAATCCCGTCTTGCCGCCGATCGCGCCGGGATAGCGCTGCAGCAGCTCGTCTTGGTTGACAATCGGCTGATCGCCGTTATCGCCAGGGAACATCGCTGAGGGCTCGGCGGTGATGTGCGCGAACACCGGGTTGGCCATCGCAGCTCGGAAGATGACGGCGAGGTCGTGAGCCGTCGACGAGCCGGAGCCGCCGGGTCCATCCAGTCCGGACGGTGTCGCCGCCTGGGTGTTGGTGGCGCCCAGGGCCGCGGCCTTGGCGTTCATCTTTGCCACGGCGACGTCCTGGCCGCCCAACATGTGCGCCAGTGTGTTAGCGGCGTCGTTGCCCGAAACCAACAGCAGTCCGTCGAGCAACTGGCGCGCGGTATACGTGCGTCCGGGCTTGACGCCGACGCAGTTGCACTCGACTTGGGTGTCGGCGACGTCGGCGACGACGGCCGAGTTCAAGTCGAGCTCGTCGAGCGCCACCAGTGCCAGCAGCACCTTGATCGTGCTCGCGGGTGGGTGGGCGACATGCTGGTCGCGGCCCGCGAGCACCTGGCCGCTGTCCAGATCGGCCACGATCCAGGTCTGGGCCGGACCATCGGGGATCGGCACCGAGCCGGCCGGCTGGACGTCGGCGTCGGCCCTCGCGATCGGGGGCGCGGTGGCCATGCTGGCGGTAGCACCGACGGCAAGCACCGCAGCGGCTGCGGCGATGAGCTTTCGCATGGGCGCTGAGTTTAGGCGATCCCGACTGGGATCGCCGATGACGTGAGCCCCGGGCCTACGCCCAGCTGACGTCGACCCAACGGGCGGGTCGCCGGTCCGGTCAGCTCTGCGGTGGCGTTAAATGACATCGCACCATGTTGACCCTGGCCCAAATTTCTGACCGGTTGGAGATCCAGCAGCTGTTGGTGGACTACTCAACCGCAATCGACGCACGCCGCTTCGACGACCTCGACCACGTGTTCACCCCCGACGCCTATATCGACTACCGGGCCCTGGGCGGTATCGACGGCCACTATCCGGAAGTAAAGCGATGGCTGTCGGAGGTGCTGACGAACTTCCCGGTGTATGCGCACATGCTGGGTAACTTCTCGGTCCGCATCGACGGGGATACTGCGGCGTCGCGGGTAATCTGCTTCAACCCGATGGTGCTACCGGGGGAGCAAGACCAAGTGCTGTTCTGTGGGCTGTGGTACGACGATGAGTGCATCCGCACACCAGAGGGATGGCGGATTAGCCGCCGAGTCGAATCGAAGTGCTTCCAGAAAGTGCTGTAAATATGGCGGCGAGCCGCCGCGCCCGGCTTCGCCGCGCTCGCGATCGGATTTCGCCGGGTCACCGTGTTCTGGCACAATTGTCGGCTGTCTGCCGCGCGGCTCATTGCTGCTTGGCGAGGCATACACGCGAGGCAAAACCGGACCCGGGCACTCGGCCCGCGTCGCTGAATTGCAGCGTGAGACACACAGGAGAAGTCGCCTAACCATGGCTGTGAAGATCAAACTCACCCGACTCGGCAAGATCCGCAATCCCCAGTACCGCATCGCCGTCGCCGATGCGCGCACCCGCCGCGACGGCCGGTCAATCGAGGTCATCGGCCGCTACCACCCCAAGGAAGAGCCCAGCCTCATCGAGATCAATTCCGAGCGCGCCCAGTACTGGCTTTCGGTGGGTGCTCAGCCCACCGAACCCGTCCTCAAGCTGCTCAAGATCACCGGCGACTGGCAGAAGTTCAAAGGTTTGCCGGGTACGGAGGGCCGATTGAAGGTCGCTCCACCCAAGCCCAGCAAGCTCGAGTTGTTCAACGCCGCGCTGGCGGCGGCCGAGGGCGGTCCCACTACTGAGGCCACCAAACCGAAGAAGAAGGCGCCGGCCAAGAAAGCCGCCAAGGGCGCCGACGTTGCCGCCGAGGCTAGTCCGCAAACGCCCGCCGAGGATGTCCAGCAACCCGAGTCGACCGAAAGCTGACAGGCGCCATGAGCACGGTGGTAGTTGACGCTGTCGAGCATCTGGTCCGCGGGATAGTGGACAACCCCGACGATGTGCGGGTGGACATGGTGACCAGTCGTCGGGGACGAACGGTCGAAGTCCACGTACACCCCGACGACTTGGGCAAGGTGATCGGTCGTGGTGGCCGTACCGCGACCGCGTTGCGCACGCTGGTTGCCGGCATCGGTGGCCGGGGTATCCGCGTTGACGTGGTGGACACCGACCAGTAGCGCGTCTGCCCATGGAGCTGGTAGTCGGGCGCGTGGTGAAGGCGCACGGCGTCACCGGTGAGGTCGTCGTCGAAGTCCGCACTGACGATCCAGACACCCGGTTTGCACCTGGGGCGACGTTGCGTGCTAAGAAATCACGCGACCGGGGTGAAGGGTGCAGCTTCGTGATCGACAGCGTGCGCGACCACGGTGCGCGGCTGCTGGTGCGCTTGGCCGGCGTGGCCGACAGGGACGCGGCCGACGCGCTGCGCGGCAGTGTGTTCGTCATCGATTCCGACCAGCTGCCCCCCATCGACGAGCCCGACACCTATTACGACCACCAGCTGACCGGACTGCGGGTCCGCACGACGACTGGCCAGGACGTCGGAGTCGTCGGCGAAGTGCTGCATACCGCCGCCGGCGAGTTGCTGGCGGTCCGGTCCGCCGAGAGCCCACAGAATGAAGTGTTGGTGCCGTTCGTCAGCGCGATCGTCACATCAGTGTCATTAGACGACGGCATCCTGGAGATCGACCCCCCCGAGGGTCTGCTGGATCTGCGCTAGCACGATGAGAATCGATATCATCACGATCTTCCCCGCCTACCTGGACCCGCTGCGACAATCGTTGCCCGGCAAGGCCATTGCCTCCGGCCTGATCGAGTTGCAGGTGCATGACCTGCGGCGGTGGACCCACGACATGCACCATTCGGTGGACGACGCGCCCTACGGCGGCGGACCAGGAATGGTGATGAAAGCGCCGGTGTGGGGTGAAGCGCTCGACGAAATCTGTTTGCCCGAAACACTTTTAGTTGTTCCGACACCCGCTGGTGTGTTGTTCGACCAGGCCACCGCCCAGCACTGGAGCGCCGAGGCGCATCTGGTGTTCGCCTGCGGCCGGTACGAGGGCATCGACCAGCGAGTCGTCGAGGACGCCGCCCGGCGCATGCGCGTGGCAGAGGTTTCGATCGGCGACTATGTGCTGCCCGGCGGAGAGTCGGCGGCCGTCGTGATGATCGAAGCTGTGCTGCGGCTGCTGGACGGAGTCTTGGGCAATCCCGCGTCGCACCAGGATGATTCGCACTCGCCGGGCCTAGAACGCCTGCTGGAGGGACCCAGCTATACCAGGCCGCCGAGCTGGCGTGGACTCGACGTACCGAAGGTCCTGCTTTCCGGTGACCACGCGCGAATCGCCGCTTGGCGGCGGGAGGTCTCGCTACAGCGCACCCGGGAACGCCGTCCGGACTTATTTTCTGGTTAGATCCGGCCGTGGGGGAAGATCGTCCGCACGGCCTGGGTGATTGTCTCGCGCGCGATGGTTTCGTCGGAGGGCTGCAACGACTCGATCACCATAATGTAGCGACGATCCGAGCCGATCACCCCTGTCGACAGGTGCATCCAGTCGGCGCCGATGCAGCACATCCAGCCTTGCTTGACCGCAACCGGCTCGGCGTACAACCCATCGGGAATGCCGAACCGCTGCGGGTAGCCGTCAATGCCGGTCGGGGTGGACTGCGCCAGATCGTTGACCATGAGGCCGGCGCGCTCCAGCGGTAATCCGCCGGTGCCGTCGAGCAGCATCTCGTAGTAGCGGATTAGATCGGACGTCGAACTGAGGGTGTTCCACCAGCGCCCATCACTGGGCGGCACGGTCGAGGTCAATCCGTAGCGGGTGGCGACTGCGGTGATGACGGCGTCTCCGCCGAGTTGGCTCCAGAACCTTTCCGCGGCACCATCATCGGAGGACCGCAGCATGCCATCCAGCGCCTGGTGATCTTCCGGTGAGAGCGTGGCCTTTCCCTCGGATTCCCGCAGTAGCAGTTCGTCGGCGATGAATAGTTTGGACACTGAGGCGGTCGCGATGATCGAGGCACTGCCGTTGGACACCAGTCGGCGGGTAGCGCGATCGAGGACGGCGATCGACAGGATGGCACCTTTTGCGGCGGCCTCATCGGTGGCTTGCTGTATGCGTTCCTGCACACCGCTCAGCCCGGCATTGGGTAACACATCGGGCGCCGCGGGGGGTGCGACCGTCCGCAGCAGCAGTTCGACCAGCGGCTGTTGCGGTTGTTCTCGATAGTGGGATGCGGCGCGATCAGCTGCGCTGTATGCCTTAGCCTGCACCTTCGCCTCGCAAGCTGCGACCACCACCAATGCCACCGCCGCCGCGGCGGTGAGCATTGTCAGCGGCCGTGTTCGCATGCTTCTCCTTTGCGCATCCTCCGACATCAAGACGTACCGGTGGGCGGCCGCGCTGCCACTGCCTGGGCATCACGCAAAGCCGTGGGTCGACTCGTGCGGTTTGACCCCGTTCATATGTACCACTCGCGGCCGCTTCGGGTTGGCCGCGAACCACTCGGATTTCCTGTGATTTTCATGGCATGCACACCGTCTGGCACAATTGACCAGTTGTCTCCAGCGGTTGTCGGCGGCTCGAGTGCCTCCCGCCCGCGCGGATACACCATGAAGCCCGTACCCATCGGCTTGAACAGCGCCGCACGCCTACGTGTGGGCGGTTGGCCAAGCTGCGACCCGGAGGAAGTGTCTTTCCTATGAACAGGCTGGACTTCGTCGACCAGGCGTCGCTGCGCGACGACATCCCGGCCTTCAGCCCGGGCGACACCATCAACGTGCACGTCAAGGTCATCGAGGGCGCCAAGGAACGTATCCAGGTGTTCAAAGGCGTGGTGATCCGCCGACAGGGCGGCGGCATCCGCGAGACATTCACGGTGCGGAAAGAAAGCTACGGTGTCGGCGTCGAACGGACTTTCCCGGTGCATTCACCGAACATCGACCATATTGAGGTCGTGACGCGCGGCGACGTTCGTCGCGCCAAGCTGTACTATCTGCGCGAACTGCGCGGCAAAAAAGCCAAGATCAAGGAGAAGCGCTGACCCGGAACGCCCTCGGTGGCTCAACTCGCCGGTGTCCGAGAGCGCGATATGTGCTCGCTACGCTGATCCCGTGACTGAAACCACGGACTCCTCATCAGAGCGCGAGCCCGACCCTGCTCAGTCGGAGTCGAAGCCGTCTGTCCGCGACCCTGATACCTCCGGTGAGACTGCTGTGCCAGAGTCGACCGAAGCCGAGACGGATGAGTCGAAGTCCGCCAAGAAGTCGACGCTGCGGGAACTGGCGACACTGGCGGTTATTGCGGTGGTGCTGTACTACGTCATGTTGACCTTTGTGGCGCGCCCGTACTTGATCCCGTCGGAATCGATGGAGCCCACTCTGCACGGGTGTGCCACCTGCGTCGGTGATCGTATCCTGGTGGACAAGCTCACCTATCGCTTCAGCTCACCGCAACCCGGTGATGTCATCGTCTTCCGGGGTCCGCCGTCGTGGAACGTGGGTTACAAATCGATCCGCTCCAGCAACACCGTGCTGCGTTGGGTGCAGAACGGGCTGTCGTTCATTGGTTTCGTGCCTCCTGACGAAAACGACCTGGTCAAGAGGGTCATCGCGGTGGGCGGACAAACGGTCCAATGCCGGTCCGACACTGGCTTGACGGTCAACGGCAAGCCCCTCAAGGAGCCCTACCTGGATCCGGCCACCATGATGGCCGACCCGGCGGTTTATCCCTGCTTGGGCAGTGAGTTCGGGCCGGTCACTGTCCCGCCGGGGCGATTGTGGGTGATGGGCGACAACCGCACCCACTCGGCGGATTCGCGCGCCCACTGCCCGATGCTGTGCACTGGCGACTCCATGGCGGGTACCGTGCCGATATCCAACGTCATCGGCAAGGCTAGGTTTATCGTGTGGCCGCCGTCGCGATGGGGTGTGGTGCGGTCGGTGAACCCTCAGCAAGGTCAGTAGCCGTGGCCACCACCTGGCCACCGCGGAGGGTGATCCGTAAGTCTTCGGGGCTGCGCACGCTGGAGTCCGCGCTGCACCGCAGCGGGCTGGGGCCGGTCGCGGGCGTCGACGAGGTGGGCCGTGGTGCCTGCGCCGGCCCGTTGGTGGTTGCGGCCTGTGTACTCGGCCCGAATCGCCTGGAAAGCCTCGCGGCTCTTGATGATTCGAAGAAGCTTACCGAGCGGGTGCGAGAGCAGCTGTTTCCGTTGATCCGCCGCTATGCGCTGGCTTACCACGTGGTAGTCATCCCGTCGTTCGAGGTGGACCGCCGCGGCGTGCACGTGGCCAACATCGAAGGCATGCGCCGTGCGGTGGCCGGGCTGTCGATGCGGCCCGGTTATGTGCTCAGCGATGGCTTTCGGGTGCCCGGGCTGGCGGTGCCGTCGCTGCCGGTGATCGGGGGCGATGCGGCGGCCGCATGTATTGCCGCGGCCAGCGTGCTCGCCAAGGTCAGCCGGGATCGGTTGATGGTCACGATGGACGGCAAGTACCCCGGATATGGTTTCGCCGAGCACAAGGGCTACAGCACACCCGCGCATAGCCTGGCGCTGGCGCAGCTGGGGCCCTGTCTCGAGCATCGCTACTCCTTTGTCAACGTCCGTCGGGTGGCGGGTGGGTCGGAAGTCGGGGCGGCCGATCGCGAACCGGGCCCTCCGGGGAAGCGCGGCGCGAGCCGGTGAGGAAAGATGAGGCACGAGTTCCTACCTCGGCGACGGCGGGGGCCGCTTGGGGCAATTTGCGGCTTGGCGGGGCGCTGAGCGGGAAGTCTGGCGAAATTAGCTGGAAGAAGGACGTCTGAGCAGATGAGTGCAGAGGATCTCGAAAAGTACGAAACCGAGATGGAGCTCTCGCTGTACCGCGAATACAAGGACATCGTCGGCCAGTTCAGCTATGTCGTGGAAACCGAGCGGCGCTTCTACCTGGCCAACAGTGTGGAGATGCTGCCACGCAACGCCGACGGTGAGGTGTACTTCGAGCTGCGACTCGCCGATGCTTGGGTCTGGGACATGTACCGGCCGGCGCGGTTCGTCAAGCAAGTCCGGGTAGTCACCTTCAAAGACGTCAACATCGAGGAAGTGGAAAAGCCCGAGCTGCGGCTGCCCGAGTAGCTTTCCTAGCAGACCGCGGTGCGGTTACGCACCCTGTCCTGGGTGCCGGGCGGTAGCTGACCGCGGTTTTCGATGACCTTGCGCGCGACGTCAGCCAATTTGATGTTCAGGCCCTGGGACTGCCGCCGCAGCACGTCGAACGCCTCGTGCTCGGGCATGCGGTGCAGCAGCATCAACATGCCGACCGCCTTGCCGATCTCGCGGTTGCTGAGCAAGCCCCGGCGCAGGCTGGCGGCGTCTTCCCCATGAGCGATGGCATTGACGGCCACGCTGGCAAACGATGCCAGCACTGCCGCGCGTCCGGCGGACTCGGTGTCGAACCGGTTGGGGGCGTCGCTGAAGAGGTTGAGCGCGGCGCCTTTGTGCTTGTCGACCAAGAGCCGAAATCCCATTGCGCCGCGGACCGGCGTCTCGGCGAGCAGCAATGCTGCGAACTTGGGCCACTGGCTGGGCGTGGTCAGGTCCGTCTCAATCTGCGGGGTTTCTTCCTCGATTGCGTCGATGCAGGGGCCGTCACCGGCGCGCTGCTCGAGTTCGTCGACATGCTGCGCAAGCCGGTCGCTGGCGCCCACGGTGACGTACTGATCATTGCGGCGCACCAGCAGGCTGGCGTGGTCGCAGCCGGGAACGATCAGGGTTGCGGCGACGCAGATAGCGGCGTAGATCTCCGGGGCCTCCGCTCCCTGATAGATGATCTCGGCGAGGGCGGAGAAGACGGTCGCGGGGTCGGCCATGGTTTCTCCGGGTGGTGAATCCGGCGGGCCGGCGTTCAGTGGGTTCGCCACGTTTTCCCTCACTTCGATGCTGTCGGCTGGCCGTAGGTTACTGATTATTGACGACGCCCTCAAACTCCGACGGCGTGTTCCAATTCTGCAGGTGCGCCACGCTGCGCCGGCATCCGACTAGCCCGAAGTCGAGATTATCGGCGTTGTGGTGACCGTGATGTTGATCGCCCGACCATCCAGGGCGATCGACAGCGGATAATTGCCGGTCAACCGTGCGCCTCGCCAATGCAGCGGGTCGGGTGCGCCTGGCACATTCGAAATGACGATGTCGAAGGGCGGCGGAGCGGTGGCCACAAATCCAGGAATCAGGGCACAAACCAGCCCGCCGGTGAGGAAAGCGGACAGCGCCAACGCTGTATTCGGGGAAGCTGCGTGAAGACTTCCTTGTTGCGGCGCATCGACTCGTTGATTCCGCGCAGGCGGTGCGCCGGGTCCTCGACATGGGTGTGCAGATTGCACAAGACGGTGCCCACCATATGGCCGCCGCCGTCGGAGTTGTCTTCCCTGCGCAGGCTCACTGGCACCATCGCGATCAATGGCGTGCTGGGAAGCGCGCGCTGCTCGATCAGATAGGCGCGCAGGGCGCCGGCCGACAGCGCCAGGACGTCGTTAACGGTGACGGCTGCGGCGTTTTGACCGCTTTGATGCGCCGCGACCCGGCGTGCGCCGCCGATCCTGACGTTAGCCATCGTCTTGGGAGACCCCATCCTGCAGTGCATGGTGGAACGTGACGTACACCGCGTAGCGACCATCGTTGAGGCCCTCCACCAGGTGTGCTTCCCACCGCGGCCGGTGCCGATCGAGCAGGCCGTCGTGCAACCGGGAGGCCAGCTCGATTCGAGCAGCTCGCGTACCCGGCCCGGGCGGGGCAGGGCGGACCTGCGGAAGTGGTAATCAAGCTCGACGTCGTTGTCAAACGTTCAGGCGAGGTTGGTGACGGGTCGCTGCAGGTGTTTGTGCTGCGGCCATGTATTGCCGCCGGGCCCAAAGCTCTTGCCTTAGCCGAAGCAATCACCGGTAAGCGGCCGCCGAGTCTGGTGCGCGCGGTGATGAAGGCGGTGCCACTGTTCAAGCCGATGGTGCCGGATCCCGGTTTCCCGTTGCAGCTGGTGCACCATGACGACGTGGCGAGTGGGATCGCACTGGCGGCGACCGCCCCGGTGTCGCCAGGGCGATACAACTTGGCCGGTGATGGGACGGTGACGCTTACTGACGTGGCCAGGGCGCTTGGTGGCCGGCCGGTGCGGGTTCCTGCCGTTGCCGCTTCGGCCGCGTCGGCGGCGATTGCCCGGTTGCCGCTGCTACCTTCCCTGTTCGAATGGCTGCATGTAGCAAGGACATCGGTGGTAATGGACACCTCCAAAGCCAAACGGGACCTGGGTTGGCGACCAACCCATTCGTCGGCGGAGACCTTGGCGACGCTGGCTTCAGCGGTGTGATGCTGGCCGGCGCGCAGCCGAGGTAGGTTGAGGCCGTGTTGCAATGCTCGGCTGCGGCGTCGCCGGCACCGGAAGTGGCCCAGTGGGGTACGTAACGGCGCGCCGCCAGGTTCAGCATCGTGCCGCCGGTCGCGTATTAACCCGTCCGGAAACCCTGGCCGTCGAGGAGCCGTTGGAGATTCGGGTCAACGGGCTGTCGGTCACCGTCACCATGCGCACGCCAGGTTCGGATTTCGAACTCGCACAAGGTTTTCTGCTTACCGAGGGCGTGATCGCCGGTCGTGCAGACGTGCTGACGGTGCGTTACTGCGGCGGACGCGGTGTGGACGGGGTCAACACCTACAACGTTGTCGACGCGACGCTGGCGCCCGGTGTCGCGCCTCCCGACCTCGATGTCACCCGCAACTTCTACACCACCTCGTCGTGCGGGATCTGCGGCAAAGCGTCCCTGGAGGCGGTACGGCTGATCAGTCAGTTCTCTCCCGGTGCCGATCCGGCCACCGTCACCGTCGCCGCTCTCACCTCGATGCCCGACCAACTACGCGGTGCGCAAAAGCTTTTCGCCAGCACCGGGGGGTTGCACGCCGCGGCATTGTTCGGCGCGGACGGCACCATGCTCGTGGTGCGCGAAGACATCGGCCGGCACAACGCGGTCGATAAAGTCATCGGTTGGGCGCTGGAACACGACCGGGTACCGCTGACAGCATCGGCGTTGCTGGTCAGCGGACGCGCGTCGTTCGAGCTGACCCAAAAGGCGGTGATGGCGGGGATTCCGTTGCTGGCTGCGGTTTCTGCGCCGTCCTCGCTGGCGGTTTCCCTGGCCGAGGAGGCCGGGATCACGCTCGTGGCGTTCCTGAGACAGGACTCGATGAACATCTACACCAGGCCCGACCGCATCGCCTAGCCGATGTCCTGTGGACGAGTGCGCGACTGTGGACAACCTGTCGTTATTGCGCCGCTCAGGCCGGCAACCCAAGGTTCGATGTCGGGGCCGACGTGCACGCTGGCCGACATGACGACCCAACAGACGATGACGCGGGCCCAACTCGGCGCCCTTGGTGAGCAATTGGCGGTGGAGCATCTGAGGGATCTCGGGCTGCAGATCCTGAATCGCAATTGGCGCTGCCGCTATGGCGAACTCGATGTGATCGCTTACGACCCGGCCGCCCGCACGGTGGTGTTCGTCGAAGTCAAGACTCGCACCGGCGACGGGTATGGCGGGCTGGCGCAAGCGGTCACCGAATGGAAGCTCCGCCGGCTGCGCCGGCTCGCCGCGGTGTGGTTGGCCGGTCAAGGCCAACGCTGGCCCGCGGTCCGCATCGATGTGATCGGCGTTCGGATCGGCCGCCGCCGTACTCCCGAGCTCACCCACCAACAGGGCATCGGCTGATGGCACTGGGGCGTGCCTTCTCGGTCGCGGTGTGTGGGCTAGACGGCAAGATTGTGGAAATCGAAGCCGACATCACCTCCGGGCTGCCGGGTGTGCATCTGGTGGGTCTGCCCGACGCGGCGTTGCAGGAGTCCCGCGATCGGGTCCGCGCAGCGGTCACCAATTGCGGAAACACCTGGCCCATGGCCCGGCTGACGCTCGCGTTATCGCCGGCGACGCTGCCGAAGGTGGGGTCGGTCTACGACATCGCTTTGGCGTCCGCGGTGCTGTCGGCTCAGCGGAGAAACCCGTGGCACCGCCTGGAAAAGACAGTGTTGTTGGGGGAGTTGTCGCTGGACGGCCGGGTGCGGGCGGTGCGCGGAGTGCTTCCCGCCGTGTTGGCTGCCAAGCGTGAGGGCTGGCCGGCAGTCGTAGTTCCAGCGGACAACCTGGCCGAGGCGAGCTTGGTGGCCGGCATCGACGTCTGGGGTGTTCGTACCCTCGGCCAATTACAGAGCTGGCTTAAAGGGTCAGCCGGTTTGTGCGACCGGGTGGTGCCCGCCGCGACCGTCGAGGAGCCGTCGGCGGATCTGGCCGATGTCGTGGGGCAATCACAAGCGCGTTTCGCTGTTGAGGTGGCGGCAGCCGGCGGGCATCACCTGATGCTGACCGGCCCGCCCGGAGTGGGCAAGACAATGCTGGCGCAACGCCTTCCGGGCCTGCTGCCGCGACTGTCGGATGGCGAATCGCTGGAGGTCACCGCGATTCACTCGGTTGCTGGCCTGTTGTCGGGGGACACGCCGTTGATCACCAGGCCGCCGTTCGTGGCGCCGCATCACAGTTCCAGCGTGGCGGCGCTGGTCGGTGGGGGCTCGGGCATGGCCCGTCCGGGCGCGGTAAGCCGTGCCCATCGTGGCGTGTTGTTTCTCGACGAGTGCGCTGAGATTAGCGTCAGCGCTTTGGAAGCATTACGAACTCCGTTGGAGGACGGAGAAATTCGTCTTGCCCGCCGCGACGGGGTGGCGTGTTATCCGGCCCGGTTTCAGCTCGTGCTGGCCGCCAATCCGTGCCCGTGTGCCCCGGCGGATCCGCGGGACTGCATCTGCGCGGGTGCCGTCAAGCGGCGCTATCTGGGCAAGCTGTCGGGGCCATTGCTGGACCGGGTGGACCTGAGGGTGCAGATGCATCCGGTGCGAGCCGGCGCATTTTCGGCCGCAGGCGGGGAAGCGACTGCACAGGTTCGCCAGCGGGTAGCGCTGGCTCGGGAATCGGCCGCCGAGCGGTGGCGACCGCATGGTTTTCGCACCAACGCCGAAGTCAGCGGGTCGCTGCTGCGGCGTAAGTTCCGCCTGGGCAACGCAGCCATGGAGCCGCTGCGCACCGCGCTGGATCGCGGGCTACTCAGCATTCGCGGAGTAGATCGCACCCTGCGGGTTGCGTGGAGCCTGGCGGACTTGGCAGGTCGGGCCTCGCCCAGACTCGACGACGTTGGCACCGCGCTGAGCTTCCGACAACTGGGTGCGTCGCGATGAGCACACCCGCCTGCGTATTGCGGGCCTGGGCATATTTGTCCCGAGTGGCAGAGCCGCCCTGCGCGAAACTGACCGCGCTGGTGCGAAGCGTTGGCCCCGTGGAGGCTGCCGAGCGGGTACGGCGTGGCCTGGTCGACGCAGAACTGGCGTGCCATATCCAGGCCCGGCGTGGCATCGATCGGTCCGCAGCAGATCTCGAGATACTCGAGCGCCGTGGTGGGCGCTTGATCACGCCCGACGACGACGAATGGCCGCTGCTTGCCTTCGCCGCCATCGGCGGGTCCGCGATGCGCGCGAAACCGCGGGCCACGGCGCCGATGGTGTTATGGGCTCGGGGACCTGCGCGCCTCGACGAGGTGGCGCGACGCGCCGCCGCCATCGTCGGGACCCGGGCCGCAACGGCATACGGCGAGCACATGGCCGCAGACTTGGCTGCCGGCCTGGCCATGCGCGACGTCGCTGTGGTCTCCGGCGGTGCCTACGGCATCGACGGCGCAGCCCACCGCGCGGCGCTCGGCTGCGACGGCATCACGGTGGCAGTGCTAGCCGGCGGCATCGACGTACCCTACCCCAGCGGGCATTCGGCGCTGCTGCATCGCATCGGCCAGAACGGGCTGCTGATCACGGAATACCCGCCGGGTGTGGGGCCGGCCCGGCACCGGTTCTTGACCCGCAACCGGCTGGTCGCCGCCGTTGCCGGTGCGGCCGTCGTGGTGGAAGCGGGCCTGCGCAGCGGCGCCGCGAATACCGCGGCGTGGGCTCGGGCGCTTGGCCGGGTGGTGGCGGCGGTGCCCGGGCCGGTGACGTCGTCAGCCTCCGCAGGCTGTCATGCCATGCTGCGCAGCGGTGCAGAGTTGATCACCCGAGTTGACGACATTGTCGAGCTCGTCGGTGGCATTGGTGAGCTGGCCGCCGAGGAGCCCCGTGCCGGCTCGGTTCTGGACGGGCTCGGCGATGGCGAGCGCCGTGTGTACGAAGCGTTACCGGGCCGGGGCGCGGCAAGTGTCGACGAGATCGCGATCGCTTCCGGGCTGGTGCCCGAGCAGGTGCTGGGGCCGCTGGCCATCCTGGAGGTGGCCGGGCTGGCCCGGCGCGACGACGGCCGCTGGCGCATCGTGCGCGGCGGTCAGGCCCGGGTCGTGCCCAGGACCTCCCCGGCGCGGCTCGTATAGTCGACAAGGGGTCGGATCTGGACACAGGAGGACACGTGGCGGGTCGACCACTGCAGACCTTCGAAGTCATCGGTACCCACCAACTCACACCCCACATGGTTCGGGTGCGGCTCGGTGGAAGCGGCTTCGACACATTCATTCCCAGCGATTTCACCGACTCCTACGTGAAGCTGGTCTTCGTTCCCAGCGATGTCGATGTCTCGCAGATGCCCCGGCCGCTGACACTGGACAGCTTCGCCGGCATTCCGCCCGAAAAGCAGCCTTCGGTACGGACCATGACCGTCCGTCGGGTCGACACCGCAGCACGTGAAATCACGACCGACATCGTGGTGCACGGCGAACACGGGATAGCCGGTCAATGGGCGGCGTCGGCTCAGCCCGGTGAGATCGTCTACCTGATGGGTCCCGGTGGTGCCTACACTCCCGACCCGGCCGCCGACTGGCACCTGCTGGCCGGTGACGAATCCGCGCTGCCGGCTATCGCCGCCGCGCTGCAAGCTTTGCCCCGCGACGCCGTTGGCAAGGCGTTCATCGAGGTGGCCGGCCCCGACGACGAGATCGATTTGACCGCACCGGAATCCGTCGAGGTGAATTGGGTCTACCGAGGTGGCCGCGCGGATCTGGTTCCCGAGGATCGCGCCGGTGATCAGGCACCACTGATTGAGGCAGTTACGACCGCGCAATGGCTGCCGGGACAGGTGCACGTTTTCATCCACGGCGAAGCACAAGCTGTCATGCACAACCTGCGGCCCTACATTCGTAACGAGCGCGGTGTGGACGTCAAGTGGGCGTCGTCGATTTCCGGTTATTGGCGGCGCGGACGCACCGAAGAGACGTTCCGGCAGTGGAAGCGGGAATTAGCTGAGGCAGAAGCCGCCGGCTAGGCATCGAGCTGGCATTCTCATCGCATGACACACCGATCCCACTTCGGCGACTACCAAAACGAGATCTACTTTCACGGCCTGGCCGGGGTGGTGCCGTCGCTGCCGATGGCGTTCGCTGAGCTGGAGGCCAAAGCCGCGGTCGCGCTGCCGCGGTCGGTGTGGTCCTATGTCGCTGGGGGAGCCGGGGACGAGCGCACGCAGCGGGCCAATCGCGAGGCTTTCGATCGCTGGGGTCTGATACCGCGCATGTTCGTCGATGCGACACAACGCGACCTGTCGGTCGAGCTGTTCGGGCTGACCCTGCCGTCCCCGTTGTTCATGGCACCGATCGGCGTCATCGGGCTGTGCGCCCAGGATGGCCACGGTGACCTGGCCACCGCACGCGCGGCCGCCCGCACCGGCGTCCCGATGGTCGCCTCGACGCTGACAGTCGACCCCATGGAAGACGTCGCCAACGCGTTCGGCGACACGCCCGGATTCTTCCAGCTGTACACGCCGCGGGACCGCGAGCTGGCCGCCAGCCTGGTCCATCGCGCCGAAGCGGCCGGGTTCAAAGGCATCGTCGTCACGCTGGACACCTGGGTCACCGGCTGGCGGCCGCGCGACCTCAGCACGGCCAACTTCCCCCAGCTACGAGGGCACTGTCTGGCCAACTACACCAGCGACCCGGTGTTTCGGGCCAGCCTGCCGCGCCCGCCGGAAGAGGACCGGCAAGGCGCGGTGCTGCGCTGGGTGCAGATCTTCGGTGAGCCGCTGAGCTGGGACGACCTCGGCTGGCTGCGTTCGCTCACCGAGCTGCCGTTGCTCGTGAAGGGCATTTGCCATCCTGAGGACGCCCGGCGCGCCAAAGACGGCGGTGTCGACGCCATCTACTGCTCGAACCACGGCGGCCGGCAAGCCAACGGCGGCCTGCCCGCGTTGGACTGCCTGCCGGCGGTGGTCGAAGCGGCCGACGGGTTGCCCGTGCTGTTCGACTCCGGGGTCCGCAGCGGCGCCGACGTCGTCAAGGCACTGGCGATGGGGGCGACCGCGGTCGGGGTCGGCCGTCCGTACGCCTACGGTCTGGCGCTCGGCGGCATCGACGGCATCGTGCACGTGCTCCGCATGATGCTCGCCGAAGCCGATCTGATCATGGCCGTCGACGGCTACCTGACCCGCCAAGATCTCACCCTGGACACACTGCGGCGCGTCAGCTGAAACCCGGAGCGCCGTCTGCGACGGTGGGGAAATGTCGGATAGGAGCGAGGCGATCCTCGAAGAGTTCGACGACTACCTGGCATTGCAGTGCGGGCGGTCGGCGCATACTCGGCGGGCGTACCTCGGCGATCTGCGGTCGCTGTTTGCCTTTCTCGCCGACCGTGGGTCCGGCCTCGACGCGCTGAGCCTGCCGCTGCTGCGGTCCTGGTTAGCAACCGCGGCCGGCACTGGGGCCGCACGCACGACGTTGGCCAGGCGCACCTCGGCGGTCAAAGCCTTCACCACGTGGGCAGCCCGGCGCGGGCTGCTGACCGGCGACCCCGCCGACCGGTTACAGGTTCCGAAAGCACAGCGCAGGCTGCCGCCGGTCCTGCGTCAGGATCAGGCCCTGGCAGCCATGACGGCCGCCAAACACGGTGCGGAACAGGGCGATCCGCTGGCGTCGCGGGACCGGTTGATCGTCGAGCTGCTCTATGCCACCGGGATCCGGGTGAGCGAACTGTGCGGCCTCGACGTCGACGACATAGACGCTGGGGACACCGGGCATCGGCTGGTGCGAGTGCTCGGCAAGGGCAACAAGCAGCGCACCGCGCCGTACGGGCAGCCCGCCGCCGAGGCGTTGCGGGCCTGGCTTACCGACGGGCGACCCGCTCTGGTCACCGCGGAGTCCGGGCCGGCGCTACTGCTGGGCGCCCGGGGCCGGCGGCTCGACGTGCGGCAGGCTCGCACCGTCGTGCACCAGACGGTCGCCGCGGTACCCGGCGCACCTGACATGGGGCCGCACGGGCTGCGGCACAGTGCTGCGACCCATCTGCTCGAAGGCGGCGCCGACCTGCGGGTGGTCCAGGAGTTGCTCGGGCATTCCAGCTTGGCGACCACTCAGCTGTACACCCATATCGCGGTCTCGCGGCTACGCGCGGTGCACGACCAGGCTCATCCGCGCGCCTGAGTGCTGTTTGAAACCGCCGAACGTCGACTAGTTGCGCTAGCACGTGCGAAATCGCAACAACAAGTCGACGTTCGGCGATTATGAAGGCCTCAGCGGCTTGAGCCGTATCGGTGTGGACTTCAGCAGGCCTAGCGGATCGACGTAGTTGGCACCCGAAGCTGGACCCCACATCGCACCCCAATGCAGGCACGCCCGGGTGGGACAGCCGGGATGCCCGGCGACCAGCTGACCGATCACCGTCTGCGCCGTCACCAGCTGACCGGGGCGCACGGTCGCGCGCACCGGTTCGTAGCTGGTGTGCAGCCCGCCGGGGTGAGCCACGGAAACGACCGGCCGGCCCGCCAGCAGCCCCGCGAACACCACCGTCGCTTCGCCGGCCGCATATACCAACTGACCCGGGGCACCGGCCAGGTCTACGCCGCGATGCCCCGGATGCCAATCGGGTGATGGCGCGTCGAAGGCTCGTACGACCGCCGGGGGCGGGCGCAGCGGCCAGTTCAGCCGAGCGTCGTCGGCGTAGGCCGGTGGCGCGGTGATCAGCGCCCAGCACAGGACCAGCACTATCCGTCGCACCTGGTTAGCTCAGTGCGTCCGCCTTGGCGGGGCCACTCACCACTGTGGACAAACCACGACTTGGGTGCGGTGTAAACTGCACGTCGCAGCTCGTATCAACGCGCTGACTTCGCGCGTCTGCACCGCGACTCCCGCTCTTCAGGAATTCGCACCCGCATGCCGGGCGGTCCCCTAACAGGGTCCGGCATCGCAGCAGACGCCAGGGCCCGGCTTCACCCGACGCCGGGCAACAACCGAGAAAAGGACATGGGCTCACTATGGCTGTAGTCACCATGAAGCAGCTGCTGGATAGCGGCACCCACTTCGGGCACCAGACCCGACGCTGGAATCCCAAGATGAAGCGGTTCATTTTCACCGACCGCAACGGCATCTACATCATCGACCTGCAGCAGACGCTGACCTTCATCGACAGGGCGTACGAGTTCGTCAAAGAAACCGTCGCCCACGGTGGGTCGGTGCTGTTCGTCGGCACCAAGAAACAAGCACAGGAGTCTGTCGCCGCCGAAGCGACCCGCGTCGGCATGCCGTACGTGAACCAGCGCTGGCTGGGTGGCATGCTCACCAACTTCTCCACCGTGCACAAGCGACTGCAACGCCTCAAAGAGCTCGAGGCGATGGAGCAGACCGGCGGCTTCGAGGGCCGCACCAAGAAAGAAATCCTCGGCCTGACCCGCGAGAAGAACAAGCTGGAGCGCAGCCTCGGTGGCATTCGCGATATGGCCAAGGTGCCCTCGGCGATTTGGGTGGTCGACACCAACAAGGAGCACATCGCCGTCGGCGAGGCCCGCAAGCTCGGCATCCCGGTGATCGCCATCCTGGACACCAACTGCGACCCCGACGAGGTTGACTACCCAATCCCCGGCAACGACGACGCGATCCGCTCGGCTGCCCTGCTGACCAAGGTGATCGCCTCGGCGGTCGCCGAAGGCCTGCAAGCCCGCGCCGGATTGGGTCGCCGCGACGGTAAGCCCGAGGCCTCGGACTCGCTGGCTGCCGAACCGCTCGCCGAATGGGAGCAGGAACTGCTGGCCTCGGCAACATCTCCGGTGCCGACCGCAGCGCCCGACGCGGGGGCCGACACTCCCTCCGACTCAACCACTGACTCCGCATAGGAAGGCTGATATGGCGAACTTCACCGCAGCCGACGTCAAGCGGCTTCGCGAGCTCACCGGCTCCGGCATGCTCGACTGCAAGAACGCGCTGGCCGAAACCGACGGCGACTTCGACAAGGCTGTCGAGGCGCTGCGGATCAAGGGTGCCAAGGACGTCGGCAAGCGCGCCGAGCGGGCCACCGCCGAGGGTTTGGTCGCGGCCAAGGACGGCGTGCTGATCGAGCTGAACTGCGAAACTGACTTCGTTGCCAAGAACGCGGAGTTTCAGGCGCTGGCCGACCAGATCTTGGCAGCGGCCGTGGCGTCGAAGGCCACCGACGTTGACGCGCTCAAAGCCGCCGGCGCGGGCGACAAGACGGTCGAGCAGGCGGTCGCCGAGTTGTCGGCCAAGATCGGCGAGAAGCTAGAACTGCGTCGTGTCGCCAACTTCGACGGCACCGTCGAGGCTTATCTGCACCGGCGTTCGGCCGACCTGCCCCCGGCGGTCGGCGTGCTGGTGGAGTTCCAGGGGGAAAATGCCGCCGCCGCGCACGCCGTTGCGCTGCAGATTGCCGCGCTCAAGGCGCGCTACCTGTTCCGCGCCGACGTGCCGGAGGACGTGGTGGCCAGTGAACGCCGCATCGCCGAGGAGACCGCAAAGGCCGAGGGCAAACCCGAACAGGCACTGCCCAAGATCGTCGAAGGCCGGTTGAACGGGTTCTTCAAGGACACTGTGTTGCTCGAGCAGCCGTCGGTGTCCGATAGCAAGAAGACCGTCAAGGCTCTACTTGACGACGCAGGTGTGACGGTGACGCGGTTCGTCCGGTTCGAGGTGGGGCAGGCTTAACCCTGGTTTGGCCCAGGCAGAGCCCCAAACCCATGGCCCGCGTACACGCTTTTGGTGACGATGCCCTCGGCGACCTCGACGCCGTCGCTTTGGCCGACGCCATCCGATCCGGCCAGCTAGGCCCGGCCGAGGTCGCCGAGGCGGCCATCGCACGAACCGAAGCCGTCAACCCGGTGCTCAACGCGGTGGCGCACGAGGCGTACGACACGGCACGTAGCGCCGCACTGCGCGGAGCACTCAGCGGCGTCTTCACCGGTGTGCCGAGCTACATCAAGGACAACGTCGACCTTGCGGGGCTGCCGACGATGCGGGGCACCGACGCGTGGACACCGCAACGTGCCGGCGCGGACAGTGAAATCACGCGGGTGCTGCTGTCCACCGGCCTCGTCGCACTGGGCAAGACGCAGATGTCGGAATTCGGGTTCAGCGGTGCCGCGGAACATCCCAGGCTGGGCCCGGTTCGCAACCCATGGAACACCGACCACACCGCGGGAGCCTCGTCATCGGGAGCCGGGGCCTTGGTCGCCGCCGGTGCTGTGCCGATTGCGCACGCCAACGACGGGGGCGGCTCGATCCGAATTCCAGCTTCCTGCACCGGCCTGGTGGGGCTCAAACCATCGCGTGGTCGGCTGCCGTTGGATCCGCAGCTGCGGCGGCTGCCGGTTGTGATCGTCGCCAACGGCGTCCTCACCCGGTCGGTGCGCGACACCGCCGCCCTCTACCGCGAGGTCGAGCGCGGCTGGGCGCCCCGCGGTCTGCCGCCCATTGGAGACGTCACGCGGCCCGGTAAGACGCGGCTGAGGATCGCCGTCACGACCCGCTCGGTCGACTCCGAGTGCGGCCCCGAGATGCGCGAACTCACGCTGCAGACCGCAGCGTTGCTCGAGGAACTGGGACATCGGGTCGAGCAGCTCGATGAAATGCCGGTTCCCAGTACCTTCCCCGACGACTTCGTGCTGTACTGGGGGTTCTTGGCGTCGGCACAGGTGAACACGGGTCGCCTGGCGTTCGGCAAGACCTTTGACCGCACCCGGCTGGACAACCTGACGCTAGGGCTGGCCCGGCACGCCACCCGCAACGCGCACCGGCTGCCCGCGGCGATTGTGCGGTTGCGGGCGACGCGGCGGCACACCGCGCGTCTGTTCGGCAGCTACGACGTGGTGCTGACACCGACGCTAGCGGACCCGCCGCCGCAGGTCGGCTACCTGTCGCCGGTCGACTATGACCAGGTCATCGACCGGCTGCGCAGCTGGGTGACGTTCACTCCGCTGCACAACGTCACCGGCGAGCCGGCGATTTCGCTGCCCTTAGCACGCTCTGCGGCAGGCCTGCCGGTCGGCATGATGCTCTCGGCCGATGTGGGGCGTGAAGCGCGGCTCTTAGAGCTGGCCTACGAACTCGAAGAAGCCCGGCCCTGGGCGCGGATCCACGCCTCCGCATAAGCCGGGCATGAGCCGGCCTAAGCCTGGCCTAAGCCACGTTTTCTCGATAGCGACCAGACCGCCGGCGGTTGCAGCCGGCCGCGTTGAGGGATGTTTGGGCGCCCCATAGCCATCGCCGGATCTGCCACGTACAGCCGCCTACCCCCGGCCGGCGATCAATCCGGGGACCTTACGTCAGATCCGTTGGGCCGCGGCGATTGCCAACCAGTCGTCGTCAGCCAGTCTGCTGGCATGCGCCGGGTCGTACCGCCGCAGCAGCGTGGGAACGGTCAGGTGTTCGCCACATTCGAAGCCGTGAGTTCCAAGCAACTCGCTAAGTTCGGTGGCGGTAAAGCCGCTTCGGTAGGGCTCGCCGCGGCGTGCGACCACTCGGGTGACCCGGCGGGCGCTTCGCCACGGAGTGGTTGCGGTGACGACCCTGCCATCGATGTAGTCCAGTACCAGGCGGCTGCCCGGCGCGCACAGTTCTGCCAGGTCGGCAACCGTCTGCTCGATGGCGCCACCAGTGAGATACATCGTGACGCCGACCCAGATGATCACGCTGCGCCGGTGGGGATCGAACCCGCTCTTGAGTAGCTGGTCGCACAGCTCGCCCTGCTCGAAATCGACCGGCACCCAGATTGTTGTGCTGTTGCATCCGATGGGCAGTAGCTGCTCGGTGATGGGTCGCTTGGCTGCCTGGGTTGTCGGCGCGTCGACCTCGAAGATGGTCACGGGCTGGCTGGCCGTGCGCAGGCTCATGGTGTCGAAGCCGGCGCCCAGCAGCACGATTTGATCGATGCCCGCGCTGATGGCGGCCGCGCAGATGTCGTCGGTGTAACGGAGCCTGAGCACGATGTGGGCGTGTAGTCCGCCCCACAGACCGTCGAATACGCGGCGAGCCAGGCCGGCGGCCACTCGGTGGGCCAGGACGGCGCGCAAGAAGGGGTGGCGGACAAAATGGCGGGCATGCGGGTCATCCAAAAGTCGTCGCCCGGGTGGCTGCAGTGTTTCTGCGGCGCGTTGGGCGGCGTTGATTTGGGCGGTCAGGCTCGCCTTGTGGTCCAGCCGGCGGCCGGTCCTACGGAGGTCGTTAGCTTTGGGAGCTTGCAATGTCACGCGTTGACGCTAAGGCGCGATCGGTTTGCAATTAAGGTCCAATTTCATGCCAGATTTGTGGACCAGTGGCGGCGGCGGGGTGGACTTACACCTCGAGTTGCCACCCAACCGGGGTCGACGCGCCGCGCTCGAGGATGCCCTGCGCCAGGCGATCAGGGCGGGCCGTCTAGCCCCAGGCGAACGCTTGCCGTCGTCTCGGGCGTTGGCCCAGCAATTAGGACTCGCACGCGGAACGGTCGTGGAAAGCTACGCACAGCTAGCGGCGGAGGGCTATCTGCGCACCCGCCCCGGCGCGGTCACCGAAGTGGCCCACGCGCCGGCGATCCGACCGCGGGCTAGCGCTGAACCGAATCCACCGCGCATTGTCGCGGATTTCCGACTCGGACGCCCCGACCTGACCATGTTTCCGCGCACCGATTGGCTACGTGCGCTGCGCAGCGCGTTCCAGGTCACCCCGCATGCGGACCTAGGCCCGCTGGATCCTCGCGGATCGCCGCGATTGCGCGCCCTGCTGGCCAACTACCTGGGCCGTGTGCGCGGGGTGCTAACCACTGCCGACCGAGTGGTCATCTGTAGCGGTTTCACTCAGGGCCTGCGGCTGGTGTGTGACGCACTCGCGGCGGCCGGAGCGCAAGCGATCGCTCTGGAAAATCCCTGTCTTCCCGACCATCGCGCGACCGTCAACGCTAGCGGGCTCGAGGTCATACCGCTCGATGTCGACCACGGCGGTGCCCGCCCGCAAGCATTTAACGCGCCCTCGGTGGCAGCGGTAGTCCTCACGCCGGCTCACCAGGCCCCGCTAGGCGCCACGCTCGCTGCGGATCGACGTGCAGAGTTCGCGCGGATCGCTGCGCAACGCGGCAGCTACGTGATCGAAGACGACTACGACGGTGAATTCCGCTATGACCGCCATCCCGTCGGGGCCCTGCAGGGGCTGGCCCCCGAACACGTCATCTATGCAGGTAGTGCCAGCAAGAGCCTGGCTCCGGGGCTCCGCTTGGGCTGGCTTGCCGTGCCTGCTGAACTGCTCGATGGGGTTGTGGAGGCCAAGCGCCGATCCGACCGCGGCAGCGACATCCTCACCCAATTGGCACTTGCGGAATTGATCGCTTCGGGAGCCTTGGACCGCCATATCCGTCGGATGCGCCGACGCTACCGGTACCGCCGCGATGCGCTCGTCGCCGCCCTTAGTCGTGACGCACCGGCAATGCCGGTACTTGGCACCGCGGCAGGTCTTCATGCCGTCGTGTCGCTACCGCCAGGAGTTGCCGAGAGCGAAGTACTGGCTGCCGCCCAGAGGCGGGAAATCGCGTTCACCGGCTTGGCGCCGTTCTGGCATCGGCAACCTGCCCACACATCAGGCATCATCATCGGCTACGGGACGCCGTCGGACCGCGAGTATCCCATCGCCCTGCAACTCCTCGCAGACTTGTTGCGTGCGATCGGGTGAGCCCCAGCGCACGCTATCCATGGCCGGGTTGCGCGCCTGCCGGTGGCCAAGGTTGGACTGTGCTGCCGCAGCGCAGTGCGAACAGGTGCATCAGGTCGATCCGGGATGCGGCCGTGTTTGAGCACGCCTCGATGGGGCAATCCGGTCCCGGGCGGTCGGTGCCAGTCCGCCAACTGCCGACCTCTCCGCGTCAACGTCGACGCGGGGAGGTTTCTATTGGGCTGCGGCGGCGTCACCCAGGGCGGGCTTCGTGCCGCTTCTCGGGTGGGCTATTGGGCGATCGGGTCGGCCGTTGACGACGGCCGCGCGGGATCTAGGGCGAGCTCGCGCACCACCCATCTTGGCTGTGGTGGCGTAACCGCCATGTAGCCGACACCGCGGACGGTCTGGATAATCGATTCGTGCTCGGCACCGAGCTTGGCCCGCAGTCGTCGCACATGGACGTCGACGGTACGGACCCGGCCGTTGCAGTCATACCCCCATACTTCGTGCATCAGTCGGGTGCGGGTAAACACGTGCCCGGCGTGCTGCACAAGGAAATTCAGCAACTTGAATTCGGTAGGCGTCAGGCATAAATCCTTACGGCCCAGCGAGGCCGTGTAGCAAGCGGGCTGTAGGGCCAGCTCGCCGAATTCGAGTGTGCCCGCTAGGACGCTGCGTCGACGCTGGATCGCCAGCCGCAACCGAGCTTGCAGCTCATCGGCTCCAGCCGAGGCCAGCAACACGTCGTCGAAATGCCAATCGACATCTACCTCCACTAAGTCAGCCGGGCCCACTACCGCAACCACGGCGAGGGCCGGTGCGCTGGCCGTCAGCCGCCGGCATGTCCTACGAGCCGCCGCCGGATCAAAGCGTGCATCGATCAGTGCTACGTCGGCGTAGCCCAGTTTCCCGATGTCATCCAGCGGCGCGCGCCGCACTGGGTGCGCGAACGATTCCAAGGCCGCCAACGGCGATTTCACGCCGGCGTCGCGGCTCAGTAACAGAACTTCCAACACATCTCCCAACCCCTCGCGAAGGCGTTGCCGCCACCAGTGTTGGATACCCGGCCAGCGCGGAAATATGCGCTGACCATGCAACCGATCCGGTCAGCCGGGAAGAGTCGATGGACCCGGCCCGAACTCCGGACCGGGCCCATCCTTCGGCCAAGCTATGGGTTTAACCGCGCGCAGGTCGGATTCCCAGTGGCACCGGCCGCTCAAACCTCGCCGTGCGGTTTGGTGGCATGGCCACACTGCGCCGTTTCGTCGTCGTCATTACGGGCAATCAGGCACGCATGACATCGCTATGGCTGGACGCCCACGATCGGCTCGCCGAGCAATCTGACCAGCTAAACGGCCAGTTACGATCCGCCGACGTGGTGGTCGTCGGTGCCGGCATCACCGGCCTGGCAACGGCGGTGCTGCTGGCCCGAGCCGGCAAAGAGGTCCTGGTGGTGGAAGCCCGCACCGCAGGCGCGGTGACCACCGGCAACACCACCGGCAAACTTAGCCTGTTGCAGGGCACGACGTTGTCTCAGATTCTCGCCCGCCACGGCGCCGGGATCGCCCGCGACTACGTGCGGGGCAACCAGGAGGGCCAGGACTGGCTGCTGCGGTACTGCGAGGCCAAACAGGTGCCCGTGCAGCGCGAAGACGACCACACCTATGCCCAGAGCAAAAAAGAAGTGCCGCGGGCTCGTGCGGTGTTGGCGGCGTGCCGCCGAGCGGGGCTAGAGGCCGAGTGGGCCGATGAGGCGGACGTCCCGTTTCCCTTCCACGGGGGAGTGCGGCTGCCCCATCAAGCGCAGATCAACACGATGCCATTGCTCGACAGCTTCATCCGGGAGCTCACCGAGCGTGGCGGCCGGCTGGTCGAAGGGGCCCGGGTGCAAAAGCTGTCCCGCCACGGCGACCGCGTCCGGCTGGCCGTGCGGACCCGCGGTGCCCACTCTCACGTTGATGCCGGGCACTGCATTGTGGCCACCGGCATGCCCATCTTCGACCGAGGCGGATTCTTCGCCAGACTGAAACCCAACCGGTCCTACTGTGTCGCTTTCGACGTACCGGGCCGGATAACTCGACCGATGTTCATCTCGGCAGGCTCTCCGACCCGATCCGTGCGTTATGCCCCGTTCGGCGACGGTGAGCGACTCGTCGTAGCGGGCGCCAGCCACGTCGTTGGCCGCAAGAGCCCCACCGCAGAACTCGCGGAACTCAGGGCCTGGACCCGCCGACATTACCCGGGCGCAATGGAAACCCACTGTTGGTCGGCTCAGGACTACACGCCCGTCGACCATCTGCCCTACGTCGGCCCGATCCTGCCGGGCGACGAAAAGGTGTTTGTCGCAACGGGATTCCAGAAGTGGGGGCTAACCAATGGAACGGCTGCGGCTTTGCTGTTGAGTGCGCGAATTCTTGGTGGACAGATGAATTGGGGACGCGCCCTCGCTGCCTGGAGCCCGCATGAAGTGAGCGGCATCCCTACGGCCATCCAAGCCAACCTCGAGGTGGGTTACCACCTGGCCAAAGGCTGGCTGACACCGATTGTCCGGCGCGCTCCATCGGGCGACAGTGGTGTGGTTACCGGCCCGCCCTGGCATCTGCAAGCCCGGTGTGCGATTGACGGTGTCGAGCATCGAGTTTCACCGGTATGCCCGCATCTGGGCGGCATCGTGAATTGGAACGAGGCATCCCAAGCCTGGGAATGCCCGTTGCACGGATCGCGGTTTGCGGCCGACGGCACCCTGCTGGAGGGGCCGGCCACCCGGGGCCTGGGCGCCTCGTGATAAGTCACGCGGGTCCGCTTTGCTTGCCCGCTACAGCCGGCACGCGGTCCACCCCGGCTACCCCGCAGCAGGGCGATGAGGCAGGATGTCAGATGCCGTTCCGGGTGGTTGCCGGGATGGCGCTGTTATACGAGGAGCCTCATGACGGAGTCCCCGGAAGCTAAGGTCGCCGGATCGCCGGCTCCCAAGCCGGAGCCGGCCACCACCAACGGCGCGCCGGCAACTCCAGTTTCGGCCACACCCGCTAGGTATCGACGCGTGCTGCTCAAGCTCGGCGGTGAGATGTTCGGCGGCGGGCAGGTCGGGCTGGATCCAGACGTCGTGGCCCAGGTGGCCCGCCAGATCGCCGAGGTGGTCCAGGGCGGGGTGCAGGTCGCCGTGGTGATCGGTGGCGGCAACTACTTTCGTGGCGCACAGCTGCAGCAGCGCGGTATGGAACGCACCCGTTCGGACTACATGGGAATGCTCGGCACGGTGATGAACAGCCTTGCTTTGCAAGACTTTCTCGAGAAGGAGGGCATCGTAACCCGAGTGCAAACCGCGATCACCATGGGCCAGGTGGCTGAACCTTATTTGCCGTTGCGGGCTGTCCGCCACCTCGAAAAGGGACGCGTGGTGATTTTCGGTGCCGGCATGGGGCTGCCGTATTTCTCGACGGACACCACGGCCGCGCAGCGGGCGCTGGAGATCGGCGCCGACGTGGTATTGATGGCCAAGGCGGTCGATGGTGTCTTTGCCGAGGATCCGCGGGTGAACCCAAACGCCGAACTATTCACCGTGATCAGCCACCGGGAGGTCATCGACCGCGGGCTGCGGGTGGCCGATGCTACCGCGTTCAGCTTGTGTATGGACAATGGCATGCCGATTCTCGTATTCAACCTGCTGATCGATGGGAATATCGCCCGTGCGGTCGCTGGTGAGAAGATCGGAACTCTGGTCACCACCTAAAGGGCATAACGCGATGGCCCGCGCTGGTAACGACGCAGCGGGGGCACCACCCACTTGTGGGGGAAGGAGCGACGCAAAATGATCGACGATGCTCTCCTCGATGCCGAGGAGAAAATGGAGAAGGCCGTATCGGTAGCCCGTGACGACCTGTCGACCATCCGGACCGGCCGCGCGAATCCGAGCATGTTCAACCGGATCGTTATCGACTACTACGGTACGAATACCCCGATCACCCAACTGGCCAGCATCAACGTGCCCGAGGCGCGCCTGGTAGTCATCAAGCCGTACGAGGCCAATCAGCTGCATGCCATTGAGACGGCGATTCGCAACTCCGAGCTAGGGGTGAATCCCACCAATGACGGCACCGTTATCCGGGTAGCCATACCGCAGCTCACCGAGGAGCGCCGGCGCGAACTGGTCAAGCAGGCCAAGCACAAGGGAGAGGAGGCTCGCGTGTCGGTGCGCAACATTCGTCGCAAAGCGATGGAAGAACTGCACCGCATCCGTAAGGACGGCGAGGCCGGCGAGGACGAGGTCGGCCGCGCCGAAAAGGACCTCGACAAGACCACTCACCAGTACGTCGCCCAGATTGATGAGCTGGTCAAACACAAAGAAGGCGAGCTGCTGGAGGTCTAGGACCGCTCAGCAGCTAAGTACCTTCAGATCCGTGGCGACCACCGACGCCAGCACCGGCACCCCGGCCGACGAGCCGGCGTCCGGGGCCAAGAAGACATCCCGCGCTGGACGCGACCTGCCCGCTGCGATCGCGGTGGGCTGCAGCATCGGTGCGGTCCTGGTTGCGACGATGGTATACGCCCCGCGCGGATGGGTGGCGATCTGCGCGTTGGCCATGGTCATCGCCACCCACGAGGTGGTGCGGCGACTACGTGAAGCCGGATATCTGATTCCGGTAATCCCGTTGCTGATCGGCGGGCAGGTAACAATCTGGCTGAGTTGGCCATACGGCGCTCGTGGGGTGTCGGCGGGCTTTGGCGCGATGGTAGTGGTCTGCATGATCTGGCGGCTGTTCATGCAAGACAGGCGCCCAGAGGGTGGCGCCACCGGAGCCGGTCCGGCCTCGACGGGGAACTATCTGCGGGATACGTCGGCCACCATCTTTCTGGCCGCGTGGGTGGTGCTGTTCGGCTCCTTCGCCGCGATGCTGGTCTACCACGGCGCGGCGTGGGTGTTCATCATGATGATCGCGGTCATCGCCTCCGACGTCGGCGGTTATGCGGTGGGGGTACTCTTCGGCAAACATCCGATGGTTCCGACGATCAGCCCGAAGAAGTCCTGGGAGGGATTCGCCGGTTCGCTGGTCTGCGGCATTGCCGCAACCACCATCACGGCGACTTTTCTGGCCGGCAAATCACCGTGGATAGGGGCCCTGCTAGGGGTCCTGTTCGTACTCACCACCACATTGGGCGACCTGATCGAGTCGCAGGTGAAGCGCGATCTCGGGATCAAGGACATGGGTCGTCTGCTGCCCGGCCATGGCGGCCTGATGGACCGGCTCGACGGCATCCTGCCATCCGCGGTGGCGGCCTGGTTAGTGCTGACACTGCTGCCGTAGGTTGCCCCGACGAGGTCAATACTGGACACATCATGGTCCCCGAGTTGATCTTCCAAGCGCCACGCAAGGGCAAGCCGCCGCTGCACCTCGCCGACCTCGACGTCGCAGGTTGTGCTTCTGCTGTCGCCGCACTGGGCCTGCCGGCGTTTCGGGCCAGCCAGCTCGCCCACCACTACTACGGCCGGCTGATCGCCGATCCGCGCCAGATGACCGACCTGCCTGCCGCTGTGCGCGGCTTGGTCGCCGAGACGCTCTTTCCCGCCCTGCTGACCGCGGCGCGGGATGTCGCATGCGATGCCGGCCAGACTCGAAAGACGTTGTGGCGGGCAGCCGATGGCGCCACCGTCGAGTCGGTGCTGATGCGCTATCCCCAACGCACGACGGTGTGTATTTCGTCGCAGGCCGGGTGCGGTATGGCCTGCCCATTCTGTGCCACCGGCCAAGGTGGTCTGACCCGCAACCTCTCGACGGCCGAGATCGTCGAACAGGTGCGGGCTGCTGCGGTGGCCGCGCGGGACGACTTCGGCGAGCGGCTGTCCAACGTGGTGTTTATGGGCATGGGGGAGCCGCTGGCCAACTACGCCAAAGTGGTGGCCGCGGTGCGGCGCATCATCGCAGCGCCGCCGTCCGGTTTCGGTATTTCGGCCCGCGCGGTGACGGTGTCGACGGTGGGTCTGGTGCCGGCGATCGGCAAGCTTGCCGACGAAGGGCTGGCTGTGACGCTGGCGTTGTCGTTGCACGCGCCCGACGACGAGCTGCGCGACACACTGGTTCCGGTCAACACCAGGTGGCGGGTCCGCGAGGCGCTTGATGCCGCCCGGTACTACGCCGACGTGACCGGCCGGCGGGTGTCTGTGGAGTATGCGCTGATCCGCGACGTCAATGACCAACCGTGGCGGGCCGAGCTGCTGGGCAGGCGGCTACGCCGTGCGCTTGGTCGGCTAGTGCATGTGAACGTGATCCCGCTGAATCCCACCCCGGGCAGCGCCTGGGATGCCAGCCCCAAGCCGGTGGAACGCGAGTTCGTCAAACATGTTCGTGCACAGGGTGTTTCATGCACGGTGCGCGACACCCGCGGCCGTGAGATAAGTGCCGCTTGCGGGCAGCTGGCCGCCGAAGGCGGATAGCCGGCGCTAAGCGACAGACAGCGCCGACAGCCCCCGGCGTGCGGTTACCTCAACCAGCCCCGACGGCGCCCCCACAGGTCGCGCACCAGGACAAACAAGACCAGCGCGGCGAATCCGATGAGGAACCAGTCTTCGACGTGGCCGACGTGATTGCCGCGCAACATAGCCAGCAGGAATCCGAAGACGATCAGGCCCACGATGTGCCAGGTGCGGTGATTGATCCGGCTCCATCCCCAGTGCGCAGACGGCACCTCAGCCGTGTCGACGCCGGTGAAGGGCGCCACCTCAGTACTGGCCACAGCAATTCCTCCGGTTCGGTTTGGCTTCGGATCGCGGTTCTGGACATTCTGACACATGCGCCGTGAGCGGATGGTCGCCGGCGCGGGCGGGTTGTTGGGTGATCGCACGGCGTCGAGGGCTGCTCATCTGTTGAGTGGGTGACGCCAGCGCAGCCGGCGGAAGCGGGCGAAGCCGCGGTCGGCGCTCAACCAGGTTGCGTTGTGCTCCAAGGCGTAGGCGGCCAGACACGCATCGGAAACGTCGTTGCCCGTCGCATCGATGTCGGCGGCCAGCTGTCGAAACAACGTCCAGCGGCGCTCGCCTGGGACGATTCCGGTGGGCTTGTCGGTGCGGTGCAGACGCGACGGTCAGTGACGACCCGAACGAAGCTGCTGAGCACGCTGTCAGGTAGGCCCAGCGGCTCATCACGTCATCGATACGGACCGCCGTACGCACCGGAAGCATTTTGGCATCAGCAGCAGGCATCAAAGTTCGCGCGCGTCGCTGTTCCGGGTCGGCCCATCGCGCGATGTCACCGCCGTCAGGACGCTGGCGGTGTTTGGCGGCACAATGAGGAGGTGGCTAACCCGTCGAACGGATCTGCTGGCGGCCGCTTGCGTGTGCTGGTACTGGGCAGCACCGGTTCGATCGGCACCCAAGCGCTGGAAGTCATCGCCGCCAACCCGGATCGCTTCGAAGTTGTTGGGCTGGCAGCTGGCGGCCGGAATCTGAAGACGCTGCTTCGGCAACGCGCTGAGACCGGGGTGACGCACGTGGCGATCGCTGACGATCAGGCTGCGCAGCTGGCCGGCGATATTCCCTATCACGGACCGGATGCCGTCACCCGGCTGGTCGAGGACACCAACGCCGACGTCGTCCTCAACGCGCTGGTCGGGGCGTTGGGTTTGCGGCCGACACTGGCGGTGCTGCAGTCAGGTGCTCGGCTGGCCCTGGCCAACAAGGAATCGCTGGTTGCCGGCGGTCCGCTGGTGTTGCGGGCCGCCCAGCCCGGTCAAATTGTGCCGGTCGACTCCGAGCATTCCGCGCTGGCTCAGTGCCTGCGCGGCGGTAGCCCCGACGAAGTCGCCAAACTAGTTCTGACCGCCTCGGGCGGGCCGTTTCGGGGCTGGTCGGCCGCCGACCTCGAGCACGTCACCCCTGCCCAGGCTGGCGCCCATCCGACCTGGTCAATGGGCCCGATGAACACGCTGAATTCGGCGTCGCTGGTCAACAAGGGTCTCGAGCTCATCGAAACGCACCTGCTGTTCGGAATTCCCTACGACCGCATCGAGGTGGTGGTGCACCCCCAATCGATCGTCCATTCGATGGTCACCTTCATCGACGGCTCGACGATTGCCCAGGCCAGCCCCCCGGATATGAAGCTGCCGATCTCGCTGGCCTTGGGGTGGCCGCGGCGGGTGCCCGCGGCGGCCAGCTGCTGCGACTTCAGCCAGGCGCAGACGTGGGAGTTCGAGCCGCTAGACACCGACGTCTTTCCGGCCGTCGACTTGGCCCGGTATGCCGGTGAAACCGGCGGCTGTATGACTGCCGTCTACAACGCCGCCAACGAAGAAGCAGCAGAAGCCTTCCTGAATGGCCGCATCAGCTTCCCCGCCATTGTCGGCACCATCACCGACGTGCTGCACGCCGCCGACCAATGGGGCGTCTCACCCGCTACCGTGGATGACGTACTCGACGCGCAGCGCTGGGCGCGGGAACGGGCGCAGCGCGCGGTCGCCACATCGAGCTCGGCTACTGCCTACGAGAAAGTCTCCGGAAAAAGCGTGAGAAAGGTCCATACCGGCTGATGATGTTCGTGATCGGCATCGTGCTGTTCGCACTGGCCATCCTGATCTCGGTGGCGCTGCACGAATGCGGCCATATGTGGGCGGCGCGCGCTACCGGGATGAAGGTACGTCGCTATTTCGTCGGCTTCGGTCCGACCTTGTGGTCGACCCGCCGCGGTGAAACCGAGTACGGCATCAAGGCGATCCCGGCCGGCGGTTTCTGCGACATTGCCGGCATGACCCCCGTGGAGGACCTTGCGCCTGACGAGCTGGACCGCGCCATGTACAAGCAGGCGACCTGGAAGCGGATCGCGGTGCTGTTCGCCGGGCCCGGCATGAACTTTGTTATCTGCCTGGTGTTGATCTATTCCATCGCAGTGATCTGGGGCCTGCCGAACCTGAATCCCTCGACCC
The DNA here is from genome assembly GCF_008370645.1 of Mycobacterium simiae. Lineage (GTDB taxonomy): Bacteria > Actinomycetota > Actinomycetes > Mycobacteriales > Mycobacteriaceae > Mycobacterium > Mycobacterium simiae_A. Next base: position 51,824 of record NZ_VTZN01000007.1, read on the forward strand.
GCGCTGTGGTCGGTGAAACCGGATGTGTGGCAACCGAAACCACGCAGGGCAAGCTCGACCGGTGCACCGGGCCCGGCCCGGCCGCGCTGGCTGGCCTGCGCGCTGGCGATGTCGTCGTCAAAGTGGGGGGCACCCCGGTGTCCACGTTCGACGAGATGGCTGCTGCGATACGCAAATTGCGCGGTACCGTCCCGATCGTCGTTGAGCGTGACGGGTCGATGATCACCACCAACGTGACCATCGAGCCCACCCGCCGCTGGGTGCAAACCGGGCAGGGCGGTCAACCCCAACCCGCCACGGTCGGCGCCATCGGCGTCGGTCCTGTCCCGGTGCGGCCCGCGCAGTACGGGGTGTTGTCAGCGGCGCCAGCCACTCTGGTGTTTGCCGGCGACTTGACGGTGGAGGTAGGTAAGGCACTGGCCGCCATTCCGACCAAGGTCGGTGCTCTGCTCCACGCCATCGGCGGCGGGCAGCGCGACCCCCAGACGCCAATGAGCGTGGTGGGCGCCAGCATCATCGGTGGCGACACCGTGGATCACGGGCTGTGGGTGGCCTTCTGGTTCTTTTTGGCCCAGTTGAACCTGATTCTAGGAGCGATCAACCTACTGCCGTTATTGCCATTCGACGGCGGTCATATCGCGGTCGCGTTCTTCGAGAAAATCCGAAACATGATCCGGTCGGCCCGTGGCAAGGTGGCTGCGGCGCCGGTGAACTATCTCAAACTCATGCCTGTCACCTACGTGGTGTTGTTTTTCGTCGTCGGATACATGTTGTTGACCGTCACAGCTGATCTGGTCAACCCAATTCGACTTTTTCAATAGCCAGCCAGAGAGAAGGATCGACCGTGACTATTGGCCTGGGTATGCCGCTACCTCCGGCGCCCACGCTGTCCCCCCGCCGCAGCACGCGTCAGCTGATGGTCGGCGATGTCGGCGTGGGCAGCGACTACCCCATCTCGGTGCAGTCGATGTGCACCACCAAGACCCACGATGTCAATGCGACGTTGCAACAGATCGCGGAATTGACCGCGACTGGGTGTGACATCGTCCGGGTGGCGTGCCCCCGTCAGGAAGACGCCGACGCGCTGGGCGAGATAGCCCGACACAGCCAGATTCCGGTCATCGCCGACATCCACTTCCAGCCGAAGTACATCTTCGCCGCCATCAATGCAGGTTGCGCCGCGGTACGGGTAAACCCCGGCAACATCAAGGAGTTCGACGGCCGCGTCGGCGAGGTGGCCAAGGCCGCCGCTGACGCCGGCATCCCGATCCGCATCGGCGTCAACGCCGGCTCGCTGGACAAACGGTTCATGGCCAAATACGGCAAGGCCACGCCCGAGGCGTTGGTCGAATCGGCGCTGTGGGAGGCCTCGCTGTTCGAAGAGCATAGCTTCGGCGATATCAAGATCAGCGTCAAACACAACGACCCGGTGATCATGGTCGCCGCCTACGAACAGCTGGCCGCGCAGTGTGACTACCCGCTGCACCTCGGCGTTACCGAAGCTGGCCCCGCGTTCCAGGGCACCATCAAGTCCGCGGTGGCCTTCGGCGCGCTGCTGTCCAAGGGCATCGGGGACACCATCCGGGTATCGCTGTCGGCCCCACCGGTGGAGGAAGTGAAGGTCGGCACCCAGATTTTGGAATCGCTGAACCTGCGTCCCCGAAAGTTGGAGATCGTGTCATGCCCGTCGTGCGGCCGGGCCCAGGTCGACGTCTACACCCTGGCCAATGAGGTCACCGCCGGGCTGGACGGGCTGGACGTGCCGTTGCGGGTGGCCGTGATGGGATGTGTGGTCAACGGTCCCGGCGAGGCGCGCGAAGCCGACTTGGGCGTTGCGTCGGGGAACGGTAAGGGGCAGATCTTCGTCCGCGGCGAAGTGATCAAGACCGTGCCTGAATCGCAGATTGTCGAGACTTTAATCGAAGAGGCCATGCGACTCGCCGCCGAAATGGCAACTGACATCGGTGAGGATCCGGGCGCGACATCAAGCGGTTCGCCGATTGTGACCGTAAGCTGATAGGCGCCAGCTCCCCTACTGGCTTCGGTTCGCACCATAGAGAGTTCTGCAGATGTCGGCTCCGCCCATCTTGCGCCTTGTCGGCGAGCGACGGGTGTCAGTCGTGCGCGACGCCGCCGCAGTCTGGCGGGTACTGAAGGAAAGCCCTGTCGAATCGTGCATGGTTGCAGCACGGGTCGCCGACTACGGCGTCGAACCGAATTCGATTGGGGGAGAGCTGTGGACCCGACGCGGCGGCGTGGAGGAGTCGTTGTGTTTCGCCGGTGCCAACCTCATCCCGCTGCGGGGCGGGCTGATCGATCTCAACGCATTTGCTGACGAAGCCAAGAGCACGGCCCGGCGGTGTTCATCGCTGGTCGGCAGAGCAGAGCTAGTGCTGGCGATGTGGCGGCGGCTCGAATCGGCGTGGGGTCCCGCCCGTGACGTGCGTGACCATCAACCGCTGATGGCCATCCACACCCATCCTGGCTGCCCGATCGACCCGGCCGTTCGCCAGGTGCGGCCGGAGGAACTGGACGCCTACCTGGTGGCAGCCGTGGATATGTTCATCGGCGAAGTCGGTGTCGATCCGCGACTCGGGGACGGCGGTCGCGGCTATCGTCGCCGGGTGGCCAGCCTGATCGCGGCCGGACGGGCCTGGGCCCGCTTCGAGCACGGTGAGGTGATCTTCAAGGCCGAGGTGGGATCGCAATCGCCATCGGTCGGGCAAATCCAGGGCGTCTGGGTGCACCCGGAGCGGCGCGGCCTGGGCCTGGGCGCTGCCGGTACTGCAACGGTTGCTGCAGTGATCGTTGGGAGCGGGCGCATCGCCAGCCTGTACGTGAACAACTTCAATACCGTGGCCCGGGCGGTCTATACACGGGTGGGGTTCAAAGAAGTTGGTACTTTCGCCACGGTCCTGCTCGACTGAGCCCGGTCCGCGAGCGTAACGCCGCGGCGAAAATGTTGCCCGAATCTCGCGCTGTCGTTACGCACACGTGCGCGACCCCTAATAACGCGTGGGTCTCGGTGTGTCTGCGCCGCCAGCGCTGTCACCGTTCTTAACATCAGTCACGATGGTAACTAAAACAACACTGGCCTCTTCTGTCGCATGCTTGTTGGTGGTGCTCGCCGCACTGCCGGGGTGTACCCCTCGGCCTGAAGGCCCGGGCCCGGCTGCCGAGAAGTTCCTGGCTGCGCTGGCCATCGGGGACACAGCGACGGCTGCCCAGCTGACCGACAACCCCAACGAAGCGCGCGAAGCGCTCAACGCGGCCTGGGCCGGCCTGCAGGCCACCCATTTGGATGCGCAGATCCTCAGCTCGAAGTACGCCGAGGATATGGGCACGGTCGCGTATCGCTTCACCTGGCACCTACCCAAGAACCGGACATGGAGCTACGACGGTCAACTCAAGATGGCCCGCGAAGAAGGGCAGTGGCAGGTCCGCTGGGCAACTAGTGGGCTGCATCCAAAGCTTGGCGAGCATCAGACGTTCTCGCTGCGCTCTGACCCGCCCCGGCGTGCCTCGGTCAACGAACTCGGTGGTAGCGATGTATTAGCGCCGGGCTACCTGTATCACTACGCGCTGGACGCGACAGCGGCCGGTGCCGAGCTGATTGGGACGGCCCACGCGGTGGTGGAGGCTTTGCACCCCTTCAATCCAGCTCTAGACGCGTTGAACGATCCGCAGCTGCTCGCCGAGCAGGCCAGCTCCTCGACCCAGCCGCTGGATCTGGGGGTCACGCTGCGCGCTGACGACAGCAATCGGGTCTTCGAGGCCATCGGACGGCTGCCGGGCGTGGTGATCACGCCGCAGGCCGACCTGCTGCCGACTGACGACCATTTCGCGCCGGTCGTCATGAGTGAGGTGAAAAAGGCGGTAATCGACCAGCTCGACGGCCAGGCGGGCTGGCGGGTGGTCAGCGTCAACCAAAACGGCGTCGACGTTGCGGTGCTGCACGAAGTGGAGCCGTCGCCGGCGCCGTCGGTCACGATCACCTTGGACCGGACCGTGCAGAACGCCGCGCAGCGTGCGGTGGACGCTCGCGGCGGCAAAGCGATGATCGTGGTCGTCAAACCCTCTACCGGCGAAATTCTGGCGATTGCACAGAACCCGGGCGCCAACGCCGACGGCCCGATCGCCACGACGGGCCTATACCCGCCCGGGTCGACCTTCAAGATGATCACCGCCGGCGCGGCCGTCGAGCGCGATATGGCCACCCCCAATACCATGCTGGGCTGCCCCGGCCACCTTGACATCGGTCACCGCACCATCCCCAATTACGGGGGCTTCGATTTGGGGGTGGTGCCGTTGTCACGTGCGTTCGCCAGTTCGTGCAACACCACCTTCGCCGAATTGAGCAGCAAGTTGCCGCCGCGTGGTTTGACCCAGGCGGCCACTCGGTACGGGATCGGTCTCGACTATCGGGTGGAGGGGATAACCACAGTGACTGGTTCGGTGCCGCCGACAGTGGACCTGGCTGAGCGCACTGAGGACGGATTCGGTCAGGGCCGGGTGCTGGCCAGCCCGTTCGGGATGGCCCTGGTGGCGGCCACCGTGGCAGCGGGCAAGACCCCGGTGCCGCAGCTGATCGTCGGGCGGCCGACGGCGGTGCAGGGCGACGAAACGCCGATCAGCCCGAAGATGATCGACGCGTTGCGCCCCATGATGCGGCTGGTGGTGACCAATGGCACCGCCAAGGAGATCGCCGGCTGCGGTGAGGTTTACGGCAAGACCGGTGAAGCCGAATTCCCGGGCGGATCACACTCCTGGTTTGCCGGCTACCGCGGTGATCTGGCGTTCGCGGCGCTGATCGTCGGGGGCGGAAGTTCGGAATATGCCGTCCGGATGACCAAGATGATGTTCGACGTTCTGCCGCCGGGTTACCTGATGTAGTTTTCGAGGCGATATCTAGGGACGGAATGCGCTGGCTAATGCCTGGTCGAATGTCTTGACTTGGCTGACACGGCGGCGCTGGCACGATGCCAGGTGGAGCAGATCCCGTGCCCCCAGACCGGGATAGCGGTTGTGCAGAATCCGAGCGTGGACGACGTCGGCCATCTCGACGGGCCATATCTCAGCCACTGAGCGTGCCAACGTCAATGCCGAGTCCAGCGTCGATATTCGCCCCACGGGTAGGTAGGCGTGCAGGAGTTCTTGGATGACCTCAGCAGAGGTAACAAGTCGCTGGTTGTGATCCAGGCTGTGCTCGAGAAATGCGCGGGCGGGCTCGCGCAAGGGGTGGTCGCGACCGACCGCGTACATGAAAACGTTGGTGTCAACGAAGATCATGTCGTCGCTAGGCCTTGCCGCCGGGATTCCTCGATCACCTGCAGATGTGCTTCCCAATCTGGTTCTGGCCCGTCGTCTTCGGGCGCAGACGCGAAAAATCCGCGCAAATCCGCGCCGGTACGAATCGGATGCTGCCGTTGGTCCTCGAGTTGCTTGAGCCCGGCCTGACGGAGCCAACTACTGAGCGACATGTGCTGTGCGGCCGCCTGTTGGCGAAATGCCTCCCGCTCCTCGTCGGTGAGAATCACTTGAACTCGGCTACTCATGCGTAATGATGTTACACACGTAGGGTTGGGGTGAGCAGCGGTAAATTGCGAGAGGTAAGGGAAATCGTCGAAGGCAGATCATGACGGACAGCGGTGGGGACATGGTGGCTCCGATGTCACTGCGCGTTTCGGACGCCGACCGCAACGGCACTATGCGGCGGCTGCATAACGCGGTGGCGCTCGGGTTGATCGATATCAACGAGTTCGAGCAACGTTCGTCTCGAGTGTCTATCGCGCGAACCCAAAGTGAGCTGGAAGGGTTTGTCCGTGACCTGCCCGGCCCGGGCGCGATTGTCACCTCGGCAGCTGACCGGGTACAACTGCGCGGCTGGGCCGGCTCTTTGAAGCGCCATGGCGAATGGATGGTGCCCACCCGGCTGGCGCTGGTCCGTCGGCTGGGGTCAATCGAACTCGACCTCACCAGGGCTCGCTTCGCGGGACCCGTGGTGGTGATCGAGCTCGACATGAAGTTCGGTTCGCTGGAGCTTCGGCTGCCTGAGCGCGCCAGCGCCTCGATCGACGACGTCGAGGTGTACGTGGGCAGCGCGATCGACCGCCGCAAAGAGGCACCCGCGGAAGGAACACCGCATGTTGTGTTGACCGGGCGGGTGGTGTGCGGCTCGGTGGTGATCCGGGGCCCGCGCCGGGCACTGTTGCGTCGCAAATCAGGTTTGATGGGTCTGGCTTGACCTCCTTTTCCCTTACCAGGCTGGGCAAGGTTGCGGGGCGCCAGCGGATGGTCCAGCTCGCGGACCCGACTAAGCTAGCGGGATGGTTGCTCGCACCGCGCTTTCCCCCGGCGTCTTGTCTCCGACGCGGCCGGTGCCCAAGTGGATCGCCCGTCCGGAATACGTCGGCAAGCCGACGGCCCAAGAGGGCACCGAACCGTGGGTGCAGACGCCCGAGGTGATCGAGAAGATGCGTGTCGCCGGCCGGATCGCGGCCGGCGCCCTGGCCGAGGCTGGCAAGGCAGTTGCTCCGGGCGTGCAGACCGACGAACTGGACCGGATAGCGCACGACTACATGGTCGATAACGGCGCCTACCCGTCGACGTTGGGTTACAAGGGATTCCCGAAGTCATGCTGCACGTCGCTCAACGAAGTCATCTGCCACGGAATCCCTGATTCGACGGAGATCGCCGACGGTGACATCGTCAACATCGACGTCACCGCCTACGTCGGTGGCGTGCACGGCGACACGAATGCGACTTTTCTGGCCGGTGACGTTTCCGAGGAGCACCGCCTGCTGGTGGAGCGGACCCGGGAAGCCACCATGCGTGCGATCAACGCCGTTAAACCCGGACGCGCGTTGTCGGTAATCGGTCGTGTCATCGAGTCATATGCGAACCGGTTCGGGTACAACGTGGTTCGCGATTTCACCGGCCACGGTATCGGAACCACGTTCCACAACGGGCTGGTCGTCCTGCATTACGATCAGCCCGCGGTAGGCACGATCATGCAGCCCGGTATGACATTCACCATCGAGCCGATGATCAACCTAGGCTCCCTGGACTACGAAATCTGGGACGACGGCTGGACCGTGCTCACCAAGGACCACAGGTGGACCGCGCAGTTCGAACACACCCTGCTGGTCACCGATACCGGCGTCGAGATACTGACTTGTCTCTAGCGCGAGCAGACACAGACTCGCATCATTGTGACCGCAAGAGTGCGATTCTGTGTCTGCTCGCCGTAGGGAGGTGAGCGGTGCGCTGCTGGTGGCCGGGACCAGCTCTGATGCCGGCAAGTCGGTGGTGGTCGCGGGTCTGTGCCGGTTGCTGGCCAGCAACGGGGTGCGGGTAGCGCCGTTCAAGGCGCAGAACATGTCCAACAATTCAGCCGTCACCGTCGAGGGCGGTGAGATCGGCCGGGCCCAGGCAATTCAGGCCCGCGCGGCCGGGCTGGAGCCCAGTGTGCGGTTCAACCCGATCCTACTCAAGCCAGGCAGTGACCGAACCTCGCAGCTTGTCATCCGGGGACAGGTAGCCGATCGCGTCACCGCGGCCGGTTACCTGCAACATCGTGACCGCCTCGCCGGTATCGTCCTTGACGAATTATCGGGCTTGCGCCGCGACTTCGACGCGGTGATTTGCGAAGGAGCCGGCTCTCCAGCCGAAATTAACCTCCGGGCAACCGATTTGGCGAACATGGGTCTCGCCAGGGCCGCACACTTGCCGGTGATCCTGGTGGGCGATATCGACCGTGGCGGGTTGCTTGCTCACTTGTTCGGGACGGTCGCGGTGCTCGAACCCGACGATCAAGCGCGCATTGCAGGGTTTATTGTCAACAAGTTTCGCGGTGATCCCGCACTACTGGAACCCGGGCTGCGGCAACTGCAGGAGTTAACCGGCCGTCCCACCTACGGAGTCCTGCCCTACGCCGATCAGCTCTGGCTCGACGCCGAAGATACGCTGTCGGTCGTGGCGCACCGGGTGGTCGGCACTCCCGAGCCGCGCGGTGCGCAGTGGTTGAGGGTAGCGGCAATCCGGCTGCCTCGGCTATCCAACTCCACCGACGTCGAGGCGCTGGCCTGCGAGCCCGGTGTGCTGGTGCGCTGGATCACCGATCCCGCCGATCTGGCCGACGTCGACCTGATCGTGCTGCCCGGCAGCAAGGCCACCGTCGCCGACCTATCGTGGCTGCGAAACGGCGGCCTGGCCAAGGGAATTGCCGATCACGCTGGGGCGGGCAAGCCGATCCTGGGCATCTGCGGCGGTTTCCAGATGTTGTGCCGCACTATCGTGGATGAGGTGGAATCCGGGGTCGGGGTGGTGGCCGGGCTGGGATTGTTGGACGCCGACGTCGTGTTCAGTTCGGCCAAGACGCTGCGGCGCTGGCAGCATCCGTTGACTGGCTATGAGATCCATCATGGGCAGCTGGCCCGTTGCGCCGAGGCGGCCTGGTTCGATGTCGACAGTGAAATGCAGGGCATCGTACGCGGCGCGATTTTCGGCACCCACTGGCATGGGCTGCTCGACAACGACGACTTCCGTCGGGGCTGGCTCGGCGCAGTGGCCGATGCGGCGGGCCGGCGCGGATTCGTCGTGGCTGCCGACGCGAACGTTGCGACGCGCCGCGATGCCCAGCTGGATCTGATCGCCGGGCTGTTGGCGGCGCATGTGGATGTGGAGGCTATCACCGGGTTGCTTACCGACCCACTGCCGCGGCGACCGACTATTGCCAGCCAATTGAGCCGCTGATCCGCTGTCCGGGACCGCCAAGGAGGTGCAACGTGACTGCCGGAGCGTGGGATCGCTGTGCGTCCAGACCGATTAGCGGTAGCTTGCAAAGGTGCCCACCATGACCACGCTGGACGGACTTGCTGTCCCGGTGGCAGTGAGCGGCCCGGATAAGGGGGTTGTCGTTGTCATCCTCGGTGCGGACGAGCGTGCGGTCGCCGCGTATGACCCGATTTGTGAGCGCCTCCAGACCGCGACGCTGAAGACTGTCGTCGTGGCCGCTGACCCGCGGCTGACTGCAAAGGCTGTGGTCGGGATCCTCGATGGCCTCGGGGTACGGTGGGCGGTTGTGGTCGGTGACCGCGCGGGCGCCGAACTCGCCTGGGAACTAGCGGCAACCAGGCTGGGCCGGTTTGCCGGTCTGGTCGCCATCGACCGCGGACATCCGGCGGTCGCCGATGTCGATGGCGTGATTCGCGACGGTCGTTGCCCACCGGTTGAGATCAGCACGACGGTGCTGGTGAGCTCCGTGGAGGCGCGGGCGGTGGCGGTCGCCAGCCAGCGGCTGGTATACGCCGAGTACCGCGTGGTGGACCTAGTGGGACGGCGTAACGCGCACGAATCGGCGGCACAGCTGGCAACTGAGATCGTGCTGCGCACCAGCGGATGGTAGGAAGCGCCACTGTCCGGGTGTTGGACCGAAAATACGCGCCCGACACCACCGGCGGCACCAGCTGACTTGTTCTATGCTCGATTGCCAACCTTGGTAAGCGATTTCGTCTCCGCAGAGTGGGATCGGGTTTTCTGGTCAAGTGCGGGCAATTGTTTGGTCGTGGGCGGTCGGTAGGAAGGTGACATGACGTATCCCGATGCTGCGCCGTTGTCGTGGTCGGAGCTGGAGCAGCTGGTCGCCGGTGGCGACGTCGACACCGTCATCGTGGCCTTCACTGACATGCAGGGTCGGCTGGCTGGCAAGCGGGTCGCGGGCCGGTTCTTTCTCGAGGGCGTAGCCGCCCACGGCGCCGAGTGTTGCAGCTACCTGCTGGCCGTTGACGTCGACCTGAACACTGTGCCGGGATTCGCGGTGTCGAGTTGGGAGACCGGCTATGGCGACATGGTGATGAGGCCTGACCTGAACACTCTTCGGCTCACTCCCTGGCTGCCGGGTACGGCGCTGGTGATCGCCGACCTGGCGTGGGCCGACGGTAGCCCGGTTGACGTTGCGCCGCGCAGTATCCTGCGCCGTCAGCTGCACCGGCTTGGTGAGCGTAGCCTGGTCGCCGACGTCGCCACGGAGCTGGAGTTCATCGTGTTCGACCAGCCCTATCGGCAGGCTTGGGCCAGCGGATACCGCGGCCTGACCCCGGCCAGCGACTACAACATCGACTACGCGATTGCCGCGTCGTCGCGTATGGAGCCGTTGCTGCGGGACATTCGGCTGGGCATGCAGGGCGCGGGTCTGCGAGTCGAGTCGGTCAAGGGCGAATGCAACAAGGGCCAGCAGGAGATTGGGTTTCGCTACGATGAGGCGCTGGTCACCTGTGACAATCATGCCGTCTACAAGAACGGTGCCAAGGAGATCGCGGACCTGCACGGCAAGAGCCTCACGTTCATGGCGAAATACGATGAGCGCGAAGGCAACAGCTGCCACATTCATTTCTCGCTACGCGGCGCAGACGGCTCGGCGGTGCTCACCGACAGCGCCGGCCCGCATGGCATGTCGGCGCTGTTCCGCAGCTTCATCGCCGGCCAGCTAGCTGCGATGCGGGAACTCACCTTGTTTTTCGCGCCGAACATCAACTCTTACAAGCGCTTCGCCGATAGTAGTTTTGCTCCTACCACAGTGGCGTGGGGGCTGGACAACCGGACCTGTGCGCTGCGCGTGGTGGGGCACGGGTCGAATCTTCGAGTTGAATGTCGCGTTCCTGGCGGCGACGTCAATCAATACCTCGCGGTGGCGGCGCTGATCGCGGGAGGGTTGTACGGTATCGATCGAGGGCTCGACCCTGCCGAGCCGTGCACCGGCAACGCGTACCAGCAAGCCGGATTCGACCGGCTGCCCACCACGCTCGCGGAGGCCGCTGTAGCGTTCGAAGCATCGGTGCTGGCGCGCGAAGCCTTCGGCGACGACGTTGTCGCACACTACGTGAACAATGCCCGCGTCGAGCAGGCGGCCTTTGACGCAGCGGTCACCGATTGGGAGAGGATGCGCGGTTTTGAACGGCTCTAGAGCGAGTCGGCCGCTGGTGGGCCTAACGACTTATCTGGAGCAGGTGCAGACCGGAGTCTGGGACGTCCCCGCAAGCTATCTGCCCGCCGATTATTTCGAGGGTGTCGTGATGGCCGGTGGCATCGCGGTACTGCTACCGCCTCAGCCGGTGGACCGCGCGAGCGTCGAGCGCGTGCTGGACGCGCTGGACGCGCTGGTGATCACCGGTGGTTATGACGTCGACCCCGCCGCCTACGGCCACCAACCACACCCGAGTACCGACCCACCGCGCACCGAGCGTGACGCCTGGGAGCTGGCGCTGCTCAAGGGTGCGCTGCAGCGGGGCCTTCCGCTGTTGGGAATCTGTCGCGGCGCTCAAGTGCTCAACGTTGCGCTGGGGGGGACGTTGCACC
>NZ_VTZN01000070.1 GCF_008370645.1 Mycobacterium simiae
CGGCGGAACCGGTGGAATTGGCGGCAACGGCGGGCGAGGCGGGATGTTTGTCGGAAACGGGGGTGCCGGGGGCGCCGGGGGGACCGGCGGTACCGGTGGCATCGGCGCCGCCGGCTTCGCGGGTGGTGACGGTGGTGCTGGAGGCGAGGGTCTCAGCGCCGGCACCGGTTTGGCGACCGGTGGCAAGGGTGGTCTGGCAGGTGTCGGCGGAGTCGGCGGCACCGGCGGCATAGGTGGCACCGGGGGTGTGGGCGGGAACGGCGGCGCGGCCGGGTTCATCGGTATCGGCGGCGCCGGGGGCAGCGCCGGCGCAGGTGGTTTCGGCGGCATCGGCGGCATCGGCGGTGCCGGGGGCGATGGCGGCGCGGGCGGAGCAGCTGTCAGCGTGGGGCTGACCCAAGGCGGTGCCGGTAATAATGGCGCCCTTGGCGGCATTGGTGGCGTCGGCGGCGCCGGAGGCGCCGGCGGGACGGCTGGCGGCAGCGGTGGAGCCGGCGGCGTGATCGGATGGGCCGGCGCTCATGGTGCCGCCGGCGTCGGCGGTACCGGTGGCAACGGCGGTCAGGGCGGAGCCGGCGGCAATGGCGGCAACGGCGGAGACGCCAAGATGGGCGGCACCGTCGGCCAGGGCGGCAATCTTTCGCTGGGCGGGCAAGGTGGCCTGGGTGGCGTGGCTGGCGGGCCCGGGGGCAACGCGGGGTTCGCGGGCAATCTGGGTGTGCCGGGCAGCAACGGCGCCCCCGGCACGATTGTGTGACGGTTTGTGCGGTGCCGCATCGACGGTGCCGTCACTGTCATGCCGACGGAAGGCGGCGCACACTAGGCCAGCCGAACAGTGGCGGCATGCCGACCGGGGCCCGTCGAGTAGGCGCTCGTCAAGTGCGGCAGCGGCAGCGGCCGGCTGACGATGGTGACCGCGCACCACAAAGTCGGTCATCTGGCGAAATCGCCGGTGTCGGGTCGACCAATGTGCTGCACTGGTAAGCCGGCGTATCCACTCAGTATGTCGGCGGTGATCGGAGCACCTCGGTCCCGTCGAAGTTGGGAGGATTCACATGTCGTTTGTGATCGCTCTTCCGGACGGGCTGCGTACTGCCGCAACGGATTTAGCCGCAATTGGCTCGACACTGAGCGCCGCGAACACCGCCGCGGCGGCGCCGACGACGGCATTGCTGGCCGCCGCCGACGATGCGGTGTCACCGGCGATCACCGCGCTGTTTTCGGCGCACGGCCTATGCCCTGGCCGAGGCGGCCAGCGCCGCGTCCCTGAATCCGCTGCAGGCCGTGCAGCGAGGTTTGCTGAACGCGATCGCTGGAGGCGGTTCCCAAACGGCGACCGGGGGCGCCGGCGGGATCGGCGGCAGCGCCGTGCTGTTCGGGAATGGCGGCAACGGTGGCAACGGCGGAACCGGCACGACCACGGGCAGCGGCGGCGCCGGCGGTTCGTCCGGGCTGTTATTGGGCCTCAACGGGATTGACGGGTTGCCGTAGGCTAGAGCCAATTACCGGCGGCCGATCGCGGCCATCATGATCGGCGTAAAGACCCGGATGTCCGCGCCGAAGTGAGCCGCGGCCGCCTCGGCGTCCTCCTCCGAGATCAGGCCGGCGTCGACGATGGCGCCCCGCAAGCTCTCGAAGGACAACCTGAAAAATTCGAAACCGGTTGCGCTGGAATCGATTACTCGGGCGCGCCCCTCACCGCGGACCTCGATCAGCCCGGCGGCGGCCAGGTCGGCGACCGCCCGGCGGCCGTAGTGCGGCTCGAAACCGAACCGCTGCATGAAGACCAGGATCGCCTGGGTGACCCGCTCCAGTTCTGGCCCAGCCCCCTCGAGGCCAAAGGCGGTCCAGTCGTAGTCCTCGATCACCATCCATCCACCGGGGCGCAGCGCGGCGGCCAAGCGGTCGATGATCTGCCGGCGTTCCGGCAGGTGTTCGAGCACTAGTCGCGAATGCACTAAGTCGAATTCGCCGCCGGGAAGTTCGTCGGTCCGGACGTCGAGGCGGCGGACGTCGATCGAATCGCTGGCCAGCGGCTCGATGAAGCGGGTGTCGATGTCGACGGCCATGACCGTGGCGCCGCGGCCGGTCATCCAGTCCAGCAGCGAGCCAGCACCGGCGCCGACTTCCAGGCAGCGCCAGCCCGGACCGATACCAAGGTCGTCCAGCAAGCTCTGTGTCCCCGGGTCCCAAAGACTTTCGATACCTGCCAGCCGCGTGCGCTCCTGCGCAAAGCCCTGGTCGTAGACGTAGTTACGTGGCATGGCGTTAACGCTAGGCGTATGCGCGCTGGTGCACCAGAGTAGCCTGACGGTTCGTGCCCGCCGCACCACAGCGCGTCGCGCCGCAGCGTGAGATCACAGCCGAAAGCCGCGACTCGACTACCCGCTGTGTCACAGCTGCGTGCTGCGCCATCCCCGACGCCCACTGCAAACCGTTGACCCAGCATGGGCCGGCGGAAGCCGTGTTCCGGACCAACCGAGACAATTGGCGATGACCAACCTGCTGTGGCTATCGAGCGGGCCGGCCAGTACATGGCCGACGAATCGTTCTCACTGCATCCCATTCGGTACATCTACGCTAGCGAGCTGCTGCACAGTGATATTCCAGCCGACACCGTCCGCTCGCACAGCGATAAGGCCGACACCGTGTTTCGTGATCTGGCGTTGGCGCAGCCAACGCTAGCGCCCGCCCGTCGCAACAGGTCTGGGCTCTGACCAGAGACCTGTTCGCACGCTGTTGATGCCCGCATGCGCGCATCGTCCGATTCGTGTGCTCGGCGGCGCGCGTGGTCCTTCGGCTCCGAACAGAAAGTAAGGCGAGACGCGGCGCCACGTCATCACGCATCATCGATGCGTGTCACGAGGCCGTGATGATCGGGGTCTGGCCGCGCCGGCAGCCGCGCATCGAGGTTAGCTAAAATGCCGGCTAGTCGCGCAGCGACTTCCCAGGTCTGGCGACTGGACGCGCGGAAGCCCGGCCAGCAAGGTCGAGAAGGGGCAAGCCATGGTGGCGAGAGTCGTAGCGTTGATGGTCCTCTCCGTCGGGTTGGCCGCACCGGCTTATGCGGATGCCACCGACGACGCCTTCATTAACAACCTCAACACCTCGGGCATGAATTTTGGGGCTCCCGAGAAAGCGATCCAGGTCGCGAAAACCATCGTCTGCGGCTCCCTGAACGGTAAACCCGGAATCAGCAACGCAGACCTGATCACCAAGGTCATCAACGCCACTAACTGGCCGACGCTTAACGCCGCCTACTTCACGGGAGCAGCGATTCAGGCCTACTGTCCACAGTACGGCTCCCTCACTCCGCCCAGCATGCCAAGCAAGGTCCCTACTACCCCCAGTACAGCTCAATCGCCCTCGGCGCCAACACTTCAACCAGCACGAACGCGGAACTTGCTCGAACGAAAATAGACAACAGCTCTATTTGTGGTGCTGTTCCCCGCCAGGCGCGGCTTTGCTGGACCTGTATCAGCAAGCGCCGAGGCCAAGGAGTTTGTGTTCGCCAATGCCGACGTCTTTAGTTGGCGGGAAGCGTTCGAGCCGTTGATCTTCGTTGACGGCCCCACGGCTCTGATCGTCAGCGCTGCCACCGATCATCGGCGCCGGCGCAGCGCTGTGATGCCGGCGCTGCAGCAGCGGCGAGTCGGCGAGCAAGTGCAACCATGGTGGATCACGCCGACGCCGTCATCGACAACTGGCGGCCGGGCCAGCTAATCGAGATCTACGAAGCGATGCGGTCAGCGGTGCGGCGCAGCATCACTGAGTGTCTTTTCGGCTCTCGCCTTGGCGTCCACGCCGACTTCCTGGCTGAGCAACTGCAACCCCTGATCGACCTGACTAGCCTGCATCCCCACCAGCGGCAGCTACACCGGCGGGTCGGTTCACCGAGGTGGCGGCGGGCGATGGCCGCGCGGAATCGTATCGAGCTAGTGACTTTGCTCAATGGTCGGGAGTCGTTGAGCAACAACGAGATCCGCGACATGATTGTCTCCCTCATTGCCGACGGCTACGAAGTCACAAGCGGAGCCGCGCTGCGGCCATATCCCGGGCTGAAGCCGTACGTCGAAAACCGGGATTACTCGGTCGTTGGCGGCCCTCTGGTAGCCAGCGAAGCCCGGTGCCCGCTGCTTGATGATGTCGAATATGCGATCGCGCTTCGTGCATGACAGTTCGACCGTGGTGGCGGGAACACAGCGTCAGAGCCGATTTCGACCCTTACCTTCGGATTGGCGCGGATGTTGGCTCCCCAGCCCGGATTCTTGCCTCGGCCAGCCGTCGAGCCCACGATATAGATCTTGTTGTCGATATCGGAATACCCGACGGGAGTAGCCCGTTCGGCGCCAGTTTTGGCCCCAGTGCAGGTCAGCAGCAGCAGGGTGAAGCCCTCGAACTGCCCGCCGACCCTACCCTCGTTGGCGCGGAACTCGGCGATGGTCTGCTCGTTGAACAATCTCTCGGACTCTAGTGGGGCATCCCAGTAGTCATCGCTCATCAGTTCTTCCCTTCGCGTTGTTTGCTATCTGCTCCATGCGTTCGTCGGTTGCGCCGAAAGGCTGGGTGGCGTGCGACTCATGACCTATGCCCCTACCGCTCATCGGTTCCGCGGTGATGGTATGGAAGGTGGCTTCCCACACGAAGGAGATGGCGCGATGACCGAGAACGCCAACAACGCTAAGGCCTGCCGCGTTGACGTGATGATCGAAGAACACGACGAGCGCACCCGGGCCAAGGCGCGACTGGACTGGGGCGGTCACCGGCTGGTCGGTATCGGCTTGGCACGGCTGGACCCGGCCGATGAGCCGGTGGCCCAGATCGGCGACGAGCTCGCGATCGCCAGGGCGCTGACCGATCTGGCGAACCAGCTATTCGCCTTGACGTCCGCCGACATCCAAGCCAACACTCATCAGCCGGTTACTGGCCTGCACCACTGAGTCACCCAAAGCGCCTTCCGCGCAACGTGATTGGCTTCCTACGGATCACCGAGGTGCGCGAGGAACCAATTGCGCGCCAGCGTCGCTGCTTGCTCCAGCGTGCCTGGCTCTTCGAAGAGGTGAGTGGCGCCAGGAACCACGGTCAGTTCGCAGACTCCCGGAATCGCCGCTTGTGCCTGCCGGTTGAGTTCGAGGACCATCTGGTCGCGTCCACCGACGATTAGCAGCGTGGGAGCATGCACCTGGCGAAGCGCATCGCCGGCAAGGTCGGGTCGCCCACCGCGGGATACCACTGCCGCGACCTTGACGCCGGGATGGGCGGACGCCACCAGGGCCGCGCCAGCACCGGTGCTGGCCCCGAAGAAACCGACCGGCAGGGCGGCGGTATTGGGCTGCCCGCCCAGCCAGCTGGTGACATCGACCAGTCGGCGGGCTAGCAAGCTGATGTCGAAGACGTTGGCGCGGTTGCGTTCTTCGTCTGGTGTCAGCAGGTCGAGCAGTAACGTGGCCAGCCCGACGTTGTTGAGCACCTCGGCGACGTAGATATTGCGCGGGCTATGCCGGCTGCTACCGCTGCCGTGAGCGAAGACCACGACCCCGGTTGGCTGTCCGGGAATGGTCAGGCGCCCGGCCACCGACACCGGCCCGGCAGCGACCCTCACTTCCTCGTCGCGCGGCGGGTCGCCTTGGGCGTCTACTGCGGGGAATCCGGCGCGAGCACGATCGAGCAGTGCCACCACCTCGTCGTCGGAGGTCTGGGCGAAATCGCGGTATCCCTGGCCGACAGCGAAATAGGGCACGGGTGTTTCCAGGCAGACCACCTCGTCGGCATACCCGGCGAAGCGCTGGGCCGTGTCTGTCGCACCGATCGGAACCGCCAGGATCACTTTGCTGGCGCCGTGAGCTCGGGCAACCTGGCAGGCGGCCTGCGCGGTGGCTCCGGTGGCGACGCCGTCGTCGACAATCACCGCGATGCGCCCCTGAAGCGCGATCGGAACATGGTCGGCGCGGAAACGTTTCGCTCGGCGCTGTAACTCCGCCCGCTGAGTGGTCTCCACTGCGGCCATGTCCTTTTCGCTGAGGCCGGCCTCGCGCACAACATCCTTGTTGATGACCCGAACACCGCTGTCACCGATGGCGCCGAAGGCAAGCTCGGAGTGCAAAGGCACGCCCAGCTTGCGCACCAGCAGAACATCGAGCGGCGCGCGCAGCGCCCGGGCAACCTCGAAAGCCACGGGAACACCGCCTCGCGGCAGACCTAGCACCACCACGTCGAGACCATGCAAGAATTCCAGACGGTGCGCCAACTGCCGCCCGGCATCGATGCGATCGTTGAACAGCTTCATGTAGTCGAGTGTCCACCGAGTCAGAGTTTGCCGGTATGGCCACAGGTCCCTAATTGTTGGCGTTGTCACCGTGGTATCGGGTTGCGAACACCTCCGCTGCTGCCGCTTCCGCTTCTTCCGGCGTTGGCAAACCCCAGGTCTTGCCCACGAATTCGCCAAGTAGTGCGCTGCGTTGGTGGTCCCCGTCGGCCGCTTGACCCATCCTCTCGAGGATGAAGACGTACTGAGCCGATTGCGCCTTTTGCCGAGCCAAGTCCGCAATGACGAGGATCTCGGCGGCGAGCTGTGATTCGCTCATTCGCGCCACCCTCTCCGAGAGTTGAACCTGCTCGACGCGGCCGTCCATCAACGTCGATACCGACACGCTGCCTTGGGGATTTGTCACCCTGAAAGTCGCGATATGTTCGGGGGCGTGGTCCACGTTGCTTTCGCCATCCGGGGAAGCCGCCGGCGCCAAACCGACAAATGGGTCCACGGTCCACCGAGCCGTGCCGTCGGCGCCCCAGGGCTCTACGGCGTCGTAATCATCGCTGTCGAAATCGTCTCCGGGCGAGTTCACCACATTTCCTTTTCCGAGCGGACATCGGTTTGCCCGAACGTCAGGTGAGCCAAGAGTTGAGGGCTTCGCCCCACGTCTCATCGGCGTCCAGATATGCGTGCGCAGCGCTGCGCAGAGCATTGGCGAGATCGGTGCCGGCCGCATGCAAAGACGAGCCAAGGGCGTTGCGCGTGGCTTCATACATGTGCAGGGTGGTGTTGAACTGCGAGCAGTATGAACCGTGAGTGATGGCTACCGATTCGCTGAGTCCGGCGGCCCTAGCTGTCGCGGAGGCGGCATCGGCTGCGGCGTTATCGTGGTGTGCGGCAAGGACACTGAGGAACTCCGGCTGGACTTGCAAGCTGCCTGTCATCGATCGAATCCTTCCGTCTAGCCCGCCGCTGAGTAGGCTGGCTTTGGTCTCGGCTCGCCAACGGTGTCAGACGACGCGTAGCTCCAGCGTCCGTTGGCTGCCGCTGACACCGGCGTCGACTGGTGCGCGTTCGGTGTCGTGCGCGCCCGCCGCTGCGCCATCGGAGTACTTTTTTGCCGTCGCGCCTTTCGAGGCTGCCGACGCTGGGTGCATGCCGCCGAGCCCTTGGGGATTCTGCGCAGCGACCGGCTGCGGCGCTCCGCCCAGCTGTTCCAGCACGTTGCTGGCTGGGCCGTCCAGCGTGGAGCGCGGATTGGCCTGACTCGCAGCCGAACGCAGCTGAGCGGCGCTCGCCAAGCCCCCAAACCCGGCACCGCCCACCATGTCCGGCAGACCGGGCAGACCGGGCAGACCGGTTGAGCCCGGCAAGGCGGCCGGGCTAGCCAAGCCGCTCGAACCGGACAATCCGGGCGCGCTGAACAAGCTGGTCAACTGGGACAAGCTGCTCATGCCGCCCAAGCCGGGCACGCCCTCAAAGAAGGACTCCAGCTTTGACAACCAGTTCGACAGTATTTTGGACACCCACCCCGTCAGCTCGTCCCATAGCTCCTTGAGGCCTTCAAACGCGTGCGTCACGAATTCCCACAGTTCGGCCAACAGATCCTTGATGGCGTTCACCACGTCCGCGACCACTGACGCCAGCAAGGCCGCCAACTTGGCAAGCAGCTTGACTAATCGAACCGTGTTGATCAGCGTCTTCGCCATCAAATAAGCCAGTCCGACCCCCACCGCAGCCATCGCGACCGCACAAGCCGTTGCTTGGAACGCGGCCGACATGGGCCACCCGACAATCGGGATGTACGTCATGTCCACCGCCACCGGGCGGACGAATTCGAGTCCATTCTTTGCGCCGTCCACGATCTCGCGTGTTTTCGTGACCGCGCTGGCCTGATCCGCGATCAGCTGCTCGAGCTCACGTTCGAGCTCGCCGAGCTCCTGGAAGAAATTTACGTGCTTTTGATTTTTGCTGGAGTATTTGTCCGCGGCGGCGCCTAACCAACGGTCGCCGGGAAGCGCCGACTCCAGCTCATTGACGCCCTTCGCGAAGAGTGAGGCTGTGGAGCGCAATATGCCCCCGTCGTTGGGTATTCCCAACCCGAGGAGGAGTTCCAATCCTTTGATAGTGGTTAGCGCTGGATCGATGATGAAGGCTCTGCTCATGCCCGGTACCCCCACAGCCGTGGATGATGTGCGTGCCGTGTCCGCGTTTGGCATTGTGCACGGACATTTCCGTCTTAATGCCTCGCTCAGCAGAAGTCAACAGTCGAAATTCTCAAGATTCATCGAGGGGGCAGCGCCTTCGCCGCCGGCTCTGGCCTGGGTTGCCACGAGAGCTGTTGCCGCAGAGTTAGTTTCTCGGCCGGCTGATCGGCTAGCGCTCTGCCGGGCTGGGTGCCAGGCCCCGGGTGGATGGCGAATCCGGGCAATGCGGGCCGCGGTCACACTGATGATTCTGCACCCGGTACACACGCCGCTTTATCGACGTTTATGTGGCACACTTTTGATAGTGGACAAAATAGTGTTAATTCTGCACTCGCTACGTTTAACTGTGGCGAAGGTGTGTGCTCGCCTGAGAGTCCCAACCTTAGCTATTTCAGTAGCTGCATTCGGTATTATGGGCAATCGAATACAGGATAAGCTAGGTCAAAGAATTGATGAGAAGCTCCAGTTACGGGGGCTTTGCCATCCTGGCATTGTGGCTGTACTAGATCCGGGTCGGATTTGCCGTACGCCTCTGCTGCTGCGTCATCTCCATTATGGGCCAGTTATCGTCTCGACTGGCGTGGCGACAGATGTATCAAGATCACCGGAGCGGACGGGTGGATCCGCCAGCAATGTTGCTATAGGACACAAAGCCCAAAAGATACTTTCGGTTAATGGTGTGACTACTGTGACTGCAGCAAATGTATGTGGATAAGACGAAGCCGGGCTACTTGCTCATCGCGTCGAAATTCGGCTACGAATTCTGTTCGGCGAGCCTATGGTTCGCGGCATACCGGAGCAACGCGCCCACGCCGTCGACGGGCGAGACCTGCGCGTCGGCACGAACCAGCGAGGCGTCGACTGCGATGGCGGCGAACGGCAACGCCTCGTCGGCCCGTGCCACTCGTGCCACCGGCTCACCCAACTCCGACAACACATCAGCATTGGGCGCCACCGTTGTCAGCGCTGCGCCGGTGACCACCGTCGCGTCGCCAAGATTCCCGACGATCAGCGTGTCAACGTCGCCATCGCGCAGCGCCGCACACACCGCCGCCACGCCTTCGGCGGCCAATCCCGAACCGCGTCCCATTTCCGCTTCGAAACGTCGCATGACGTCATCGATTTCGGCGCACCGCTGCCGATTGAACTCCGCCTCGGTCAACTCACGGATCTCGTCGTCGCCGAGGCCGCCATTGCGCGCTCCGCGCGCTCCTGCAGGCAATTGCGACACCCGCTGCGCCGCGCGCTGCGGCAACGCCGATACCAAGTCTGAGCGCGATCGCACCTCACCGCATACGAACACGACTTCGGGGTCCGCTTGGTCAACCAGCCGGGTGAGGTGGTCGGCGACGGCGCGGCAGTTCATCCGGATGGCTTCCTCGGTGGTGTGCTGGAAGTCGCCATAGCCGTTCCAACCCGCGGTGACCGGTTTGTGGATCGGGTAACCGCCGCCGTCGATGCTGCTTGAGCTGAAGCTGTCGCCCCGGTAGAGCCTGACGTCGGCGCCGGTGTGATCCACTGCCGCAAAGACATACGTCGGCCGCAGCATCTGGCGGTCAATCAGCGGCACGACGTAGGGGTAGTCCGAGAGGCGAACCACCGTTGTTGGTGGCGGGCTGACGAGCTGGTCGTTGAACAGCACCTGGGCGTTGGTCGCAATGACCGCGCGACCGCGCCGGCCGACAGCCGGCCGGTGGTTGATTACTGCCTCTTCGACCTTGCCGACGACTTCCGCGTCTGCCCTCAGATCCTCGAGATGCCTATGGATGTCGCGCCATTTCGCCTCGAGCTGCTCGGTGGCATCTGCGGTGTCGTGTGAGTCGTCGAAGTAGACCGAGGCGAACGGGCCTGTTGCACGTGTCAACCATCGGAGGCGTTCTGATCGCATGCCAATCTTCTCCGCTACGTGTCCTTACTACCTGCCTACTTACCGCCCACCCTATGAAGGGCCGCTGCGGCTGCGCGAGAGTCATTAGCCCCCAGGCCCGGGTCTTTGGTCCCCTGTCGCGTCGCGGCGCTCAGCGCTGGTTGTCTTGATACAGCGCTGCTATGCGGTCAGCGGATTTGTCGACGACCACCTTGCGGCGCAGCTTCATGCTCGGCGTCAGATCACCGGATTCGATGGACAACTCGCGGTCGAGGATGGTGAATTTCTTGATCTGCTCCCACCGGTTCAGCTCCGCGTTCAGCATGTCAATGTAGTCCGCGATCAGGTCCCGGGTCATATCGTCGCCGGCGATTTCAGCGAAAGACCGACCCGCCAATCCATGCTTGGCGGCCCAGTCGGTGATCGCCTCGCGGTCCAGGCTGACCAAGGCCACGCAATACGGTTTCGATTCGCCAATGACGATGAGCTCGCCCGCATACGGGCACAGACCCTTGAACCTCACCTCGATCGCCGAGGGTGCCACATACTTGCCCTGGGAGGTCTTGAACATGTCCTTCTTGCGGTCGGTGATCCGCAAATAGCCGTCGGCGTCGATCTCACCGATGTCGCCGGTGTGAAACCACCCGTCTTGGTCGAGTGCCTCCGCGGTCTTGTCGGGCAGCTCATGGTAGGAGGTCATCAAACCCGGTCCCCGGAGCAGAATTTCGCCGTCCTCAGCGATCTTGACCTCGGTGGCGGGGAAGGGCCGGCCGACCGTGCCGAACCGATATGCGTTGGGGCGGTTGATAAACGAGGCGGCAGCAGTCTCGGTCAAACCATAGCCCTCGAGCACGGTGATGCCGATCGCATCGAACCACTGTGCGACGTTGCGGTCCAGGGCGGCGGCTGCGGAGACGAAGAAGCGGATCCGGCCACCGAAGCGCTCGCGGATAGTCGCGAATACCAGCCGGTCTGCTACCTTGTACGCCAGCGAAGCCGCCAGCGAGGGCTTCTTGCCCGCTTGCCTAGCCGCCGACACGCGCAATCCCACCCTGATTGACCAGCCGAAAATCGTCCGCTTGAGCCGGCTTTGCTCGGCGACCAGCTGCTCGATGCGGGCATGCGCCTTTTCGAAGATGCGTGGTGCGGCGCCCATGATGGTGGGATGCAGGGCCGCAAGGTTGTCGACGATCTTCTCGACGCGCCCGTCTATCGCAGTGGGGAACCCGATTGACAGTGGCAGCGCAAGCATCACCTTGCCGAAGGCATGGGCCAGGGGTAGCCACAGGAAGTTCAGGTCGTCGGGGCCGAGTACATGGAGGGTATCGATGGCTGCAGCGGTGTATGTCCAGGCTCCGTGGGTCAGCCGCACCCCCTTGGGCCGCCCGGTGGTCCCGGAGGTGTAGATGAGGCTGGCGAGCTGGTCGGGACCGACCGTCGCGACACGCTCTGCAATGACATTGGTGGAGTCGGCCAGCAGCTGTTTACCCAGCTGCTCCAGGTCGGCGAGGGTGATCACCCAGTCGCCGTCAACTTTGCCGTCGATGATCACGACCTTGCCTACCGCGGGTAGTTCGGCGCGGTGCTCGAGCAGCTTGTCGACCTGCTTTTGGTCCTCGGCGACAACGACCCGGCTGCCGGAATTGGCGACGATGTAGGCGACATCGGGAGCAATGGTCGTCGGGTACACGGTGGTGGTCGCCGCGCCAGCGCACATCACCGCGAAGTCGACCAGCACCCATTCGTAGCGCGTCGACGAGGCCAGCGCGACCCGATCCTCGGCGGCAATGCCCAGCGAGATCAGTCCTGCCGCGAGGTGGTTCACGCGTTCGCCAACCTGCTCCCAGGTAACGCTCTCCCAGCCATCCCCGTGCGGATAGCGGAAGGCCTCGGCATGGGGGGTGGCGGCCACCCGGTCGAGGAACATCCGTGCTACCGACGGCGCCCGGTTCTCGATCTTGGCGATATCGGGTTTCTCTAACGAGGTGAGTGCGGTGTTCATGACTCGAACCTCCTGTCGCCGAACGGGAACGACGCTGGATGACTAACCGGGTAACGCATAACGATCATGCTGAAACGCCGCTAACATGTTCGATGGTTCTGCTGTTGCCGCACCAGGCCTAGGGACCAAAGTCATCCGCTGATCGGCGATCGTCCCTTCAGCCGCCGATCGGCCCAGTTCAGGTCGCAGCCGCGGTCCCGGGGCTGGTCGTCGGCGAAATCCAAAGACGACGTGTGCGGCGCTGGGAACGGCAAGATCCAGGAGTGGTCACCACGACGGTGCAAATCCCTGCCCTCAAGGACCTGCCCTCGATAACGCCATGCGCCGGCAAATTATGAATGTGGCCTACCAGGTAAACGACGCATTCGACTGAGTCGGGGACCAACGCCCCTACCCGGTGGCGGGGCGTCCGCGCAGCATGGAGTTTCCAGGTTCGGCATCCGGAGGAGTTGGTCGAATGAAATCACTGATCGTGTGCGTGTCGAC
Source organism: Mycobacterium simiae (assembly GCF_008370645.1). Taxonomy (GTDB): domain Bacteria; phylum Actinomycetota; class Actinomycetes; order Mycobacteriales; family Mycobacteriaceae; genus Mycobacterium; species Mycobacterium simiae_A. The sequence continues at coordinate 12,816 of NZ_VTZN01000070.1, forward strand.
AGCGCACGGCAACACTCGCCGCGTCGCCGAGCGGATAGCCGAGGTACTCGATGCCGAGGTAGTCGAACCCGAGCAAGTCGATCCCCGAACGCTCGCCGAGTACAACCTCGTCGGGTTCGGATCGGGCATTTACTACATGGCGGTGCACCGCAGGCTGCGTAACTTGCTGCGGAGCCTGCCCCAGGTCGACGACGTCGCAGCGTTCCTCTTCTTCACCACCGGTGCCCGCGAGGTGCCGCTGCTGGGTTACCGCAAGCCGATTGCGAAACAGCTTGCTGCTAAAGGGTTTCAGGTCATCGGGTCTTTTTCCTGTCGCGGGCTGGACACGGTTGGTCCGTTCGGCTACATCGGCGGAATCAACAAGGGACGGCCCAACGAGCACGACCTGGATCGAGCCGCGGCATTCGCGGCCCGGCTTCGCGAACGGGTCACCGGCTCGACAACAGCCTCCTGACCCATGGCAAGCGAAGAGCGCGCCGTCCTAGCATTGGTGCGCGGTCTGGTCGCCGAAGTGCACCCGCGTGCCAGGCCGCCTTCGGTGACGCTGGACAGCACTTTCGACGACCTGGGCATCGGCAGCCTCGAGCTGGCCGAACTGCTGCTGCGCGTGCAGGACAAATGCGCGGTGGCCCTACCGGCGCACCTCTTGGCCAGTGCGGAGACACCCCGTGACCTGGTGCAGGCGCTGGCTCGCGGTCGTCCTGTGGTGAGGGCGGATCGCGGCATGCTGTCGCTACCCACGAGCGCGCCGGCCGGTGTGGTGCCCGAGGCGGCGTTGACCCTCAACGACGTCCTCGACTGGCATGTCAACGCAACCCCGGAGCGCATGCACATCCGCCTGCTCAACGACGCGGACGGCCTTGAGGACTTGACCTATGCGACGCTGCACCGCCAGGCGGCCGCGGTGGCGGCCGGGCTGATCGCCCACGACGTGATGCCGGGCGAAACAGTCGCCATCATGTTGCCTACCTGTCGGGCGTACTTCGCCGCCTTCGCCGGTGTGGTGCTCGCCGGCGCTGTGCCGGTTCCCGTTTACCCGCCGGCCCGGCCGTCCCAGTTGGCTGACCACCTGCGTCGCACCACCGGGATCCTCGCCAACGCCCGCGCCGTCTTGCTGATCACTGTGCCCGAGGGTGTCCCCCTCGGCCACCTGCTGCGGTCAAACGTCGAAAGCCTGCGTCACGTCGTTGTCCCCGAAACCCTCACGGGCGCAGCCGAAGACACGCTGCTGTCACTGCCACGACCGAGAACCGACGACCTGGCGCTGGTGCAGTACACCTCGGGCAGCACCGGCCAGCCCAAAGGCGTCGCGCTTGCGCACCGTAACCTACTCGCCAATATCCGGGCGATGGGCCAGGTCGCCGGGGCGTCGGGGGCGGACACGTTTGTCAGCTGGCTGCCGCTGTATCACGACATGGGTCTGATCGGCGCATGGCTTGGATCCATGTATTTCGGTGTCCCGCTGGTGGTGATGAGTCCTGCGGCCTTCCTGATCCGTCCGTCCCGATGGCTGTGGGCGATCCACGCCAACAAGGCCACCATGTCAGCCGGCCCGAACTTCGCCTACGAGCTGTGCCTGGCCAAAGTCCGTGACGAGGAAATCCAAGGACTCGACCTGAGCTCGTGGCGGTTGGCCTACAACGGCGCCGAACCGGTGAGCCCCGCCACGATCGAGCGGTTCGCCAAACGCTTCGCCCCGTATGGATTTCGGCCCGACGCGATGACGCCGGTGTACGGGCTAGCCGAATCCTCAGTGGGACTGGCTTTTCCGCCACTGGGTCGAGGTCCAGTGATCGACCGGATCGGCCGGGAGGCGTTCGTGCGGTCCGGGCGGGCCGAGCCGGCCGGCCCCGGTGAGCGCGACGCCCTTCGTTTCGTGGCCTGCGGCCAACCGTTACCGGGCCACGAGATCCGGATCATCGATACTGCCGGAACTGAATTGGGTGATCGCCGGGAAGGGCGTGTCGAGTTCCGCGGGCCGTCTGCGACCGCCGGCTATTTCAACAATCCGACGGCAACACGCACGTTGTTTCACGACGCCTGGCTCGACACCGGCGACCTGGGCTATCTAGCAGGCGCCGACCTGTACGTGACCGGTCGGGTGAAGGATGTCATCATCCGGGCCGGACGTAACCTGCACCCGGCCGAGCTGGAAGAGGCCGTCGGCAACCTCGACGGTGTCCGCAAAGGCTGTGTGGCGGTGTTCGCCTCTCCCGACCCGTCCGGGGGTGCCGAGCGGCTGATCGTCATGGCCGAGACCCGAGCGGTTGGAGACGACGCCCGCGCTGCATTGCGTTCCGAAATCGCTGCTAGCACAGTGGAGTTTCTCGGTGTACCGCCAGACGACGTGGTCCTGGCGCCGCCGCGCACGGTGCTGAAGACCTCGAGCGGTAAGATCCGGCGGGCCGCCAGCCGGCAACTCTACGAGGCGGGCAAAATCGGTGCCCGGCCGCGGGCGGTGTGGTGGGAGCTGGTCCGGTTCAGCCTGCGCGGCGCGGTGCCGTCGATGCACCGCACCGGCCGGGCGGCTGCCGCGGTGGGCTTCGCGGTTTACACCTGGGCGGTTTACATTGCCCTTGGACTGTCGTTGGTCGTCCTGCTGACCTTGCTGCCGCGGGAGCGATGGCGCTGGTGGGTGGTTCGGCGGTGGATCCGCCTGCTGGCCGGTCTTACCGGGACTCCCATCACGGTGTACGGCCGTGCTCACCTGCCGGCCCAGACCTGCATCACAGTGGCTAACCACCCAAGCTGGATTGACGGGATCGTGCTCGCCTCGGTCTTGCCGCCGTCGTTCCACTTCGTGGTCGCCGAACAGTTACATCGGGGCATCTACGGATTCGCGCTGCGGCGGCTGGGCACCCAATTCGTCGAACGCCACCAGCGCGAGCAAGGCGTGGCCGACACCGATCAGCTCGTTGCCCGCGCGCGCGGGGGACAGTCGCTGGTGATCTTCCCCGAAGGCCGGTTGGCCCGCGCCCCGGGAGTGCGGCCCTTCCACCTCGGTGCGTTCGTGGTGGCAGCCGAGGCTGGGGTACTGGTCGTCCCGGTAGCGATCCGGGGGACGCGGTCGGTGCTAAGGCCAGGCCACCATTTTCCGCGCCGGGGCGCGATTGACATCGTCATCGGCGAGCCGATCCGGCCCGGAGGGTCCGACTGGGATGCGGCGGTCGAATTGCAGCGGGCCGGACGCAACGCCGTGTTGCAGATGTCGGGGGAACCCGACGTCGAATAGTTACCCCGAGTGACTTTCGGCGGGACATAAGACCCTAACGTGTCATCAGGTGGCTTGTTAGCTTTGCTGCTATGGCAATGTCGGCCAGTGACGACGACGAACACCCGCAGGCTCGGCGGTCGAGCTTGTCCGGCGTCGCTGGCTTGGGCGGTGTTGTCAAACCATTCCTGAACACCGGCCGCTATCTCGCCCAATCCTGGCGCGACTATCTGGATCACCGGCCAGACGAGCTGCCCATCGCACGACCCACAATGGCATTGGCCGCCCAAGCGTTTCGTGACGAGATCGTCCTGATGGGCCTCAAGGCGCGTCGCCCGATCAGCAAGGGGCCAGTGTTCGAGCGAATCCGGGACGAAGTGACCGCGGGCCTACAGTTCTACGGAAACCGGGGATGGCTGGCGTGGCCGCGGGGCTTTTTTGCTGATCCCCCGCCCCTTTCAGACGTGACGGTTCGGAAGATCAAGGGACGCAGACGCACCTTTTATCGCATGTTCTTCGACAGCGGATATGCGCCGCATCCGGGCGAACCAGGTACCGAACGGTGGTTGGGATACACCGCGAACAACCGCGAGTACGCCCTGTTGCTGCGCCATCCTGAGCCGCGTCCCTGGCTGGTGTGTGTGCATGGTACCGAAATGGGCCGTGCCCCACTTGATCTGGCTGTGTTTCGATCTTGGAAACTGCACGAAGAGCTTGGTCTGAACATTGTCATGCCGGTCCTTCCGATGCACGGCCCGCGCGCGCGGGGTCTGCCGAAGGGCGCGGTGTTTCCCGGCGAGGACGTTCTGGACGACGTTCACGCGACGGCTCAGGGGGTGTGGGATATCCGGCGGATACTGTCCTGGATACGGTTGCAGGAGCCGGAATCGCTGATTGGGGTGAACGGACTTTCACTCGGCGGTTACCTCACGTCGTTGGTGGCCAGCCTCGAAGAAGGTCTCACCTGCGCCATTCTTGGTGTGCCGGTAGCTGATCTGGTCGAGTTGCTGGGCCGCCATTCCGGGCTGCGCAGCGACGACCCCCGCAGCGACATCGTAAAAGTGGCCGAGCCCATCGGCCGAATGATTTCGCCCCTCTCGCTTACCCCCCTGGTGTCGGTGGGAGGACGTTTCATCTACGCCGGCGTCGCTGACCAACTCGTGCACCCGCGCGAGCAGGTGACCCGCCTCTGGGAACACTGGGGCAAGCCCGAAATCGTCTGGTACCCAGGGGGTCACGCCGGGTTCTTTCGCTCGCGTCCGGTGCAGCGGTTCGTCGAGGAGGCGCTGCAGCAGTCAGGGCTCCTCGACGAACCGCCGGCGGAGCGCGACCAGCCCGCATAGTGGTGCGAGGACGACATGATTCCGCTGGATCCGTTGGACGCGGCCATGATGACCGCGGAGTTGGTGTCCAATCCGATGCATGTTGGCGCGGTGCTGATCCTGTCACCACCGCAGAATTCTGGGCCCAATTATGCCGACGAGCTGTATCGCGACGCGCTGGCCGGTAACGACTCGGTCGATCCGCGGCTTCGCAGGTATCCGCACCAGGGTGTGGACACCGGAGGCATTTGGATCTGGCGTACTGCCGAGACCGTTGATGTGCGGCAACACTGCCAACGCTGCACGGTCTCGGATGACGACGAACTCTGGCCGCTGATCGCCGAGCTGGATGCCGAACGCCTCGATCGGTCCCGGCCCATGTGGATGTCGTATCTGATCGATGGTCTCGCGGATGGCCGATTCGCCTTTTACATCAAGGTGCATCACACCGTCATCGACGGTGTGGCTGGGCTCAAGATGATCGCCGAGGCACTGAGCACCGATGCCGAACGTCGGTCGATGCCGCCGTTCTACGCCGACCGGCATGGTGAAAGCCCGCCGGCATCGACGTCGACCGGATTGCTGCCTCGTCTGGTGGCATCGTTGCGGTCGCTGGCGGGCGCGGCGGCGTCGACCGTCGAGCTGGCTAATAACGTTGTGACAGGCGAAATTTCGACCGCGCTCGACAGCCTGATCGGGCACACGACTGTGCTGCCATTCGGAGCGCCCTACACGCGGTTCAATGGCCGTCTCGGGCCCGAGCGCGCCGTCGCGGCGGGTAGCTGGCCGCGGAGTCGCGTCCGGGCGGTGCAGCAGGCTGCCGGAGTAACCGGCAACGACGTGGTGACCGCCATGGTGGCCGGGGTGCTGCGCCGCTGGATGCTGGACCGCGGCGAGCTGCCCAAGCGCTCGTTGGTGGCCATCTGTCCGATCACGGTGCGTGGCCGTGAGCCCGTTGCGGCAGACGACGAGCACGGTAATATGTTCGGACTTTGGTTGTGCCCCTTGGGCACCGATGTGGACGACCCGCTAGCGCGGCTGGATCTCATTCACCGGTCGATGTCGCACGGTAAACGGTGGGTAGGCAAGCGCGGATCGGCGGCGTCGCTGCTGACGGTAGCGGGCAGTATCGCCGCGACCGTGCTTTTCCCGCTGCTGCCGTTCACGCCGAAGATCCGCACCGGATACAACGTTCCGATATCCCATGTTCCCGGACCGCGCGTCGAAAGGTATTGGAACGGAGCGCATGTCGATGAAATTTATCCGGTGTCGGCAGTCTATGATGGTCAGGCGCTCAACGTGACGACGTGCTCTTATGCTGACCGGGTCGGGCTCGGCTACGTCGCCGGCCGCGATGTAGTACCGGATATCGCCACTTTGATACCGCTGACCGGGCAGTGCCTGGCCGAACTGGAAGCTGTTTTAGGCGTGGGGATTTGATCAGGCGGCTGGGGGAAGGCCATCAAAAAGAACCCTTTGAGGGTGGCCAACCATCCGACGGCCGACACGATGATGGCCGGAGCGCCCCGCCAGTACTGGTGCAGCGCGACGACGGTCATCCCGATGAGCAGAGTGAACGCGCCAGAAACCCAGGGCCACACCTCTGTCTGACATTCGGTGAGATTCGTCCAATCCCATACGGCCATCCGATCGCTTAATCGCTGCGTCCGATAGGGACGAAGGGCCCAGATTCGGAGGGCTTTACCTCGGTACCTCGGTACCTCGGTACCTCGGACCGAACTCTGGCAGCGCTGAACGTCAAGGCCAACCCGCAGGTCACGATCCTGGTCAACGTCGAGAGCGAACCGAGCGATCGGAGAGTCCTGAGGATTCACGGCCGTGCGACAGTGCGTACTGACTCGAGGTTATGTCGCTGCTACCTGCGCCACGACCTGTGGAAATACTTCATAAGCTGGCGTGGGCTCGGGAACGCGCTCGTGCACGCTCGACTTCTTCCGGTCGTGCATCGCTACCTCTCGTCGAGGCCGAAAGGAAAGATGTGCGTGCTTGAGGTCCTACCGCAGCAAGCGGAACTTCTGATCGTGCCTAAACAGATTGGGAAGCCTCGCAACCTAGTTGGCCAGCTTGGCGGGTCGCCGGGTTTGCTTCGTCCGTCTCTGCTTGCGCGCCAGTGCCCGGGCCAGCAGGCGTGCGATGCCGAGTTCGATGCCGCGGGCGAGTTCGTCGACGTCGGGTGTGGCGTCGTAGTCGGCGGTGATGCCGAACACCAATGTGTCGACATAGGTGAGCATGCCTATGACGGTGCGCAAGTGCATGGCGATCGGCGGTACCGGCAGCAGCTCTTCCACCGGGCGGCCCAATACCTGAAGCCGATGACGGGGACCCGGCACATTGGTCGCCAGCGTGACGACGCTGCGTTGGGGCAGCCGCGTCAGGAGCCGAACTGTCCACGCACTCAACACGAATGGCACGAAGTTGGCTAACGCGACGAAAGCGCTCGCTGCTTGGCGCTCGCCACTGCCTTTCAACCTGTCCAGCCGGGTGTGGACCAGCCGTAACCGCTTCACCGGGTCGTCTTGCTCCACCGGCAACGAGGGAAGCATGGCCGACACGCGGATGTCGGTGTGGTTCATCGCATCCGGGGGGCGTACCGATACCGGGATCAACGTGCGCAGCGAGTTGCGCCTGGGCTTTTCGCCACGACGTAGCAGGACCGCCCGATAGCTGTCGGTGATGGCGGCAAGTGCCACGTCGTTGAGTGTCACGTCGAAGACCTCGCATACTGTTTCGACGTCTTTGAGCGACACCCGGGCGGCGCTGTAGCGGCGCATGTTGGTCACCGAGCCGCGCAGCGACGAATCTGCTGCGGGCGTGAGTAAGCCAGCAAGGAATTCGGCCGCACCCTTAGCGGTATGCGCGGCTGCGCCGGTTGCGGCGACCGACGCACGCCACAGCCCGCCGGCCCAGCGCAGCGGGTTGAGGCTGAGGCCGGCGGGGTTACCGAAAGATAACGGCGGCTCTTTGGCGGCCCGGATATCGCTGGCGAACGTCGCCCTGGCGCCGGCATCAGAGATACTCGCCAACATGCGGGTCGCGGAGATCCCGTCAGCAATGCAGTGGTGGATTTTCATCAGCGCCGCCCACCGGCGATCCGGCAGGCCCTCGATGACCCAGCACTCCCACAACGGGTGATCGCGGTCGAGTCGGCGCTCCATGAGATCGGCGATTGTCCGGAACAACGCGGCGTCGTCGCCGGGTTGGGGCACTGCCGCCCAACGCACATGGTGGGTGATGTCAAAGTGAGCGTCGTCAACCCATTCCGGCGCTGCGAGTTCCAGGGGGTGCTTGTGTACCAACTGGGTGAGCCGGGGGATGGTTCGCATCCGTTCCGAGAGTGCCTGGATGAGCTCGTTGCGCCCGGGGCTCGGTCCGTCGATGACGGCCAGCGCGCCGATGGCCAGACTCACGTGCCTGTCGGCATCTTCTGCCTCCAGGAAGCTGGCCTCCACGGTTGTCAGCTGTTCCATTGCCAGCCACCTCCGCTCACCAGTGGTCGGCATCACTATCGCGGTGCGACGCGGCGACCGATAGTGCCGTTAGTCCCGAACGCGTAGTGCCAGATTTCCCAATCGGCTGGGCTCAGCGAATCGCCATGCTGCGTGGCGCGCTGCCCACATACCTCATGATGCGATCCAGGACGATATTGGAGAGGTCGCCGTCGTCGGCAACCTGGCCAAGTCCGCGCCGGCGCAGGAAGGTGTCGAGACGCCGATCAGGCGGCCAGCCGGCATAGATCGTGTCCACGTAGCGCGAGCGTAGGAATTCCCAAGCCAAGGTATCGACGTCAGAATCGGTCAACAATGGTGGGTCGCCACGCATACGCCCTCTACTCCTTGCCAAGCTGCAACCGCAGCCAAACTACGTGGACCAGGTCATGATTAGGTCACGTCCGCGTTGCGGAATAGGGTCCAAAGTCACCTATTCGGCGTGCCGTCCGCGCTGACGGCAGTGACCCGCCCTGCCCGCACAGCCGCTGTCCGGGCATGAGCCCAAGGCATATTGGCTTCTTCGCCGAGGACCATTGACCCTGGTGGGTGGTGCGGTGCCGCCGCAGACTAACGCCATGGCCACCACGACAATACGCATCGCTGAGGCGGCGGTGCTGTGCGCGGTGCTGTATGGCACGCGCCGGTACTACCGCAACTGGGGTGCAACCAAGGAAGAGGCCCGGATGCGGCTGCCTGGGGACAGCTTGGTGGGCGATCCAGCTACCCAGACCACCGAGGCGGTGTGCATCGGCGCCCCGGCGTCGGCCGTGTGGCCGCGGTTGTTGCAGCTGGGTCAGGACCGGGGTGGCTGCTACGGTCTGGCTGGACTGAAAAACCTGGCTGGCCTTCGCTGCACGGACGCCGATCGCGTCCACCCGGAATGGCAGCACCTGGCCGTCGGCGATGTGGTGCGCCTGGCTCCCGAAGGTTGGCTGGGTCTACAAGACGGACTGACGTTGCGGGTCGCCGAAATTGTGCCCGAGAAAACCCTCGTACTCAATGCCACGCGAGATGACCAGCGCTGGAACGCAGTGTGGTCGTTCCACCTGCAGCCGCACTGGGAGGATCGGGTCCGGCTGCTTACCCGCACCCGGATCGCACTGCGCCACCCGGGCGAAGTGTTCGCGCTGGAACTGGTCAGACCGCTGATCTCGCTGGGCACCCGGGGACTGCTGTTGGGAATCAAGCGCCGCGTTGAGCGGGAGGCGTCGAATCAGTCGCCCACCAATGCCGCGAGCCCACGCTGAACATGCCCGGACCGATGCCCTAGTTGTTGGCGACCTGGATGTGCTTCTCGGCCTTGGCTGGTTCCGAAACTCCCACGGAGACCGTCAAGATGCCCTTGTCATAGGTCGCCTTGATGTCGTCTTCGTCGGCGCCCTGCGGTAGTGACACCGTGCGGACAAACGAGCCGTAAGAGAACTCCGATCGACCATCAAATTCCTTCTTCTCGCTGCGTTGTGCCTTGATGGTGAGTTGCCCGTTGCAGACGGTGATATCGACGTCCTTCGCCGGGTCGATACCGGGAATTTCGGCGCGCACTTCATAGCGGCCTTCGGTCAACTCGTCTTCTAGGCGCATCAGCCGGGTGTCGAACATCGGCCGGATTCCGGCGAAGGAGGGGAACGCTGTGAGGAAGTCCGAGAAGTCTGGGAACAGCGAATGCGGTTCTCGCGTAACGGGAAGTGTGGTCATGGTGTTCTCCTTGGTTGTGACCCCCGATTGGTGACGGAATCAATCCGACCACCCGAGCCGGTCGCCCGGTAGGGCCCGAAGTCCTCATTCGTCAAGGCTCGCAGGGCCATCGACCCGGGACCAGAAGGTCCAACGGCCCTAGTGTCCGCTGCGGCGTCGCATTAGGTTCGGCAGCAGACGAACCGGACATCGAGGAGGATGCCATGACGACCGCACGCGACATCATGAACGCCGGGGTGACCTGTGTGGGCGAGCACGAGACGCTCACTGCTGCTGCCCAACACATGCGCGAGCACGATATCGGTGCGTTGCCAATCTGCGGCGACGACGACCGACTCCATGGAATGCTCACCGATCGCGACATTGTCGTGAAAGGCATTGCAGCGGGCCTGGACCCGAACACCACGACCGCTGGTGAGCTCATCCACGATCACATCTACTACGTCGACGCAGACGCAAGCATCTCCGAGATGCTCAACGTCATGGAAGAGCACCAGGTTCGCCGCGTTCCGGTGATCGAAGAACACCGGCTGGTGGGCATCGTCACCGAAGCCGACATCGCTCGGCAGCTGCCCGAGCATTCCATCGCCGAATTCGTCAAAGCGATCTGCTCGCCGATGGCCATCACCGGCTAGCACCTCGGCGGCCAGTCTGGAGGTATCGAGGTGCACGACGCGATCCCACTCGGGCGGATCGCCGGGTTCTCGGTGAAGGTTCACTGGAGCGTCCTGGTCATCCTGTGGTTATTTACCTGGAGCCTGGCCACGACTTTGCCGAGTGCGGTGAGAGGTTACGCGCCCGTGGCGTATTGGTTAGCCGGCGCGGGCGGCGCGCTGGTGTTGCTGGCGTCGCTGCTTGCCCATGAGCTCGCGCACGCCGTGGTCGCTCGTCGTTCAGGTACACCGGTCAGCGACGTGACGCTGTGGCTGTTCGGTGGAGTCACCACACTGGGTGGCGAAGCGCAAACACCCAAGGCAGCCTTCCGGATCGCTTTTGCGGGTCCGGCTACCAGCCTGGCGCTGTCAGCGACATTCGGTGCGTTGGCTGTCGCGCTCGCCCTCGTGCGGACGCCACCGATCGTGATCAGCGTTGCGTGGTGGTTGGCTGCGGTGAATTTGGTGTTGGGAGTGTTCAATTTGTTGCCGGGTGCGCCGTTGGACGGCGGCCGGCTGGTCCGGGCCTACTTATGGCGCCGCCACGGCGACGTCGTGCGCGCCGGAATCGGTGCGGCACGCGCCGGGCGCGTGGTCGCATTCGTCTTAATCACCTTGGGATTGGTCGAATTTTTGGCCGGCGGCCTGTTCGGCGGCGTCTGGTTGGCCTTCATCGGCTGGTTTATCTTCGCGGCCGCTCGCGAGGAGGAGACCCGCATTTCGACTCAGCAGCTTTTTGCCGGGGTGCGGGTGGCGGATGCGATGACGCCCGAGCCGCACACCGCTCCCGGATGGATCATGGTCGAGGACTTCATTCAGCGGTATGTGTTGGGTGATCGGCACTCGGCCTACCCGGTTGCCGAGCGGGACGGGTCGGTCATGGGCTTGGTCACGCTGAGGCAGCTGCGAGAGCTGGCGCCGGCTCGACGCGGCAGCACCAGCGTGCGTGATATCGCCCTGCCGCTGCCGGACCTGCCGACTGCGACGCCGCGCGAGCCGCTGACTGCGCTGTTGGAGCGAATGGCGCCGGCCGGTCCCGCAAGCCGTGCCCTGGTTGTCGATGGCGGCGCGGTGGTCGGCATTGTGACGGCTAGTGATATCGCACGGCTTGCCGATGTTTACCGGCTCGCCCCGCAACACCCGACGTTGACCAGAGCTCCGGGCGAGAACTATTCCACCGCTGGGTGATTCGCACCATGCCCGAGAGGAGGACCGAAATGAAACCGGTCATTGTGGGCATCGATGGTTCGCAAGCGGCGATCGCGGCCGCACTCTGGGGTGTCGATGAGGCCATCGGCAGCGCCGTGCCGCTGCGCCTGATCGCGGTGATCAAGACGACTCACCCATCCCCGGAGGACTACGAGCATGATCTTGCGCATGCCGAGACGTCGCTGCGGGCAGCGCAAGCCGCGATCGAGGCCACCGGGAAGCTGGTCAAGGTCGAAACCGACACCCCGCG
>NZ_VTZN01000700.1 GCF_008370645.1 Mycobacterium simiae
CAACGCCGAAGCCGTAACCCCATACCCCTGCAAACCATCCGACGCGTCCTGCGGCCGACCCACCCCATAATCGGCGGTCATAACACCCACAAAAACCCCAGTCGCAGACTCACGCAACGACAATGGATCGATCCCAGCATGTTCTAGCGCTTCCCACGAACACTCCAACAACAACCGCTGCTGCGGATCCATCACCAACGCCTCACC
>NZ_VTZN01000701.1 GCF_008370645.1 Mycobacterium simiae
AGGTGATGAACGGCTACGGCCCCACTGAAACCACGATGTGCGCAACCGCTTTCAGCTGCGAAGGGGTTCATGATCCGATACCGATCGGTGGCCCGCTGGACAATGTGCGGGTCTACGTGCTCGACGCGGGCATGTGTGTGGTGCCGCCCGGGGTAGCGGGTGAGCTGTACATCGCGGGCAGCGGTGTGGCGCGCGGGTATCGGGG
>NZ_VTZN01000702.1 GCF_008370645.1 Mycobacterium simiae
GGCGGCGATGGCGGCGCCGGTGGCATGGGCGCCACAGCAGGAGGGGGTGGCGGGAACGGCGGTTCGGCGTCCACATCCGGACTCGGCAGCGCGACCGGCGGAGATGGCGGCGATGGGGGCACCGGCACCTCCTCCAACGGCGGATCCGGCGGATCAGGCGGTGGTGCGAATGTCACTAACGTCGCCTCGAAGGGGACCGCTGTC
>NZ_VTZN01000703.1 GCF_008370645.1 Mycobacterium simiae
TTAGCCCAACTCCACACCCACGGGCATAGCCCCGACTGGACCACCCTGCTGCCGCACGCCCGCATCACCGCGCTGCCCACCTACCCATTCCAGCACCGCGCGTACTGGCTGACCCCAGCCGCTAGCGCCGACGTCGGAGCCGCGGGTCTGCACCGACCCGACCACCCCCTCCTCGGGGCCATCACGACACTGGCCGACCAAGA
>NZ_VTZN01000704.1 GCF_008370645.1 Mycobacterium simiae
GCGACCCCGGCAGCCCCGGCTGATAACCAGTCCACCAACTCCTCACCCACGGCCATGGCGCAAACAGCGCCGCCGGTGCTACGCGCGCCCGGCGATGCCAGGGTAAGGGTTTGGATGGGAGGCCTAGCGCCACGACTTGCCCTGCGCGTTGGGTGCGCAATGAGGTTGGTTTTTTTGGGGAGATTGGCTCGGGTGGGTGTTG
>NZ_VTZN01000705.1 GCF_008370645.1 Mycobacterium simiae
AGGTCTTGTCCCTGCCCGACGCGGCCACCCTCGTGGCCGCCCGCGGCCGACTCATGCAAGCCTGCCCCCCCGGGGCGATGCTGGCCATCCACGCCACCACCGACGACATCACCGCCCTGCTCGCCGACCACCCCGACACCGCCATCGCCGCCATCAACAGCCCCACCTCCATCGTCATCGCCGGACCCTTCGACGACATCGA
>NZ_VTZN01000706.1 GCF_008370645.1 Mycobacterium simiae
GGCCGGTCCCATTCGGGGTCGACAGTGACGGGTGTGGTGATCTCGACATGCGGTAGCGGAATGGTCCCGAACGGGGTATGCACCTGACTCGGGGTGGAGATCCGTTCTTCGGCTCGGTGGGGGGCCAGCATTCCCTCGGGTGCGAGGTTGTCGCCGCGGCCGACGCTGATTTCGATCATGTTGTGCAGCGCCTCGCTGCCC
>NZ_VTZN01000707.1 GCF_008370645.1 Mycobacterium simiae
TCACGACTGGGGTGCCGTCGTGGTGTGGAATGCGCCGCTGCTGCATCCCGACCGGGTCGCCGGGGTCGCTGCGCTGAGCGTGCCGGTGCTGCCCCGGGCGCAGGTGCCGCCGACGCAGGCATTCCGCGCAACGTTCGGGCAGAACTTCTTCTACATTCTCTACTTCCAGGAGCCGGGGCTTGCCGACGCCGAGCTCAATG
>NZ_VTZN01000708.1 GCF_008370645.1 Mycobacterium simiae
TGCTGCAGATCGCTTTTGGCTGGCGCGGCGAGGATGAGCTGATCCTGCTCGACGTAGACGAGATGCGCCAGTATATGGAGCAGGCCGGTGTGGCGTTGTTCGGCAACGAGCGGATTCGCCGCTATATCCAAGAGCGCGAAGGCGCTGACTACCCTTTGGCCTCGGCAATCCTGAAGATCGCCGCCACAGAGCAGGCTCGC
>NZ_VTZN01000709.1 GCF_008370645.1 Mycobacterium simiae
CCGCCACCGCGAGCGCCCCGCCGATGCCCGGTGATGTGGAGGCGTTTATGCGTCTGGTCGAAACCAGCTGGGATGCTGAAGTGACCCGGCGCCCGCACGGCCAGCACAGCACCGTGGTGGCCCACCTCGATGTGGCCCAACGCGCGGCCGCGCTGCATCTGGGCCCACTGCTCTCTGACGCCGAACGCCGCTACCTGACC
>NZ_VTZN01000071.1 GCF_008370645.1 Mycobacterium simiae
GCAGTAGCACTTTCCCGTTGTTTGGGTCGATGATGGCGAAGGCGAAGATGTCCAGCGGTGTGGTGTTGTCCAATCCGATTCGCGTGATGGTGTAGATCAGACCGTCAGCGGTGGACAAGTGCGGCAACGCGGCGCTGCGAGTTCGGCTGTCCCACACGGTGCGACACCCGGCGGGCTCGACGTCCACCCTGGTCATTCCGCCGACGAACGGCGCCGTCGGCGGGATTGCCGGACCGGCACCGGCCGGAACCGCGGGGTAGGGGTAGCCGTAGGTGCTGGCGATGAACATCGAGTTCCCGACCCCGATGGGGGAGTTCTCGCTACCCGGCCCGCCCTGAGTTAGCACCGGTTGCTCGCACACCAGCGTCCCGGTACCCGATTGGTAGATCAGCGCGTGCACCAATGGGTCGGCATTGTCGACGATGGTCAGGTAATCGGCTCCGGTCGGACCGAAATACGTTGGTGTGGAACCTGTTCCCCAGCTCAGCTGCCCGGGCTTGCGGCCCGGTCCGCGGTCATAGGCCTGGCGCCACAGCACCTGCGGCTTGCCGCCGCCGTCGAGGTTGAGTTCGTAGAGGGCGTAGGTGGTGGCTACCCCGACCCGGTTGCTCGGTGCTGCTGAGATACTGTTGGCCACTTGCTCACCGGCGGGTAGCTGCAGGCTGACAGCGCCGCCATCGGCCTTGGCCACGCCGACGACACCGCCGCCGGTGGCGAACCAGACGTTGCCCAGATAGTCCGGGACCACGCCGACGGATTGGTCGCCGGGCGGTATCGCGCTGGACAGGTCGGTGGACTCGGTGACAACCAGCCGCCAACAGCCCTTGCTGTCCTTGGCGTGCGCGATGCGCAGCAGGTGGTTGGTGCCGTCGATCATCACCAGCTGGTTATTGTTGTCCAGGTATGCGTAGACTCCGCCGAGCAGGCCACCTTTGGCGACTTCCAGGCTGGCCAGCGGAATTACTTGCGGGGCAATGCCGCCCGGATCGATCAGGTGCACTATCGGGACCTGGGTGATGTCGGAGGTGCACAATGCCAGCACCAGGCCATCAGTGCCCTGCGTGATGGTCGGGCAGGCCGCTAAGAGCGGGTAAGCGAATATCGGCGAGAGCCGGGCACCGGGCCCGGGGAGCGGCCCTGCGTCCGCCGATCCGGCGTCGTTGTGCATGGATGCCAGGCCATTAGGCGCCATGAACGGGTTGGGCGGCGCCAGCGGGCCGAAACTGGCTGCTGCCTGTGCGGTGGGCGGTATGGATCGCCAAATCATCGTGGGCAGAAGGGAAATGGCACATGCGGTGAGAAATGCCGTCGGGACAGCCAGCGCCGCCGCGGGTAACCGCGCCAAGGTCCCCTCCCGTGTGTTGGGTCACCTGGGATTTTGGTGATCGCGGAAAACGGTACGGCCACAGTGTGTTAACGATTTCGCTTCGAGATCTCAAGCCGTTCATCATGGCAATGCCGGTTGGCCTGAAACAACTTGCGCCACTTTCGTTTCAGTGGTTTCTCGGCAGGGCTTTTTGTCGGAGGTATCCGATAGATTTGGGGTTATGGGTGTTGGCGGTGTGGTCGATCGCTAGGCGATCACTGCTGCTTTTTGCTGCCCTTGATGCTGCGGTCGATGTGGTGGTGGGTCTGGATTTTGATGCGTTGACCACGCCGGAGTGGTTGGCGCTGCTGGGGCGCTGTGAGACGGTGCGCCGGCGGTTGCCGGTGCCCGAGCATCAGCTGATCAACAACCTGGCCC
Organism: Mycobacterium simiae; assembly: GCF_008370645.1. Classification (GTDB taxonomy): domain Bacteria; phylum Actinomycetota; class Actinomycetes; order Mycobacteriales; family Mycobacteriaceae; genus Mycobacterium; species Mycobacterium simiae_A. Next base: position 1,745 of record NZ_VTZN01000071.1, read on the forward strand.
GCCAGGCCACCGCCGAAGAACTGGGCGGCAAACTGTCGCATGCGATCGCCGAGTGGACGCTGATCAGCCGCGCTTCGGCCGCCCGGCGCAGCAACGAGGCCGCCGATCTGGGGCCGCGGCGCGCGCTGAGCGGCGAACCGATCGCGCCGGTGCTGGCTGCCACCGCCGCGGCCCAGAAAACCGGAAAGCTCGGCGCCGAGCACATTAAGGTGATCCGCCGCTTCTGCCAGCCGCTGCCCGGCTGAGTAGACCACGCCACCCGCGAGCAAGCCGAAGCCCAGTTAGCGCGGCAGGGCAGCCAGTTTCGACCCGAGCAGCTGGCCGGGCTGGCCGACACGATCGCCGATTGCCTCAACCCTGACGGCACCTACAACGATGAGGACCGCGTGCGGCGGCGCGGGGCTGACGTTGGGTAATCAGCACGCCGACGGCATGTCGGAGTTGCGGGGGCTGATCACCCCCGAGCTGCGTGCTACCGGCGAAGCCGTGTTGGGCAAGCTGGCCGCTCCCGGGATGTGTCACCCCGAAGACGACAACCCGGTGGTCGAGGGAGCGCCGTCGCAAGAGGTGATTCAGCGTGATACCCGTTCGGCTGCGCACCGTAATCATGATGCCCTCAACGCTGGGCTGCGCGCGTTGTTGGCCTCTGGAGAGTTGATGCAGCACAACGGCTTACCGGCGTCGATCGTCGTGTCCACCACGTTGGCCGAGTTGGAGGCCGCCGCCGGCACCGGCCTGACCGGCGGGGGACCCTGCTGCCGATGAGCGATGTGATCCGGCTGGCCCGCCACGCGCGGCACTACCTGGCGATCTTTGACCACGGCAAGGCGTTGGCGCTCTACCACAGCAAACGCTTGGCCTCGCCGGGGCAGCGGATTGTGTTGTACGCCAAGGAGCGCGGCTGTTCGGCCTCGGGCTGTGATGTCAAGAGCTACTACTGCGAGGTCCACCATTGCACCGACTACGCCATCACCGGCACCACCGACGTCAATGACCTCACCTTGGCCTGCGGAACCAACCACCGCATGCTGTCCCCCGGCGGCTGGACCACCCGCAAAAACACCCACGGCGACACCGAATGGCTACCCCCACCCCATCTCGATCGTGGCCAACCCCGCACCAACACCTTTCACCACCCCGAGAAACTCCTGCGCGACGGGGGATGACGACGACGAAGACCACATGTCGGAGACATGACCACGAACGTGCGGCGCGCTCGGGCCAATCGACGCACACATATGCTTCAAGCATGGCGTCGATCTTCACCAAGATCATCAACCGAGAACTTCCGGGCCGCTTCGTCTACGAGGACGACGACGTCGTCGCTTTCCTGACGATCGAACCGATGACCCCAGGCCACACGCTGGTGGTGCCGCGCGCCGAGATCGATCACTGGCAGGATGTGGACGGCGCGGTGTTTGCCCGCGTGATGCAGGTCAGCCAGCTTATCGGCAAGGCTGTGTGTACGGCGTTTAGAACCGAGCGTGCCGGCGTGATCATCGCCGGGTTGGAGGTTCCCCATCTGCATATCCATGTGTTTCCCACCCGCCACTTGAGTGACTTCGGATTTGCCAACGTCGACCGCAACCCATCACCGGAATCGCTCGACGAAGCACAGGCCAAGATCAAGGCGGCACTGGCTCAACTGATCTGAGCGGGTACCGCACACACGCGCGGCAGGGTGACGCGGAAGCAGCACCCTTCCCCCGGTGCCGTCACCACCGTGACGGCACCCCCGTGCGCCTTGACCAAGGAGTCGACGATCGAGAGCCCGAGGCCCGTCCCTCCACTAGCACGCGCACGCGACGAATCGGTGCGGTAGAACCGCTCGAATACCCTCGACGCGTCCTCCGGTGTCATGCCTGGCCCCTGGTCAGCCACTTCGAGCAGCGCGTCGTCGCCCTGGGTGCCGACCCGTACGGTCACGTCGGCGCTCTCCGGCGTGTGCCGCAGCGCATTCGCGACCAGATTGCTCAGCACCTGACGCAGCCGGGGCTCGTCTCCGAACACCTCCGGGGTTCCTGGACCGTCAAGGACGTCGAGGGTGATCGTGCGTTTGGGGTCGACTGCTCGTGCGTCGTGCACCGCGTCAGCGGCTAACACCAGCAGGTCCACCTGGCTACGCTCCAGCGGGCGTTGGGCGTCCAGGCGGGCCAACATCAGCAGATCATCAACCAACAGGCCCATCCGGCTGGCTTCGCTCTCGATCCGCGACAGCAGCATGGAAACATCGCTCGCGGCGCCCTGCCGATACAGCTCTGCGAAGCCGCGAATGGTGGTAAGCGGAGTGCGCAGTTCGTGGCTAGCGTCGGTAATGAATCGCCGCATGCGGTCCTCTGAATTGCGTGCCTTTTCAGCCGACGACTCCGAGTCCGCCACCGCCTGCTGGATTTGGGACAGCATGCCGTTGAGCGCCAAGGAAAGTCGGCCCACCTCGGTCCGAGGATCGCGTTCGCGAACCCGGCGATCCAGCTGTCCGGCAGCGATCGCCGCGGCGGTCTGTTCGACTTCGACCAACGGCTTGAGACTGCGGCGCACCACCACGTACCCGGCGATACCGACGACAACCAGTACGGCAGCCCCAATGCCGATCTGCAGCCAGACCAACGATCGCACCGTGTGCTGGACGTCGGACAGATCGATGGCCACAGTGGCCAGACCGCCCTGCGGTCCGCGCACCGAGACCGCGCGCCACTCGATATCCGAGCCGTTGACCGAGGGCAGTGTCGTCGGGTCAGGACCCACGTCATTGCCGGGCGGCAACGCCGGCTCGGAATTACGGTCGTTGATAGCAGTCATGATGCGGCCGTCGGGGCTGATGCCGCGCACGTAGAACTTCGACGGCGGCCGAGCAGGATCGGGACCTTGCCCGTCCGACACCGAATGCTTCCACGGGGCCTGCGCCCAGGTCCGTGAAGCATCGAGCAGCGTCGAGTCGATCCGGCTGATCAGGCTGTGCCGCAGGATCGAGGTGACCGCCACCCCCGACGCCAGCAGACCACACAGCACGAGAGCCAGGGTCGCTGCGACCAAGCCAACCCGTAGCGGAACCCCACGTCGAAAACGGTCGGCCATGTTTTCTACCTGGCGTGGCAGGGGAGTGGGCTCATCGCGGCTCCCGCAATACATAACCCACCCCGCGCAAGGTGTGCAGCAGCCGCTTTTCCCCGGTATCGATCTTGCGACGTAGATACGAGACGTAGGACTCAACCACGTTGACGTCGCCGCCGAAGTCGTAGCGCCAGACGTGGTCGAGGATCTTGGGCTTGCTCAACACGGTGCCGGCGTTGATAACGAAGTAGCGCAGCAAGGTGAACTCGGTGGGCGACAGGGACACCGGCTCGCCGGCCTTCCACACCTCGTGGGTCTCCTCGTCGAGCTCGATATCAGCAAACGTCAGGCGGGCATTGCGAGGTTCGGCCTTGCCTTTGCCGGCGCGCCGCAGAATGACCCGAAGCCGGGCAACCACCTCCTCCAGGCTGAACGGCTTGGTCACATAATCGTCGCCGCCCAACGTGAGGCCGGCGATCTTGTCCTGCAGTGAATCTCGAGCCGTCAGAAACAGCGCCGGGGCGTCGATGCCGTCGGCGCGCAACCGGCGCAGCAGCCCGAAACCGTCCATTCCGGGCATCATCACGTCGAGGATCAACGCGTCGGGCCGGGCTTCCCGGGCTCGGTCCAGCGCCTGCACTCCATTGGTGGCCGTGTGCACCTCGAATCCTTGGAACTTCAGGCTCACCGAGAGCAGTTCCACGATGCTGGCCTCATCGTCGACGACGAGGACCCGAGCTTCCGGCGTCGGGGTCTCCCCCGGGTTTACCGCCGTCATGAGGGCGACGCCTGCCGGAGATAGTTGAACATTAGCTTCACGTTCATTGAATACTTCCTGAGAGCTCGTTGCCAGCCGACTGCTAACAGTCTGCCAGGAGTCATCAGATCAGCTTCGACCCACACGCAAGAATCCTGAAACCCGTACCCACCTATCGGCGCGCCTCGTGAATAGACTGCCAGGATGCAACTCGGCAAAACCCTCGTGGACATCGCGACCGCGCCCGCCCGCGCCGGTCTTGCCGCCGCGGAAACCAGCCTCAACCTGGCCGGCACGGCAGTTGGTCTGGCCAAGCGGGCGCTGGGCGAGGCCGGCAGCGACGCCGGCTCCAACGCGATGGCCAGCGTGCTCGGCATCGAAGATGCGATCGTGCGGGCCAATCGGCTGGCCAAGCTTTTTGACGAAGACGCACCGCTGGGCCGCGCGATCGCGCCCGACGGCCCGGTGGACCGGTTCTTGCGACCGGGCGGGGTGGTCGACCTGCTGACCGCGCCAGGCGGGTTGCTGGACCGACTCACCGCCGAGGGCGGCGCCATGCAGCGCGCGCTGCAGCCGGGTGGATTGGCCGATCAACTGGTCGCCGAGGACGGCCTGATCGAGCGGGTGCTGGCCGAGGACGGGTTAGCCGACCGGTTGCTGGCCGAAGGCGGTCTGATCGACAAGCTGACCGCCAAGAACGGACCGCTCGAACAACTCACCGACGTGGCTGACACGCTGGCCCGGCTAGCTCCCGGCATGGAGGCGCTGGAGCCCGCGATCGCTACCCTGCAAGACGCCGTCATCGCCCTCACCATGGTGGTCAACCCGCTGAGCAGCATCGCCGAGCGCATCCCGCTGCCCGGCCGTCGGCCGCCGCGGCGCTCACCGTCGCGGCCGGTGCGCTCACAGCGCGTCGTCGACAGCGAAGAGTGACGGGTTAGGCTGGCACCGGTTAAACCGGCCTCCTTAGCTCAGTGGTAGAGCACTCGCCTTGTAAGCGAGCGGTCGTCAGTTCAATCCTGACAGGGGGCTCTCTCACCAGCAGAAATGCCGGTCGCTGCGGCTGGGCGGTGCTTCGACCGTCTACGTCGTCGAGGGCGAAAAGGACGTGCTTGCCGTAGAGGCTGCGGATGGTTATGCGGCGCCTCAGGGTGTTGGTCAAAACGACTGGATACGACTGGGATGTACTGCGGGGCATAGACGTTGTCGTCATAGCCGATCGCGACTCCGCCGGACGTAAGCACGCGGAGCTGGTCGCCAAGCAGCTCAGTGGTATTGCCCCCTCGGTGCGCATCGTTGAAGCCGCCGTGGGCAAGGACTTCTCGGACCACTATTCGGCTGGCCGAACGCTCAACGAGCTGGTGACGGTTGAGACCGCCGATGCAGATCCTTATCGGCGGCTTGTTCTCACCGCCGGCAACCAGGTGCGGACCAAGAAAACGATCTGGTGGGAGCCCGCCCTCGTTCTACGTGACGTGATCAACGTGTTGGCCGCTCGGGAGGGCAAGGGTAAGTCGACTGTCGCTGCGAGCTGGGCTGCCCGGGAAACCCATATGGGCGGCAAAGTGCTGTGGATCGGATCTGAAGAGTCGCGAGAGCATGCCCAGGCACCCCGCCTGATCGCCAACGGCGCCGACATGTCCAAGATCTTCTTCGTCGATGTGGAAACCGATTCCGGCACAGGGGTTTTGGTGTTTCCTCTCGACTTGCCCGCCATCGAGAAGGTGATCAGCGAGCAGAAGATCACCATGGTGGTGTTGGACCCGTGCAAGGGCCTGGTACCCAAGTACTGCTCGTTCGCCGGTTGCCGCAACCGTGTCGTCGGCCACTCTCGCTGCCCTGATCACGCCGGCTGGAAGGCGTCGCCGCGCACCGCATCGTCAGGACCAACACCACCGTGTGGAAGCACAATCGCGTCAAGGCGCTCGAACGCGACGGCTACCGATGTCAAATACGCTGACCCCGCTGCACCATCACCGCCACCCAGGTCGACCACACCATCAGCGTCGCCAACGGTGGCAGCGACGACCTCACCAACTTGCGTCAGCACGCGAAGCGCGACAGGTCCGCGGATGACGGGGCAAAGCCAGGCCTGTCGGTCCTGCCGGCCCCACGTCTTTGGACACCCGAACGTGGTGGAACCCGTACAACTATAAATCCGCGTTGGTCCTTGGCCCCGCGCCCGTGCTGCACCGGCTGGCGGAGAAGTGTAACGACGTGACGACGGATCGATGGTTGGGGTACATGATCGGCACCGTTAACCAAGGCCGGTTGCCGCTGTGGGGTTGGTTTCGGGCGGCGACGGCTGGCTACTGTACAGGGCTATGACGAAGGTGTTACCAAATGGGCCACCTGACAAGTTGGGATATAGCACGAGTGGCTAGTGTGACACGTGGGGCAGGTGGTAGTTGGCACGCCGGCATCCGTGGGCATACGTTTGGCATTACCAACCCAGTCCTTTCCGTAGGGCTGGGTCTTTTCTTTCTCTTGGGCGATGTCGCGTTCTCTGGGCAATGTCGCGCTTCACGCTATCGTTACCGATGTGAAAGTTGGCGTCTATGTTGACGCCGTTCAACCTGTACTACGGCATGCGGGGACACTGGGGCCGCGGGACTGCGGGCTGGCGCTGGCTAGACATACGGGCGTTAGCCGCCGGTCTTTGCCGGTGGCACAGCGCCGCTGTTGAACGCATCGTGTACTGCACTGCTTACGTTGACCAGACTGATAATCCCGGGGCTTTTGCAGACCAATCCGTCTACATCAAGGCGCTCCGCGAGCACGGTTCTATCGATGTCTTGGAGCTGGGCTACTACGTGGCTTGGCCGAAGAGGTTGCCACTCGCTGAGGAGCTACCCGATGGTCGCGCCAAATTGGTTGTGCCGTCAGGCGCCGAGACCTGGAAGGGCCTCCCGATCACCAGGGTCACTAACGCGAACGACGATGTGTTCATGGTGACGGTTCGAAACCGTGAGGAGAAAGGCTCCGACGCCAACGTCGCGACGCATCTCCTTGCTGACATCTTTCGCGGTGATGTCGAGGCCGCAATCGTCATCTCAAATGACTCTGATCTCGCTCTGACGTGGCCCGGCATCGTCACCGCGGTGATCCCACCCACAATTAGACGCGTAGACAATAGTCGCGTGAAGCACTATTATTCATTCATACTAATCCCGGTGCTGAATAACTCGCTTGGACTGCGCAGAGATCTGCAAGAACGCATGTCAATGCGGCAGCCGCTGCTTCGACCACTGAGGTGATTCTCGCCGCCGACAGATGGCACTGACGGGAAGCTGTACCAGGCGGTCAGTGTTCAAGCTGGGTCGATGCGCTAACTGTTCATGGCCCCGGACGCCAGCGCCGCTTACTTGGCCGCCCATACCAGCCAACATGACCACAACGCGGCGATTAATCGGAGGAAACGACAATGGATTTCGGGGCGCTAGCACCGACAGCCCACTCTGGGGAGCCGCATTCCAGCGCCACAACGGCAGCCTGGAACACGCTTGCCGCCGCGGGGTACTTTTCGGCAGGCTTCTTCTCCTCCGCCTCCTCCGCGATGTATGGCCCCAGTCGGTAGAGTGCACCGGCACCCGGCTATCGGCCACCTCGACAACGCCTACGCGGTGGCGCCGAAGTTCTTCGCCAAATTCGGAAACATCACCCCTGGTCTACTCGGTGGCAATCGGAGGACATTCCGCGAATGCGGCCAGGGCGGTTTGCGCAGCATGGTCGCGCGGCGGTCCTACCACCTCGGCTACCTGACTGCGATGGTCATCGATACCATCGGTAACGGTTTATGGATTCCGTTCGCGCTGCTGTTCTTCACGTATGGACGCGGCATGAAGCTCGCCGATGCGGGTACCGCGCTAACCATGGGCAGCCTCGTCTCGCTACTGATCGGCGGCCTGGTGACCGGGGTTGTCGTCGACCGTATCGGGCCGTTTCGCACGGCGACACTGAGTTCGCTGATTAGGGTGATTGCCTTCCCCTGCTACTTGGCTGCCGACACTTTTGCGTCCCTAGTGATCATTGCGGTGGCGGTGAGCTTCGCCGGACGACTTTTCTGGGTGGCGCACCCTGGGATGGTAAGTGCGTTAGCTCCGTCGGAGGATGCTCGCGTCGGCCTGTTTTCGTTGATCAGCGCAATGCGCAGTATCGGTCTTGGGATCGGTGGGCTGATCGCCTCGCTGGGAATCTGGGCCGCTCGAGGCAGTGGGCTTTTCTGGAGCTTCATCGTTATCGCGAACACAGTCAGCTTCGCGGTGTGTGGCCTACTGTTCTGGCGACTACGCCGCTTCGACTACAAAACCCAGCACCGTGACGAAAACGGCGTGGGCCGCTACCGCGACGTGTTGGCCCAACGTCAATTCGTGGTGTTCGTGGCCGCGGTTTTTGTCCTCGCCTTAGCGAGCGTCGGATTCGACTCGATACTGCCGGTGTATCTGCTCGAGCTGGGCTTCCCGCCTTGGGCTCCGCCAGTCGCCTACCTGCTGGCGTGCACTCTGATCGCGGCCTTGGCGCCACTGGCCACCAAATGGGGCCGCCGTCGGTCCGGGCTGCGTCTATTGGCTCTAGCCGCTGGCCTGCTCGGAATCGCATTCACTGCGCTTACTACCATGGTCGCCGTCGACGCCGCTGGCCGGACCGCACTGTTGGGGGCGGCCGTGATCCTTTTCGGCCTGGCCGCAGCCACCTGGGGAGCCACAGCATTGAAAGTCATGTTGAGTTTCGTGCCGCGAGGCAAGGCCGGTCGCCATTCGGCGGTCTACTCATTGTCGTGGGGCATAGCCATCGCCGTCGGTCCTGGACTGTTCTCCTCGTTGTTCACCCTTGGCCGGGCGCTCCCGTGGATCTTCCTCGCGGTCGCGCTCGTTTTTGCGGTCGCGGCATTCCTGGCCTCATCGCGAACCCCAGGGCACACACTTGGCGCAGCCATCGAAAGCCGTTCATCAGAAGGGGCATTGGTGCCGAGTATTTCGAGCGGGTTTTCGCCGACGCCGGTGGCGGACGACGGTCCTTCGCATACACGGACGTCAAGGCACCGGTTCTGGGTGATCAGGTGGGTGACGACAGGGTTTCATCCCATAGCTCAACAGCGGCCCTGATGCTGTCATCGGATGCCGCCAACCGAGCTTGCGCTAACACCTGCTTTGCCGGTTGTCCGAGCGCTTGCGCGGCGGCCACAACATCTCGCCACTCCGGGTTCACATTAACGGCTTCACCGTCGAGCCGGGCGGTCTTGATCCGTATTGGCTGTCCGCCAACCTGAACAAGGCTCTCGGACCTGGCTAACATGTGATGCTTGGGCACTGTCGTTTCTCGCAAACCGATCGTGCTGGTCTCGCGGAATATGACTGCGCGAAGATCGGCCGCACGTCGACCGGGTGCTAGCACTGACAGCGTGTGGGCGGGCCGACCCTTCTTCATGATGATCGGGGTGAGCCAGGCATCGTGTGCGCCGGCGTCGAACAGGAGCTCAATGACGTACGGCCATACCCTTGGGTCGAGGTCGTCCACATTGGTTTCGAGCAGCACGGTGTGGTGCGGTTGGTCGACCAACTCGCCGACGACAATGCGCAGCACGTTGGCCACTTCGCTCGGATTGCTTTGGCCTGCACCGTATCCCAAACGACCGATGACGAGCGGGGGCATCTCACCCCAATCCGTCACCAGCGTCGCGAGCACCGCTGCGCCCGTAGGTGTGGCGCATTCCGGCATGAGGGGGCCGGTGGCAACCGAGGCGCCTCTGAGTAGCTCTAGGACCGCCGGCGTCAGCAGTGGGCCATGCGCACCCTGGGATGTTCCGCTGCCAACGCCGACGGGCGAACAGTGCAGCGACTCAAGCCCCAACTGATGGAACCCGGACGCTGCGCCAACCACGCAAGCGAGGGTCGCGCCGACGTTGTGGAAGTGAACTCCTTCCACGGGAATTCGGTACACACGCGACTCGGCCTCAGCCAGTCGACAAAAGATGGCGCCGGCGGTCGTTCGAACGGGTTCTTCAACGCGGTCGAGCAGCCGTTGAATCTCAACGAGGTACCGGATGGGTGGGTTCTCGTCGGCAACCACGTCCACCTTGGTGGTGCCGATGCCGCCCCGCTCGCATGTCGTCGACGTGAGCGTGACACCGAGGCCAAGTTTCCCGACAGTCGTCTGCAACAGGTCCAACGGCACCCCAGCGTCGACAAGAGCGCCTAGCAGCATCTCGCCGCTCACCCCGGCTCGGGCATCGATCCAGCCGATCATGCTCGCTTCCAAGCCAGAAGGATTCGGTTCGCTGCACACGCGGCCCCGAACCCGTTGTCGATGTTCGTCACGGTGATGCCCTGAGCACAGCTGGTCAGCATCGAGCGAAGCGCGGTTTCCCCGTCGGCGGCCGCGCCGTAACCGGTCGACGTGGGCACAGCGATAATCGGCTGGCCGGTGAGCCCGCCGACGACCGAGGCGAGTGCGGCATCCATTCCGGCCACCACGATCACGACATCATAGGTGGCGATTTCATCAACCCTCTCCAACAGACGCCAGAGACCGGCAACACCAACGTCGAAGATGCAAGCGGCTGTGAAGCCAAGGAACTCAAGCGTCCGACAGGCTTCGGCGGCGACGGGGATATCCGATGTGCCGGCGGTGACAACAGCCACAGTACCGTCCCGCGGCGGTAGGCAACCGTGCATGACCGCGGTTGCCGACTCCGCGTCGTATACCAGTGATTGCCCGGCCAATTCCCGGACGGCATGGTATTGCGAATCGCTCATTCGGGTAAACAGAACTGGATTGTCGGGACGTTCGACCAACTCGGTCACGATGGCGCGTAGCTGGCTCGTCGTCTTGTTGAGGCAGAACGTCGCCTCGGGCATCCCTACGCGCGCAAGCCTGGCGTAGTCATAGCGAATGGTCACTGCAGAACCGCCAGGGCGCGACCGGGACGATATGGCTTGTCGTCCAGGAAGACTCCGGACAGCGATGGTTCTACCTGGCGCATGGCAGCGGCCACCCGGTCGATGACCTCGTCGGTGACTCGTGCGTGGCCTTCGGCCGTGACCTCAATCAGCACGACGTCCTCACGCAGCCGGCATCGGACGACATCGATTCCAGTCAACAGGCGCAACAGGTTTTCTCCGATTTCGATTGAGCGAAGCCGCGACGGCGTCACGGTGGTATCCGTATAGAGGCGACTGGCCAAACATGGAGATGCGGGCAGATCCGCGAAATCCAGTCCCAACTTGCGGGAGATAGACCGGATGTCTTGTTTCCCAAGATCCGCTTCGACGTACGGGTGCCGGACTCCGTTCTCGCTGGCGGCGACCAGGCCGGGCCGGTACTCGCCGAGATCGTCGATATTGGCGCCGCTCAACATTGTTGCGCCGGCGCGCGTCGGCAATCCGCGGATCGCGGCGTATAGGTGGCTCTTGCAGAAATAGCAGCGGTTACGCGGGTTGGCAAGATAACGCTGGTCTTCGAACTCCTTGGAACGGACCAACTGAAGTGTCCAATTCTCGGTCTCGGCGCGTTCGATTACCCGGGCCGTGGCCGCGGCGGGAACAGCTGGCGTGACGGCGTGGGCTACGACTGTGGAATGCGGCGACGCTCGGTGGGCGACCGTAGCGAGCAGCAGACTGTCCACGCCGCCGCTGCACGCGACGATGCGGGTGGGTATCGCCTCCAAAACACGGTGTAGTCGAGTTATTGTCATGAACTGGAGCCTTCGAAACCCATTCCTTTTTCCTCTGATCATTGGCATGTTGCTGTCACATTGACGGCCCTCGGTGGCCGTACAAGCGAACGCTGGCATCCAGGGCCACGAACAAGTGGCAAATCGCCGCTAGTTTGCGCGGCAGGCGGCCTGGTTATAGCTGTCCGGGAGCGGCGAACTGGTCCGGTTAGCACCGATCCCTCGGCTGCGGATGCCACACTGACCTGCTTTACAAATCTCCGCGGAATCCGAGCGAGCTACTCAGCACCATTAGCATTGTGCATGAATACTAGTGCTCTACGCAACTATTACCTATGTTTTTATGCTCATCCGAATCCCAGCGACATTAGGTTGGAAGGGTTGGAACCGAGAACTCGGCATACCGAGCTGGGCTCCGAGCAGGAGCAAACTCCCTCCGCCGGCGCGTCCGGGCGCAATATCTGCTGGCGCCGTCGACCCCGCGTCGCCCAGTAGTCAAAAAGGATTTCGCTCATTGCACCGGACCACCCACCCGCGGCTATCGTCGTGCAATTCGAAGACGATTGCTGCGCAAGAACTCGAGGTTCATTAGCACGCCGATGGCGGTGTGGTCACCAGCGCGAGTTGTTGCGACACAAAGTTCACAAGATTTCCTCCGCACAATGGGCAGGCACAACCACACCAATGTCCCGGTTATGCCACGCGGGGGAACAAGATCCCGTCAAAAGGAATCTGGAGCGCCCGAAACCCAGGCCAATCGGCCGCAGACCGTACCGATCACCCCGCCGTGGCCGCTACTGCCGGCGCGTTGGCTGAGCTGACCGTCGAGTCGATGTTCGCGAATCTGTTGCCGCCTTGGTCATTATCTTCGGGACTGTGATCACAAGCGACATCTGACACCCCCGGTGACCCTGGTCCTGCGCTCCTCAAGCAACGTAGAGTTTCTTTCGCGCGACACCGGTCCTGATGGGCGATCTGCCCCTTTGTGAATAGGCCGTAGTACCGTTACGGCACTCGGTCGCGGTTACGGGACCAGAGCGGGCAACTCGTTCGACAGGCCCCACACAGCGTGAATCACGTCCTCGGCCACCGCAATCGGGAACTGGACCACCGCCGTGCCGACTTCGTCGATACCCTCCCGCAGCGCGTTCACAATCGTCGCCGGATCGCCGGTGAAAAGGGACCAGCCAATGTCGAAGGCCGCAATTTGCGGCGCGGTGATGAGGTTGCGTACGTCGACGAAAAGCTCAGTCGGCAATGACGCCGGCGGCACCGGTATTCCGTCCCAGCTGACCATCGTCCAGCCCCCGGTGGGATTGCCCTGCACCACGACAGTTCCGGTGTTGGGCAGCGGATGGGTAAGCAGGAGTAGGGGATTGGGGTTGTCGACGGTCATCATCGTCCCGACCCCAATCGTGAATGCGCTGGAGTATGAGACCACGGTGATGTTGCCGTCTGCCGCCGTCACCGGGTTCGCTAGTGCGGTGTCGTACATCGTTTGCACCGCACCGTTGAAGTTCTGGCCGAAAACTACCCCGTTGAAGTCGATGGAGCCCGGGTTCAGCATCGGCACGATCGGATAGCCGAACGTCCAGGCGATCGGCCCGACGAGATAGAGCACACCCGCCGGGCTTAGCTGCGGAAAGTCTTCGAAGATCCCGGCATTGATTTCGTTGAGCCCGGGCAAGATTTGCGGGCTCATCCCCAGCAAGGCAGCCAACGGCGCGGCGGTCTCCTGTGTTCTGGCCAACTGCGACGCGAACAACCCGGCATAAGGGCCCTGCGGCGCCAGTACGTTGGCGACGTCTTGCGCTTGTTGAATGCCTACCGCAGTGAGATTGGCTCCCGGTATCGCGGTATCCATCAAGCCCGCCACGTTGGCTGTAGTCTGCCCGTGCCGCGCGAAGTCGATGACGATCGACTGCTGGTTTCCGATGGGCGGGTTGAGCCAGTTCGCGACGTTGATGGGGTCGCCGATGAACAGGCCGCCGCGACCACTCGGCGCGCCAGCCCCGCCAAGGCCTCCAGTGCCGAACAACAAGGCTTGGCCGCCCGCACCGCCTGGAGCGCCGACTCCGCCGCTGCCGCCGTTGCCGATCAGCAATCCGCCGGTGCCACCCGTGCCGCCGATGCCGCCGCCAAAGCCGCCACCACCAGGGCCGCCATTGCCGATCAACCCGGCACTTCCGCCCTTGCCCCCGGCCACGGCGCCCATGCCCCCCGTGGGGGTATAGCCGGCCCCGCCGTCGCCGAACAGGAAACCGCCGGCGCCGCCGGTGGGGTTTGCCGCGGTCCCGGCAGCTCCGTTGCCGATCAGATCGCGCTTGAACAACAGACCGGTGGGGGCATTGATGATCGGGGCGAGCAGCTGGCTGAACGGGCTGCTGATCCATGCTTGGCCGGTAGCGTGAAGCGGGCCATAGACCGCCGTCTGGAATCCCTGGGAAACGGCGGCACCGAGATCAGCGGCGATGATCGCCTCTGCACCCGCATACGACGCCGCTGCCGCCCCCACAGTGCGCACAAACTGTGCGTGGTACGTCGCCGCTTGCGCCGCCGCCGCCTGATACTCCTGAGCGTGTGCGCCGAACAGCGCCGCAATGGCCGCCGACACCTCGTCGGCGGCCGCCGCCGCCACCTCAGTCGTCGGAATGACTGCGGCCAAGTTGCCGTCTATTGCCGCTGAACCGATCCGCGCCAGATCCGCCGCGGCCGTCTCCAACACGTCCGGCCCCACGAGCACAAATGACATCGCCTACCCCTCGTACTAATCGCGTACTAGCCATCATGGAGTCCCCCGCCGGAAATGGCGCGGATATCGAAAAGAATGGAACAACTAGCTGCGGCTAAGTTTTCGCGACCCGCGGGGGTCCTGCGCCGAGACCGACATTAGCGTCACGCTGACTCGCCTTTTTGCGCGCTGGCGTCAATCTCGGCGCGTGTCGGGCTGGCGGGGGCCCTAACGCTCGCTGTAGCGGCGAGCCGCACTCACCAGGGCCGCAGCCGGGGCGGTCAGGTGGCTGCGGCGGCTCACGGCAGCCACGTGGAGGTAGGTCTCGGCGACGATGCGCTGCACCCGCGCGCCCGCCCGCTGCGCCGATGGCGTCCAAAACGACGGCAGCACGGCCCGACCGATGCCGTTGAGCCCCATGGGCAAGATCGAGGTGCGGTGGGCGACCTTGGCGCCGATAGTGACTGAAATACCTTGGGCGAGGATGTCATCGACGAGCGCGCCTTGCCGGCATCGCTGAGCACCACCCCGCGCCCGACCCGGTGAAACAATGGCATCCCCAGTTCTCGTTCAAACCCCGCGATGGACTGCGAAAGCGATGGCTGAGCGATCAGCAGCTGCTCGGCCGCCTTGCCAAAGCCCCCATAGTCGACGACGGCGAGGAAGAATTTGAGCTGCCGGACGTTCAACGGGTGGCCTCCGATCAGGGGTTCACACAGGTCGCCGCGGCGACCGACGATCACAGGCGAGATAGGTCGGCCGCCCAAAGTAGTGTTCAGCCGCGGCCGCACCGAGACGGGCGGCACGCCGCCAGGTGTAACACCTGGATAGTTAAGTGTTACACTAGGGCGATGCCTACGGCTCACCGGCGTTACGCGATCACCGAAACCGATGACATCGCCGACGCACTGGAATGTGCACGTAGGGCATGGCCCGAGCTGGCCGAGAAGCCTGGTGCCCTGTTGCGGCAGTTGATTCTGGCCGGCCGAAATGCCCTCGTGCACAGGTACGCAGCAGCCGAGCAGTCGCGTTTGCAGGCGGTGGAGGCCACCGCTGGTGGATTAGCCGGGGTCTTCGGTCCCAACTACCTCAAGGAGCTACGCGAGGACTGGCCCGAGTGATCATCCTGGACGCCAGCGTATTGATCGGGCACTTCGAACCGGCCGACGCCCATCACGGTCAGGCTGCGGCTCTGCTGAAGTCCCATCTGACCGACACCTTCGCTGCAAGCGTGATCACCCTGGCCGAGGTCTACGCCGGCGCCGCTCGCGCGCGCCACAGTGATCGCCTCCACCAGCTACTCACCCGGTTGCAGATCCACACACTCGAACTTCGCGCCGATGCCGCGCGACGACTGGGAGAGCTGCGGGCCGCGACCAAGCTCAAGATGCCCGACTGTTGTGTGTTGTACGCCGCCCAGCACCATAACGCGGCGATCGCCACCTTCGATGCACCGCTTGCTGCTCGCGCGGCCGAACTTGGCCTCGCGATTGCAACTCACGCTTAAGACCAGGCGGCACGACATGCCGAAACCGCAGACGAGTCCTAGCGCCAACCGGCGCAGCGTCCTTGTCGAAAGAACAACCGCGCGCCACCCCCGAGCCGCGCACCGGTCGACCCGAGGCGCTGCGACATTGCATTTGGGCACCGGGTCGGCGAGAATCGAGGACCGCGATGACAACCAGCATCTTCGACGATGTATCCATGGTCGCGACCGTCTTGCGGGTGCGCGATGTCGCCGCCTCAACGCGCGGATATCGCAAGCGGCTGGGGCTGGAGCCAATTCACCTGGGCCCCGACGGGCCGGATCATCCCATCGCGGTCTACACCATCGCCGGTTCGGTCTTCTCGCTATGGCAGCTTCCCAGTGCCCAGACGCAGGTTCCGGCCGAAAACGACCGTAACAGCTACGTTGCGGCAGTCCCGAAGGCAGACCTTGAACCCGTGCGGCGCAAGCTCATTGAAAGATGAGTCGAGGTCGGCGAGTTCCGCCGCAACGCCAACAACGAGTTCGTGTGGTGCTACGACATCGACGGCAACCAATTCGAACTCAGCCGACCCCTGACCACGACATTTCACCCCGGGACCCAGGACGCCCCGCCAGCCGGCGTTAGTGCTAGTGAGGTCCCCAAGACCCCCAAGACCCCCAAGACCGATGCATCGCAATGACAGAACCGCCACCGCCTGCCGATTCACCCCGACCGAAGACAAGTCTCGGGCCACCGCCATAGCGCCAGCTAGCGCTCGTCAAGTATGTCCACCGACGACAGCCGCCGCTGCGAGTCGGCGGTCAACTCCGTCAGGAGCCGCTCCAGTCGGTCGATCATGGCCTCGATCGCTGTGGCGGTAAACACCGTGGTGCGGTATTCCACGGCGCCGCTGATGCCTGCGGGCTCGCCGCTGGCCGTGAACTCTTCGGCAAGCGAAAACAACAGGTCCATGCGGGCGTCCGACGTGTGCAGTGGCACGGACGTCACTTCGAGTGCACCCAGGACCGACGCGGCGGGCTTGTTGTTTTGCCAGCCCAGCATCACCTGGATAAGCGGTTGCGGAGGCAGCGATCGGGCGGCGTTGACCCGGTCAACGAGGATTCCGTAGGGCATGTCCTGGTGGTCGAAAGCCTGAAGAGTGCGGCTGCGCACCTGGGCCAGCAACTGCGCGAAGGTGGGGTCATCGGCGACCTCGATGCGCAACACCACGGAGTTGACGAAGACGCCGACCAAGTCATCCAGGGCCGGGTGGTTGCGTCCGGCGACGCCGACACCGACGGGGATGTCAGTGCTGGCGGTGAGTGCGGCGAGCAGCGCGGCCAACCCCGCGTGCACCACCATGAAGCTGGTGACGTGATGCTGGCGCGCCAAGTGCGTGATCTGCCGATGCAGGGCCGCTGGCCAGCGCACTTTCACCGTGTCGCCGCGGTTGTCGGGAGCGGTCGGGCAGGGCAGCGCGCTGGGCAGCGCCACCCGTTCGGGGATACCGGCGAGGGTTTCCTGCCAATAGCGCAGATGAGCGGCCAGGGTGCTGTGCGGATCATCGACGTCGCCCAGGTAGGCGCGTTGCCACAGCGTGTAGTCGACGTACTGGACCGGCAGCGGATCCCAGCCAGGCGCTGCTCCGGCGCATCGACTGCGGTAGGCAACGTCGAGGTCGGCGGCCAGCGGGGCCAGTGACCAGCCATCGGCGGCGATGTGGTGCACGGTGATGGCCAGCAGATGGTCGTCGTTGCCCAGGCGGTAAAGCTGGACGAATAACGGAATCTGCGTGGCCAGGTCGAAGCTGTGCCGCGCGTGGAGGGCTATCGCTTGGTCGAGCCGCTCAGCAGGCCAGGTCGTGGCATCGATGACGCACCAGCCGAAGTCGGCGTGGGCGGCGGGCAAGACGACCTGGTGCGGCACGTCGGCGTCGGTGGGATAGACGGTGCGCAGGGTTTCGTGGCGGTCCACCACGTCGGCCAGCGCCAGCCGCAGCGCCTCGACTGCGAGCCTGCCGCGCAATCGCAGCGACCAAGGGATGTTGAAGACCGGCGACCCTCCGCGCTCCTGGTTGACGGTCCACATCCGCTCTTGGGCAAACGATAAGGGCACCACCGCGGGTCGCGGCACCGGCACCAACGCGGGCAGCTGGGTCGATCCGGCGCGGATGCCCAGCGCTAGCTCGGCGATCGTCGGCGCGTCGAATAACCCGCGCACCGAGAGTTCGGTTTCCAGGGTGGTATTGACTTCGGCGATGACCCGCATGGCCAGCAGCGAGTTCCCACCCAGATCGAAGAACGATTGGTCGACACCGACGTGGTCAAGACCCAACACATCGGCGTAGATGCCGGCCAGGATTTCCTCGACTGCTGTAGTGGGGCGCTGGCTCCCGTGGCCGGTGTAGTCGGGGGCGGGCAAGGCCGCGGTGTCGAGTTTGCCGTTCACGGTCAACGGCAGCCGATCGAGGACGACGATCGCCGCCGGAACCAGATAGGGCGGCAAGCGGGCGGCGAGCGCTTCTCGGGCCACGGCCGGGTCGGCCGGACCGGTGAGGTAACCCACCAGGCGTTTGTCGCCGGGATGGTCCTCACGGGCGATCACCACCGCGTCGCTCACCCCCGGCAACTGCGACAGCGCGGCGGCAACTTCGCCCGGTTCGATGCGATACCCACGAATTTTGACCTGTGCGTCGGAGCGGCCCAGGTACTGCAGCTGCCCATCGGGGCTCCAGCACACCAGATCACCGGTGCGATACATACGCCTTCCCGGCGCAGCCGCACCACCGAACGGGCAAGCCACAAACCGCGATGCCGTTAACGCCGTGCGACGCCAATACCCGCCCGCCACCTGATCGCCGGCGATATACAACTCCCCCACCACACCTGCGGGCACCGGCTGCAACCACTGATCGAGGACGAAGAAGGCGAGGTCGGACAATGGGGTGCCGATTGGGCTCACCGCACGGTGCGTGTCCTCTTCGCGGATCTCGCGCACCGACGCATGCACCGTGGTCTCGGTGATGCCATACATGTTGATCAATCGCGGCCCCCGCGGATGCAGCGCCCGCCAGGAGCCCAATCGCTGCGGCTGCAAGGCCTCGCCACCGAAGACCACCGCTTCCAACCTCAGCCTGCGGCCCAACTCGGGACGGGCCGCGGCGACGTCCTGCAAGGCATAGAAAGCCGACGGAGTTTGGCTGAGCACGTTGACCTGTTCTGTCACCAACAAGGCAAGCAGCTCGTCGGGGGAGCGCGTCAGCTGCTCGGGAATCACGACCAACCGCCCGCCATGCAGCAGGGCGCCCCAGATTTCCCAGACCGAGAAATCGAAAGCGTACGAATGGAATTGAGTCCACACCTGGCCCGGCGCGTAGGTCAGATGCGCAGCCAGCGAGGACAGTAGCCGGGTGATGTTGCGATGCGTGACCGCAACACCTTTGGGCAACCCGGTGGTGCCGGAGGTGTAGAGAACGTAGGCGATGTTGTCTGCAGCCGGTGCCGGCAACGCCGTGTCGGGTTGGGTGGCGATGGTGGGGTCGTCGACATCGATAACCCGCAAGTTCTCGAAGTCGAGCCGGTGGGCCAGCTCGGCTGTCGTCAGCGCGACCGCGGGCGTGGTGTCCGTCAGCAGGAAGGTGATGCGGGCCTCCGGATGGGCCGGGTCGATGGGCAGATAGGCCGCACCGGTTTTCAGCACCGCCAGGATCGCGACGATGGCCTGGCCGCCGCGGGGCAACAGCAGCGCCACCACGTCACCAGCGCCCACGCCGCGATCGGCCAACAGGTGCGCCAATTGGTTGCTGGTTGCGTCCAGTTGTCGGTAAGTCAATGCGGTGTCGGCATAGACGACCGCTGTCGCGTGCGGGGTACGGGCGGCTTGAGCGGCAAACAACGCCGGAACCGACGACATCGGCGGTGTCGGACCAACCAGAGCCGCGCGGTTGCCCCACGTCTCGAGCTGCGCGCGCTCGTGCTCGTCGAGCAAGCCGATCGCCGACACCGACAGCCCGGGATCGAGCGCCATGGCCATCAGCAGCTGCTCGATCCGGTTGGCCAAGTTGACGACCCCGAAATCTGAAAAGGGTTGCCCGGCGCCCGCGGTGCTCAACGACAGGCGGTCTCCGTGTTTGGTGAACACCAGCCCGAAATACTCGATGCCGCCGAAATGTGTGTACACCGCCGATGCGGGCGCGTCATCAAACGGCGCGATAGCGGTCGATGGGAAGAAATTGACACTGACCCTGTCCGCGGAGCGTCCCGCGGCCGGAAATCGCTGATGCCGCAATATTTCTCGAATCTTCGCATCCACGTGCCCGCAGAATTCAGCAACCGCCGACCCTGGAGAGACCGTCAGCACCAGCGGCACAATTCCGGCCAGCATTCCTGGAAAGGACCTCAGCTGCGGAGTTATTCGTCTGCTGACCGGAAAATTGAATACCACCTGCCACCCACCGGTATGGCGGCCGCGCACGAAAAGTGCGCATGCGGCGGTAAGAACCGAGGATTCACGAACACCCAGCGTCTTCGCCAACTCCCGGACTTGGCCCACCACCACGGGAGCCAGCTCGACAGGTGCCGACGCCAAGTGCGAATCGCGCGCAGCTGCAGGCAGCGGCTGATCCGCAGCATTGTCCTGAGGCAGGTTGCGCTGCCAATAGCCCATATCGTCAACGAAATCGCTGGACTCCTGATAGGTCGACTCATACTCGACCAAGTCCCGCAGTGATCCGAAACACGCTGGTGTGGCTGGCTTTCCAGCAGCCAGCGCGGAATACACCGACGCCACGCGGTTGGCAAAAAGTACTGAGGCGAATCCATCGATGACAATATGGTGAATGCAGATGAGCCAATAAAATTCGGCCGACCGCGTCCGAAACAACGCAAACCTGAACAGTGGGCCAGCCCACGGCAGCGGTGTCTGCTGGATGGTCGTCGCCAAGCGGTAGGCCTCCCGGACGGGATCCGGCGAGTCGCTCAGGTCATGGCATGGAAGCGTTACCTCGGGATCATGAACGACCCGCTGAAAAACCTGACCATCCACCTCGTGGAGACCGACTCTGAGTGGTTCGGCCTCCCCCACCACCTGGCGGATCGCCTGCTCGAGCAGATCGGGGTTGATCACGCCGGCAATCACGACGAACATGCTGGCCTGCCAGTCCGCGGGCGAGCCACCGATCTCCTGGGCCAGCCAGATATCAAGCTGCCCGCGCGTCAGCTCAAACGCGCGGCCGTCACGCTGCATCGTGTCGACGCTGGCTAGGCCTCGAGCCACCGGATGCCTCATCGTCGAACGGGTGAACGGTCATCAGCTACGTACTCCTCGGTTCTTGGGCTGAGCATAACGATGATCACAGTGCAGGTTGGCGCGCCGACCAGGTGGTGCCAGCGGCCAGCATGCACCCGACATTGTGGGCCGGAGACCGCAAGCGGCCCCGGACATAGGATCGGCCAATGCACCTTGACGAGTACATGTCATTGGATGCGACTGCCCTTGCCGAGCTAGTCGAACGCAAACAGGTCACCCCGGCCGAACTCCTTGCGGTGGCGCGCCTGCGCGCCGACGCGGTCAATCCGCGGTTGAACGCTATCGTTCGCCGCCTAGATGCAGTGGCCGACCGGCAAGCCGCCGATCCACAGCTGCACGGCGCGTTCGCCGGTGTGCCATTTCTGATCAAAGACCTCGATCAGGAGTACCAGGGCTTTCCCACCTCAGGCGGCTCCCGCTCGCTCGCTAATGACGTCGCGCAGCGGCACGCACTGATCACGCAGCGATTCTTAGATGCGGGTCTGGTGATCTTCGGCATGACCAACACCCCCGAGTTCGGTGCTAAAGGCGTGACCGAGCCCGAGTACTGGGGTCCGGCTCGCAACCCGTGGAACCTGCAGCGCACTCCGGGCGGGTCGTCGGGCGGTTCGGCGGCGGCGGTGGCCGCCGGCGTTGTTCCGGCGGCCGGGGCCAATGACGGCGGCGGATCGATCCGCATTCCCGCCGCCTGCAACGGGCTGGTCGGCCTGAAGACCAGTCGAGGGCTGGCGCCGTACGGCCCGCAGACCGGCGAGCCAATGTTCGGCATGGCGGTCCAGGGCGTCGTTTCGCGCACCGCGCGCGATAGCGCCGCGCTCTACGACGCGATCATTGGGCCCAACCCCCGTGCCGGCTGTCAGGTTGCGCTTCCCGACGGCCGGTTCGCCGAACACATCAAAAACCGTCCGGGCACCCTGCGGATCGGCTTTTCGACCTCGTCGACAATCAACGCTCATCCCGACCGGGAAGCCGTGGCCGCGGTCGATGACGCGGCACGACTGCTCACCGACCTGGGTCACCGCGTCGAAGAAGTCAATCCGCCCTACGATGACGCCGCGTTGGCCCGTGATTTTTTGACTATCTGGTTCGCTCAGCTCTACTGGCACGTTGCCGCCATCAGACAGCGACTTGGCGCCCGCGACAGTGACTTTGAGGCTGACACGCTGGGCATGTGCGAACTGGGCCGATCCGCCGGTGTGCTGGCGCCGATGGTCGCGCTGGAGAATAGGAACAATTACATCCAGTCTCTGGCGACATTCCACGAGGACTACGACTACTTCCTAACTCCCACCCTGGCCACCCCGCCCCTACGGATCGGGGCGACGGCGACGTCACCTCGCGTCCAGACGATGGCACGGCTGCTGAGCAAGTTGCGTGGCGGAAAGCTGATGGCGCTCAGCGGCATCCTGGATCACCTCATCCAGGAGAGCCTGGGCTGGGTGCCTTACACCCAACTGGCCAATCTGACCGGACGGCCCGCGATCAGCGTGCCGCTGTACTGGACGGACGGCGGACTACCGCTGGGCGTGCAGTTCGTTGGGCGGCTGGGTGCCGATGGTGATCTGTTGCAGCTGGCAGCACAGCTTGAAGCAGCCCGGCCCTGGGCGCATCGCCATCCGGCCCCTGCGGCGGCCGGAAAGGAGAGTCATGCGCGGCCGGCACCCGCCGGTGGAGGTGACGCGGCTTGAGCCGTGCCAGGCCACGTCCTTTGAGCTAGACGAATTAGCTGCCTGCGGCCGCGGG
>NZ_VTZN01000072.1 GCF_008370645.1 Mycobacterium simiae
CAAGGGAGCAGGCTCCAGCGTGACAGGGGTGCTCCCTTGGTCGGCGCTCCCTTGGTCGCCGGGGACTGGTAAGGACCAGAACCACGGTCCATCACCGCTAGGGCGCTGAGCTTTGATCCCCAGCCGCTTCTTTGCTCGTTTCGCTTGATCCTTGGAGAATCCCGCGGCGTCGGCGGCGGAGTAGACCTCGTTCGCCTTCTTCGATCCCGTAGCTAGGAACTCGTCGAGCCACCTGTCGATGTCTCTGGCGTCGTCGCCGTCGACTCCGGCGAGGAGGTCTCGGGCATCGATCGTGGTGTCGCCGAGCCACTGCACCGATCCGATCTCGGCCGGGCCGTCGTCGGTGTTGACCATCGTGCCTACGATGCGGAACTCGACTGAGCGATCCGCAGCGGTGTAATTCGCCTTGGTGTTGGTCAGCACGCGGGTGCCGGTGTCGGTGTTCTCCGCGATGGACAACACGCAGCGGGCAACCTGGGACCAAGCCACGCTGCCCAGCAGCAGTTTGCCGGAGTCGTCCCCGGATCGTTTGCCGAAGTGGGACAGGCCGACGATGGTGACGTTGCGCCGGGCTGCCAGGCCGGCGATCGGCTCCAAGTACTGGCGCACCGCGATGTCGTCGTTGCCGGAGAATCCGGGCGGCATCAAGCCCTTGGCGGGATCGAGGAACACCATCGTGATCATGTGCTCGACGATGATCTTCTCGATCGCGATCAGGTCCAGGGGGAACACCAATGCCCCAGTGCCGAAGTCGGTTTGAACATCGACGAAGATCACCTTGTCCATGTCGGCGTCGTTGGCGATCAAGCGAGGGACGATAGCGTGCTCGCGGGACTCTTCCGATCCGATCCACAGCACGTTGCCGCCGATGCGGGTTTCGCGGCCGGCCCAGCTCGAAGCGACGGTGGACTTGCCTTTGCCTTCCCGTGCGGCGAGGAGATTGACTGCGGCGCGAAGGACCAGGCCGGGCTCCCACCACACCATCTTCTGCGGTTTGACTTCGCTGCCCTTGGTCACGATGAGTCGGCGGGTCGACTGGCCGAATTCGGTCGGTCCGGGGTCATCAGGGTGAAGATCGGCTTCGCGCTTCGGAGACCGCCTTGTGGCGGCCTCCTCGGCGTGGCTTACCACGTCGGTCAAACTGCCACCTCCCAAGGCTCCGAAATCCGTTGGGCGAGCCGCTGTTCCGATCCCCCGCGGCGCCACATCACCCGCATCGCCCGGACGTTCGGCGCTGGGGTCAGCCCGGCGTCCAGAATGTGCTGGGCGGCGTCGCGGTACCCGTCGACGTACTGCTCGGTGACCTCGTCGTGGTTGTCGCAGCGACAAGTCCATGGATCTGGACAACCGCAGTCACAACGGGGCACCCGGTAGGCATGCGCCCGCCTGCGGTGAAGGCCAGCGACGTAGTCGGCCGCGGTCATCCGAGTGCCTCGATCGCGTCGGCAATGCTGTCTCGCGCCGCCAGCAGGTAGTCCCCAGCGTTTCCAGGCCTTTCCTTGACCAAGGCGTACGCCTCGGCCGCGTCCGCGGCCAACGCTTTCAGATTCCGCAGCGGATCCGGTTCTAGCCAGGCGCCGATCACCATGCGCAGGATGCCGGCCATCGAGTAGACGACGGCGATCTCGTTGTCGTGTTCGCGAGCCGGCGTTTCCGGGCTGTCGCTCAGCATGTCGTAGATGCGCCATGCCATACGCTGCGGGCCTCGCAAGAAGTCCAGCAGCACCAGGAAGCCGATCGTGTTGGAGTCGTACTCAGAAAGACCGTCCAGCAGCTTCAATTGGGCGATTTCGGCGGCGAAGGCCAGGAGCCCCTCGCTGTTGTACGGGGCTTTCGCGGCCGTGAGGCCCTCGTCGTCGGCCAGTATCTTTGCGGCCTCGGCCAACCGGTCGTAGCGATCACCCTTGAAGGCGCCTTGCTCGGTGGTGTCGCTTCGGTGTGTCATGATGGCGGTACCTTTCTCGTCATTCATCTGGTGGGTGGGTTCAGAAGGCCTCCGGTTGCCGCCGGGGGCCTTCACCTCGTCTAGGGATCGCATTAGGCGGCACCTTCGAGTCGGGCGATGTAGTCCTGGATCTGCTTGTCGGTCGAAAACCGGCGTTTGCCGACTTTCACGCTGGCTAGCTCGCCTGTGCGCCAGAGCTGGAACACCAGCGATCGGCTGATACCGCCGAGCTTTGCGCCGGTGGCCTTCCAATCGTTCAACAGGACCTCCTGTGTGTCGTGGACACGGTTTGCTGCGTCCTGTGTAGATTCATAACATGCGTCTAGATTCAACACAAAAGCATGCGATGCTGTGTCTTGTGAACACATGGGAGTCGGACCACGCGGCGGCGATCGGGAGAAAGGTGCGTGACCTGCGCGGTAAGCAATCGGCGGCGTGGCTCTCGGAGAAGACTGAGGAACTCGGACTGAAGCTCACTCGGCAGACAATCACCGACTTGGAGAACGGACGGCGGCGTTACGTTACAACCGCGGAACTGGTGATACTGGCTGCGGCCTTGGATGTTCCAGCCGTCGCACTGGTTTATCCGGACCTTCCGGATGGCAACGTGGAAGTCCTTCCAGGGCAACATGTTTCAGCAACTGTTGCGTTGCTGCGATTTACTGGCGAGAAGGATTCGAGCCCAGCGTCCGATCTGGGGCGGCTGGCCCAGCTTTCGCGGGAACGCTTCGACAAGCAGATCCGGCACAAAGTCGCGAACGAGTTCCTCGACGAGCGGTTGAAGAGTGCGACCGACGACGAGGTAGCCGAGCAGATCTTTGCCGTCATCGACAAAGCCGAGGGACTGCGCGACCTCGAACGCCGCATCCGCGAGATTCCTGGTTCGGTGATCGACGATGCCTAGACAGCAACTTGCGCCGCAGATCAAGAAGATCGAGGTTCGGGACCGGGCTAGTGGGAAACTTGTTGTGCGATACCGCGTTAAGGTCGACGTAGGTCCTGACCGGAAACCGGGAAGCGGCGCCAGGCCAAGCGGCACTGCAGAACTGAGGCCGAAGCACGCAAAGTTCTAGCTGAATTGCAGAGCAAGGCGACTACCGGCACCTACGTGTCGCCGTCTAGGGTCACCGTTGAGCAGGTCTGCGCGAATTACGTTGCTGGACGGCATAATCTGCGCCAATCATCGTTGGCGAAACTGTCTTACGATCTGGCGCCGCTGCGCGAACGACACGGTTCGATGCCGGCACAGAGGCTCGCGAAGGCACACATCGACAACCTGGTGGCTGATCTCGTCGTGGGCGGCACGGTCACCGCGAAAGGGAGGACCCGCCGGCCGTGGTCGCCGGTGGCGGTCAACAAGGTGATCGCCAGCATCGACCAGGTCCTCGCCGACGCGCTGGCTCAGGGGATCGTGCACACCAACGCTGCGGCGAAGGTGGCGCGGGTGTCGGGTGTCCATAAGGACGTGGACACCTTCACCGTGGGTGAGGTTGAGCAGTTGCGCGCGCAGTTCGCGAAGGATCGGATCGGCCATGCGTGGGAGCTGGCATTGTATGGGCTGCGGCGCGGTGAGATCGCTGGTCTCCGGTGGGCTGATGTCGACCTGAAGGCCAAGACGTTGGAGGTCGCGAACAACCGGGTGTCGGCCGGCGGTGTCACCGTTGAGAACGATCCGAAGTCGCATGCGTCGCGCCGCGAGCTGCCGCTGCCGGCTCGGCTGGTGAAGGTGCTGCGGGCCGCGAAGAGGCGCCAAGCGGCGGAACGGCTCGCGCTGGGGGAGCACTACTGCGGCGGCGACTATGTGGTGAGCAACGAGGTCGGGGACCCGTACAACCCGGCGGTGCTGTCCCGATGTTGGGCCGCGGCCGTCGCAGCGGCGGGAGTGCGGCACATCAAGCTGCATGGTGGCCGGCACACGGCGGCCACGCTTATGCACCTCGACGGGGTGCCCGTGGCGGTCATCGCGGCCTGGATCGGGCACTCGGACCCAACGTTGACGCTGCGGGTGTATGCGCATAGTCAGGCTGATGCGTTGAAGTCTGCGGGGGCTTCCCTGGATCGTCCGAACAAGAGTTCTGTCTGACTTGTGACCTTTGGTGACCCTGACGGCGCCATTCGAACAGGATCGAACAGTGTCGGCGCTGGTCACACGTGGAGCCGATGACGGGAATCGAACCCGCGTATTCAGCTTGGGAAGCTGATGTTCTGCCATTGAACTACATCGGCGCGGTTGCCTCAGCAGGCTAGCATCCGGCTTATTCCATCACCCCGATGGCAGTACAAATTCAAGAATCCGGCGAAGAACATTGCCGCCATCCACGGCCGCGCCGGCGTCTCGTGCGCCTCCATCAAGTCCTCGACGACCGGCCACAACAGCCCGCAGGCCGAGGACGCGATCAGCGCCGCCACACCGGCGCTCAAGCCCACGACGACGAGCCAGGCGAGCCTCGTGCGCGCAGGTCCGGCAGCACTTCCCCGGCCACTGCGGCCGTGGCGACGCCGCCGGCGAACTGCTGTACTCCACTGACCAGCGCAGCAGACGGAGGCCCCACCACCGCGACCACGCCGACGATGGTCTCGGCGGCAACGGGGAAGGCGACCAGGGACGCGGCCGTTGTCACCATGGCGATGCCACCTCCTGTGGGTCGGAAATGTACGCACGGCAGGTGCGTCAACTGTCGGGTAACCTCGGCGATCCCGCGTGTCAGCGGAGGCGGCAGTGACCCGGTATCGACGCTGGCGTTGGGCAATTGTTCGATACCAGCGAACTCGTCGCGGCGCGATCGCCAATCTGAGTCCGCCCGCCTGCAAACGGTTGAGCCAATCTGGTCGCCATTACAAAAAAACGCAATAGAGAGGATGTTTATTGTTTCGTGATCTCGTAGAGTGCTTCGGATGGGTAGGCATGAATTGATCCGGGAGCGACGGCGATTGTCGGTAACGCTGGCTACGGTCCTTGCCCCGGCGGCGGTGTTCTTTGCGGCGTCCGCAGATGTTCGTCCCGCGGCGGGCCGCGAAATCGCCACTCCGGGCGTCGTCGCCGCGGGGCCGTGCTGCGTGGAAATCGTGCCCACAACACCCCTTGTGCTGCCCGCGAACCTGCCTACCGGCGTGATCGGGAGGGGTATGGTTAGCGGCCAGTTCACCGCGGCGTCGCGATGGCGGGTCGATACCCGGTCGAGGTTTTTGCCGGTGGGAGTGGCGCAAGAACAGGGGCTACAGGTCAAGACAATTTTGCTGGCGCGCAGCATCAGCGCGAGGTTCCCGGAGATTCACGAAATCGGCGGCGTTCGCGCGGACGCGCTGCGGTGGCATCCCGAAGGTTTGGCCCTTGACGTGATGATTCCCAACCCGGGTAGCGCCGAGGGTATAGCGCTGGGCAACGAGATCGTTGCTTACGTGCGGTTGAATGCTGCTCGATTCGGACTGCAAGATGCGATTTGGCGGGGCGTTTATTACACGCCCAACGGCGCGCGGGCCAGCGGCGCCGGCCACAACGACCACGTCCACATCACCACAACCGGAGGGGGCTACCCGACCGGCGGCGAACTCTACCTGCGCTGAGTCATCGGCATCCAGCAGCTACGCTCGTCGAGTGCTGCTCTCTGATCGTGACCTCAGAGCCGAAATTTCCGCCGGGCGGTTGGGTATCGATCCCTTCGACGACAGCCTGGTTCAGCCGTCCAGCGTCGACGTCCGTCTTGACTGCATGTTCCGCGTTTTCAACAACACTCGTTACACCCATATTGACCCCGCCAAGCAGCAAGACGAGCTGACCAGCCTGGTGGAGCCGGCTAAGGGAGATCCGTTCGTCCTACACCCGGGCGAGTTCGTGCTGGCCTCGACGCTGGAGCTGTTTTCGCTGCCCGACGACCTCGCCGGACGGCTGGAAGGCAAGTCGTCGCTGGGCCGGCTGGGACTGCTGACTCATTCCACGGCCGGCTTCATCGACCCCGGCTTCAGCGGTCACATCACGCTGGAGCTCTCCAACGTTGCCAATCTGCCGATTGCGCTATGGCCGGGCATGAAAATCGGGCAGCTGTGCATCTTAAGGTTGACCAGCCCGTCAGAGCGCCCGTACGGGAGCAGCGGAGTTGGGTCGAAATACCAAGGCCAGCGTGGCCCGACGCCGTCGCGTTCGTACGAAAACTTCATACGTTCCCCATAGCCTGTTCCCGCGCCGTTGCCCATTCCAGTACCCATTCAAATTCCACTGCCGCCGATCCTTGGCGGCGGCGGAGGTGGCATTCCGGGCGCCAAGCTCCCGGGCGGGGCGGCGGTCGCGGTGAGGAAGGTCGCGGCGACGATGACCGCGGTCGTGGCGGCGGCGGTCGGGGCGGGTTCAATATCCCGTTTGTCCCCGGCATTTGATCTCGACGGATAGCTGTCATCTAGCGTTCAGGGTGTCGATGCGGTGCGCTCATTCCGGGCACCTACACACGGTGGTATGCGATGCACCGTCTTCGGTACCGGTTATCTGGGTGCCACCCACGCCGTTGGCATGGCGGAGCTGGGACACGACGTCGTCGGAGTCGATATCGACCCTGGCAAGGTTGCCAAGTTAGCCGGGGGTGACATCCCGTTCTATGAACCCGGCCTGCGAAAGCTGTTGACTGCCAACCTCGCTACGGGCCGCTTGCAATTCACCACCGACTACGACATGGCCGCCGATTTCGCCGACGTGCATTTCCTTGGCGTGGGCACGCCGCAAAAACGAGGCGAGTATGGCGCAGACCTGCGTCACGTGCACGCCGTCATCGATGCGCTGGTACCGCGTTTGACCAGGGCATCGGTCCTCATCGGCAAGTCGACGGTTCCCGTGGGGACCGCGGCCGAGTTGGGCCGGCGGGCCAGTGCGTTGGCCCCGCGGGGAGTAGACGTCGAAATCGCCTGGAATCCGGAGTTTCTGCGGGAGGGGTTCGCCGTCCACGACACCTTGCATCCGGACCGCATTGTGCTTGGCGTGCAGGATTACTTGACGCGCGCCGAGGCGGCTGTCCGGGAGCTGTACAGCCCGCTGCTGAATTCCGGTGTGCCATTGTTGGTGACCGACCTACAGACCGCGGAGCTAGTCAAGGTATCTGCCAATGCCTTTCTGGCGACCAAGATCTCGTTCATCAACGCGATCTCCGAAGTATGCGAGGCCGCGGGCGCCGATGTGAGCCTGTTGGCTGACGCGCTCGGATACGACCCACGCATCGGGCGCCAATGCCTCACTGCGGGTTTGGGTTTCGGCGGGGGTTGTTTACCCAAGGACATCCGCGCCTTTATGGCCCGCGCCGGGGAGCTGGGCGCCAACCAGGCGCTGACCTTCCTTCGCGAGGTGGACACCATCAACATGCGCCGGCGCACCCGGATGGTCGAGCTGGCCACCATTGCGTGCGGCGGTTCCCTACTGGGCGCCAACATCGCCGTGCTCGGCGCGGCGTTCAAACCCGAATCCGACGACGTACGCGACTCACCGGCGCTCAACGTCGCGGGGCAGTTGCAGCTCAACGGCGCCGCGGTCAACGTGTATGACCCGAAAGCTTTGGACAATGCCAACCGCGTCTACCCCACACTGAACTACGCGGTGTCGGTCGCCGAGGCCTGCGAGCACGCGGATGCGGTGCTGGTGCTCACCGAGTGGCGCGAGTTCGTCGACCTCGACCCCGATGACTTAGCCGACCAGGTGCGGGTCCGGGTGATCGTCGACGGCCGCAACTGTCTCGATATCTCCCGTTGGGAGCAGGCGGGTTGGCGGGTGTTCCGCCTTGGCGCACGGCTACCGGTGGATAGCAGATTCGCCCCGCTACGGGTGACCACCAGGTAATCGACGCATCAGGTCGGACAGGCGACTCAGGCCCGGCTTCGCCGCACATGCCGTTGGCAGGTCGTGACCGCCCGGCCGCAGTGAGTCTGGATGGCTCGGAGTCGAGCCGTACACACTGTCCATTAGGGTCGACGACGTGTGTGCGATCGCTAACGCCATTGTGCTGACCTTGCCGAAACAGGCCTGGCTGGATCATCACAAACGATGATTCGCGAGCAAGGCGGTTACCCGCTGGTGGGGTCAAAGGACTTCGACGCACCTTCGGTGTTTCGTCCGGCGAATCTGCTTCGCGAGGCTCGTCGTCAAAAGTCATTGCCGCACCAGCCTGTTCCGGCGGTGTGCGTTCTGGATCCCGATGGCGACATCGTCCGTCAGCTGGTGCGAACCGCGACGGGATACCGCCACTTGGGCTGGGCGTGCTATCACACCGACATGTGGGTCACCGTGGTCAACGGACGCGAAATCGGGGTTGTCGGAATGGCTGTCGGCGCGCCGTTTGCGGTGTTGGTCGCCGAGCAACTCGCGGCCTCCGACACATCCTTGGTTGTGAGCATCACGTCCGCCGGACGTATCAGTGGCAGCGAGGCGCCTCCGTATTTCGTACTCATCGAGCGGGCGCTTCGCGACGAAGGGACAAGTGCACATTACGTGGCGCCGAGCGAATGGAGCTATCTCGCTCCGGAACTGCAGAAAAAGTTGCGTAATGCCTTCGACGGCAGCGATATTCCGGTGATCACGGGCAGTTCATGGACGACTGACGCCCCCTACCGAGAAACCGCGTTGGCCATCAAAGAGGCCGAGAGACGCGAAATCGCATGTGTTGAAATGGAATCCGCTGCGTTGTACGCTTATGCTGCTGCGACAGGCCGGAATGTCGTCTGCCTGGCCCACATTACCAATACCATGGCCGTCGACGGTGACGACTTCGAAAAGGGCAACGACAACGGTGTGAACGCATCGCTTGCGGTTGCCTCCGCTGTGGCCACCGCGATACTCGGCGAGTCGCTGGCCTAGGAGGGCCTAGGAGGGCCTAGCAGGGCCTAGGAGCGGTGGAGACATCAATGACCTACACCGCCAAGAAGTCCAGACTCGGGTCAAACGCCGCACTGTGTACTACTTCAGGCCGCGAGTAGCGTGACCGACGTGGACTACGCGTCGGCATACCTGGAACAGATCCGCACTTTCGGCGAACTGATCCGCAACGGCGACCAATCGGCTCCGGTGCCGACTTGCCCGGACTGGAACCTCGGGCAGCTATTTCGTCACGTCGGCCGCGGCGACCGCTGGGCGGCCCAGATCGTGCGCGATCAGCTGGACACTTTCCTGGATCCGCGCGCTGTCGCAGCTGGAACGCCGCCACCGGATCCCGCCGAGGCGATCTCGTGGCTCCATGACGGCGCCCAGCATCTGGTGGATGCCGTCAAGCAAACCGGTGCGGACACGCCGGTGTGGACGTTTCTCGGTCCACGCCCGGCTGGCTGGTGGGTGCGACGCCGGTTGCACGAAGTGGCCGTGCACCGAGCCGATGCCGCCATCGCGGCAGGCAGCGATTTCATGCTGGAACCCGACGTCGCCGCCGACGCGATCAGTGAATTCCTGGAGCGAATCGCGATCCAGGCCGGTAGCGACGGTGCGCCGCTACCGCTCGAAGCAGGTGACACCTTGCATGTGCACGCCACTGATCCCGGGCTCGGTGCTGCCGGCGAATGGACCGTCGGCGTCGACGAGGGTCGAATCGCCTGGTCGCACCAGCACGGCAAGGGCACCGTGGCGCTACGCGGCGGCGCCGTCGAGCTGCTGTTGGCGATGGTGCGGCGAGTCTTGATAACCGACACCGGCCTCGAGGTGTTCGGCGACGACGTCGTATGGCAGAAATGGTTGGATCGCACACCCCTCTAACCGCTGCACACGGTAATTTGCAGTCCATGACCACATCGGAGATCGCCACCGTGCTGGCTTGGCACGACGCCCTCAACGCCTCCGACATTGAGACCCTAGTGACGCTGTCCAGTGACGACATCGAGATCGGAGACGCGCACGCCGCTGCTCAGGGTCACGATGCGCTCCGCAAGTGGGCCAGTTCGGTGACGACGACCGCAGAGTTGGGCCTGATGTACGTGCACGACGGCGTCGTGGTCGTCGAACAGGCGATCACCGGCCGTGATGACCCGGGTGCCGTGACGACCGCCGCGTCGGCATTTCGGGTCGTCAAAGACCACGTCACGGCGGTTTTCCGGCATGACGACCTGGCGTCGGCGCTGGCGGCGACCGAACTCACCGACGACGACTTGGTCGACTAAGGAGCAATCTTGCGCGGGATCATTTTGGCCGGCGGTTCGGGCACTCGCCTATATCCGATCACCATGGGCATCAGCAAGCAGCTGCTGCCGGTCTATGACAAGCCGATGATCTACTACCCCCTGACCACCCTGATGATGGCCGGCATCCGCGACATCCTGATGATCACCACCCCGCATGACGCGCCCGGCTTTCATCGCCTCCTTGGCGACGGCAAGCATCTCGGTGTCAATATCAGTTACGCCACCCAGAATCAGCCCGACGGCCTAGCGCAGGCATTTATCATCGGCGCCAACCACATTGGCAAGGAGTCGGTGGCATTGGTACTGGGGGACAACATCTTCTACGGGCCAGGGCTGGGCACTAGCCTCAACCGGTTCCAATCCATCAGCGGTGGAGCTATTTTCGCGTACCGGGTGGCTAACCCGTCGGCCTACGGCGTCGTCGAATTCAGCCCGGACGGCATAGCGCTGTCGTTGGAGGAGAAGCCGGCCACCCCGAAATCTCACTACGCGGTGCCCGGCCTGTACTTCTATGACAACGACGTGATCGACATAGCCAAGGGGTTGCGGAAATCCGCGCGCGGCGAGTACGAGATCACTGAGGTTAACCAGGTGTATCTCAACCGTGGCCGGCTGGCCGTCGAGGTGCTGGCTCGCGGGACGGCGTGGTTAGACACCGGCACATTCGACTCGCTGTTAGACGCCGCCGACTTCGTGCGAACGCTGGAACGCCGCCAGGGGCTGAAGGTCAGCATCCCCGAGGAAGTGGCGTGGCGGTTGGGTTGGATCGACGATGAGCAACTGGCGCGGCACGCGCGCAGCCTGATCAAGTCCGGGTATGGCAGCTATTTGCTGGAGTTGTTGGAACGGAACTGAGTATCAGCCGGCTTGGCGGGCACCGCTGGCGCTCGACGGCTACGGCAATCCCCTCATCCCCGTATCGCCAGTGCCGATCAGCACGGGGCTCCCACTCTCACCGCCAACCGTTCCCCGGTGTTGGCACAGCCGCCGGTGCCGCCGTCACCGCCACTACCGAATAGTCCGGCCTTTCCGCGGCTGCCGCCGTCGACACCGACAACATTGGCGGACCGTTGCCGTTGAGTGTGTCTTAGTGACACACGCTCAAGCGGCGTCGCCTTGCGGGGTGGTGGTCTTGGCCTCTCCGCCACCGGCCCCGCGTGGGCACGGTCTTAAGGATGCTCCGCCGGCACTGGATGTTGCGCTGTCCGCGTCATGGGCTGTACCAACCGATTTGGTTGGCCCGGTGCCGAGGGGGCCGGGGTCCCGACTGGACCACAACTGGCGTAAACCGGCCAGTCACGGAGATTAGGAGCGGCCCGTCCCTGTCGACCGGATTCACAGCCGGTGCCCCCGAAGACGTCCTCGGCGCTACGGCAACCCGGCCAGCCCATCTGGGCCGAGCAGCAGTCCGCCGATGCCGCCGGCGCCGGCTTTGCCGGTGGCCAGGCCGAACCCGCCGTTGCCGATCAGTACGGCGTCGCCGCCCTGACCGCCGTCCCCGCCGTTGCGGCCGGTGGCTGAGGTCGACTCGTCCGGCGGACGGCTTCCGCACGCCGCGGCAGCGACGACATACCACAGATGGTATATTCGAGCGTATGAGCGCTGACCGCATTCGGGCCCTTCGTGAACGGGCGGCAATGACCCAGGCTCAACTCGCTGACGCCACTGGCATCGCGCAACCGCACCTGTCCGCCTACGAAAGCGGAGCACGGCCGGTGACCCCGCGAGTGTTAGGCAGGATTGAGGAAGCGACGCGGGTGTGCCCATCGGAGTTGGTGCGTCGGTACCGCGACGAGATCCGGGCCCTTGTCCGCAAGCACGGTGCAGATAACCCGAGGGTGTTCGGCTCAGTTGCGCGTGGAATGGACACCCCTGAGAGTGATATCGACCTGGTGGTGCGGTTTCGGCCGGGTACGTCGCTGGGCGATGTCGCCCTCCTGCAACGTGACTTGCGCGAACTGCTCGGCGTGTCGGTCGAAGTCGTCAGCGAGGGCGGCCTGCGGGGGCGTTTCGGTTGCCGAGTCGCCGCCGACGCGGTGCCCGTCTGATGCCGCGACACACCGGCCGAGATCACCTGTTGAGCAGATATGGCGACCGCCTCGTTGACCGACTAGATGACCTGTGTGAATTCTGTGGCGAGGCAGCTGAACTAGTGGCCGACGGCCAGGAGCGCCTGTTGACCCAGTGGCGCCAGCAACGGGCGGCAGAGGCCGTTCTCGGCCGCATCGGCGAGACCGCTTCCCATCTACCTTCGGAGTTTCGCGAAGAATATCCCGTTCAGCCCTGGCAACAGATCATCGGCGTAAGGATCATCATCGACCACAAGTACCGGTCTCTCGACTACCACCAGGTGTGGATATCCCTCACCCAGGCAGCGGAGTTGAAGCGCTACGTTGAGGAGATTCTGGACTAACTCAGGGCCAACTCTGACACCCTCCTCGTTCAAGGGCAGAGCCGTCGTTGCTGGGCGCCGGGGTAACCGCCACCGCGAGCAACGTGCGCTGCGCCACGGTGAGAAAAGGCATGGCTCCCAAGGCCGTTAGCCGCGGCGAGCTCACCGGCTACGGCGCCAGCAACCCCGTCAGGCCGTTTTGACCCAGCAGCTGTCCGGCGGCGCCGCCAGAACCGCCGAACATGCCGCCGGCTCCGCCGGCTCCACCCCTGAGGCCGCCGGCGGCCCGGCCGCCGTCCCCGCCGGCGCCGCCGGCGCCGAACAGGATGCCGCCGGCGCCGCCGTTTGCCCCGGTGCCCGGGGCTCCGTTGGCGCCGTTACCGATCAGCGGGCGTCCCAACAACGCCTGAGTGGGCGCATTGAGCACGTCGAGCAAGTTGCTGCAGCGGCGACGCGCTAGCGGCCTCGGCGCTGGTGTAGGCCCCCGCACCGGCGGTCAAGGCCTGCACGAACTGGTTATCAAACGCCGCCGCTTGGGCGGTGAGGGCCTGATTGCCCTGGGCGTGGCCGGAAAACAGCGCCGCGATGGCCTGCCGACACCTCGTCCTCAGCCGCCGCCAGTACCGTCGTCTGCCTCGCCGCTGCCGCGTTGGCCGCGCTCAGCGTCGAACCGATTCCGGCCAAATCCGATGCGACAGCACCGATCGTGTCCGGCGCTGCGATCAAAAACGACATGCGATGCCTCTCTACCAATGATGACCTGTAAGGCCACGACAATCGTGGCTCTCACCCGACCGCGATGGCCACATGGGCACGAAAGCAGATTCGCGCTTCTCGTCACGCTGTGATGGGGGTTCGAGGAACCAGCACTTTTCGACCGACCGGCCACAGCACGCGGCAAAACGCGGCGAGCGCCTAATACCGCTGGTCGTGCGTGCCAAACAACGCCGCCACGGCTGCAGACATCTCATCGGCACCCGCCGCCAAACCCCGGTCGTGTCGGCCGCGTGGACGCGGTGAGCGACGACTCGATATCCGCCAAGTCCGTAGCCGCCGCCAAGAGCACCTCCGGCGCCGCGAACACAAACGACGTCTGATACCTGCGAGTGCGCCATCACCGACTCATCACACCGACCCGTGATCAGCCGGTCACTATCGACCAATAGGCAGTGCAGGAGTCTGAGTGCGTCTGAGTGCGTCACCGCGGAAGGTCGAGGCACCTACTGCCGGTAGCTGACCAGGAAATTACCTAGCCGCTCGATCGCGGCCACCAGCTCGCGCGACCATGGCAATGTCACCAGGCGCAGGTGATCGGGTTCGGGCCAATTGAATCCGGTGCCCTGGGTGACCAAGATCTTCTCGGTTAGCAGCAGGTCTAAGACGAGTTGCTCGTCGTCGGCGATGTCGTAGACCTCGGGGTCCAAGCGGGGGAACGCGTACAGCGCTCCTTCCGGTTTGGTGCACGACACGCCGGGAATCTCGTTGAGTCTGGTCCAGGCGACGTCGCGCTGTTCGAGCAGCCGGCCGCCAGGCAGCACCAGGTCCTCAATGCTCTGATGCCCGCCGAGGGCGACTTGAATCGCATGCTGGGCCGGGACATTGGGGCACAGACGCATGTTGGCGAGCAGACTGATTCCCTCGATGAAGCTGCTGGCGTGGTCCTTGGGTCCGGTGATCGCCAGCCAACCGGACCGATACCCGGCGACCCGATAGGCCTTGGACAGGCCGTTGAAGGTCAGGCACAACAGGTCGGGGGCCAGCGTGGCCACGCTGATGTGCTTGGCGTCCTCGTAGAGGATCTTGTCGTAGATCTCGTCGGCGAGTAGCAGCAGTTGGTGCTTGCGTGCCAAATCGACCATCTGGGTAAGGATTTCGCGGCTGTAGACGGCGCCGGTGGGGTTGTTCGGGTTGATCACGACCAGCGCCTTGGTGCGCTCGGTGATCTTGGATTCCAGGTCGGCGATGTCGGGCTGCCAGCCTTGGGTCTCGTCACAGAGGTAGTGCACGGGAGTACCACCGGCCAGCGACGTCGATGCCGTCCACAGCGGGTAATCCGGCGCGGGAATCAACACCTGGTCGCCATTGTCCAGCAGGGCTTGCAGCGTCATGGTGATCAGCTCGGAGACCCCGTTGCCCAAATAGACGTCGTCGACGTCAAAGCGGGGGAAGCCCTCGACCAATTCATATCGGGTGACCACCGCGCGCCGCGCCGAGAGGATGCCCTGCGAGTCGGAGTACCCCTGGGCATACGGCAGCGCCTGGATCATGTCGCGCATGATGACGTCGGGCGCCTCGAAGCCGAACGGCGCCGGGTTACCGATATTGAGCTTGAGGATGCGGTGCCCCTCGGCTTCTAGCCGCGCGGCGTGCTGGTGTACTGGGCCGCGGATTTCGTAGAGGACGTCCTGCAGCTTGGACGACTGGGCGAAGGTGCGCTGCCGATGATGACCCGAGGTATGCCAGGGCAGCTGGTGAGTGGTCACGCCAACCATGGTCTCATTGCTGTCCAGCGATATTTGCTGACGGGTGTCACGTTTTTGGACCAACGCTGGCCGGACCGACGAGCGCGGCCTCAGCCGACGAGCTCGGGCTTTGCTTCCAGAGTGGCTCGAGCAGCGATCCGGCCCGCTTCCAGGGCGACGTACATGTGCTTGATGTTCACGGGGTTGACCCCTGACACATCCGGCTCGATGACGGCCGCCACTCGAGGGAGCTCTCTTAGGTTTGCGGTGGAGGCCGCAAGGTCGAAGGCGCGCAGCAACGTCTCTTGCAGCGGCGGTAGCGCCACATCCGTGCCGGTCAAGAACCGCCGTACGAACCCGGGAGGCTGAATGATTGCTGGCAGCAGACCAAAACCTTTTGACGGGACGTAGTTTCGGCGCAGGTCGACGCAGATGACTTCACCGTCCGGGTCAGCGCACATGATGTCGGCCGGCAGGTTGTTTAAGAGTCCACCGTCAACGAGGATCTGCTCGCCATACTGCACGGGCGGCAAGAGACCAGGGACCGACATCGATGCGCGCACGGCGACCGACAAAGGCCCACGGCGGTGAACGATCTGATCGCCGGTGATCATGTCGGCAGAAACCGAGAAAAATTCTCT
Source organism: Mycobacterium simiae (assembly GCF_008370645.1). Classification (GTDB taxonomy): domain Bacteria; phylum Actinomycetota; class Actinomycetes; order Mycobacteriales; family Mycobacteriaceae; genus Mycobacterium; species Mycobacterium simiae_A. The sequence goes on from NZ_VTZN01000072.1 coordinate 15,574, forward strand.
TGACAGATGCTCGATCAAGGTGGCGCCAGCGAATCTCTCAATCAGACCATCCCAGCGTTCTCCTCGAATGAGAGCGACGGCAGGGATTGCGTAATCGGCGAACGGGTCGGCCTTGGCGACGAACTCACGTGCGATATCAAGTGCTTCCTCGGGGTCAATCCTGAGCGCGAACGCTGCCGAAGCAAAAGCTCCGGCACTGGTCCCGCCAAACCGATCGATAACCACGCCCGCCCGAGTGAGCTCTAAATAGACACCAAAATGCGCCATCCCCCGAACGCCACCACCGGACAGCACCAGACCGAGGGATCGGCCAGCGATTCTGCGGGCTAGCGCACCGATGCCGTCGTCGTCGCTGTGGTGCTGCGAGGTTGGCTGCAGCAGATCCCACCAACTCGGATCCGGCTCTGCGATGCAGGTGATCAGGTGAACTGGCCCGTGGGTGACAAGTCGCTTGACCGGTTCCGGCGGATGTGATTCATCGACCAGCACCACGAGTCGGTCGCTTTGTGCGGCAACATATCGACCCCACAGGTCGCCCGAGCCTCGGTCGGCTACCACCAAGACCCAGGCGTTGTCTCGCTCGGCGCGATCAATGGTTTCGCTGAACGCTTCGACGAATTCGTCGTAACTCTCGACTCCGGTGGTGGTGTCGACGGGCGGAGCAAGCACGGTGGTCTTACCGTGGGCTACCAGTCGCGTTGCGAGGACATCAACGAGGGGGGCCGCGGCGGTGTCCCCGGTCGCCAGTACGCCGATGACCCGGGGACGCCAAGAGACGTACTGAGCTCGTGCCTGGCGAAGCTTGCTCGCCATCGTTCGCAGCATCGCCGATTGCAGCTGCGGGGTTGTCTCGAGCACCTGGGTGAACGTGTCAGCGGCGATCCTCCAGACGACGCTGTCCCGAAGCGCTTGTACTCCCGCCAAGCGAGCGGCGCCAGCGATCACGCCCAGGTCTCCGATAGAGTCGCCGGATGCCATCTCGGCAACCGGCTGATCGTCTGGCCCAAAAACTGCGAATCGCCCCGAGTCGACGATGTAGATGGAGTCCGCAGGCTCTCCGACGTGAAAGAGCCACTCGTTGGCGGGGATGTGGCGGCGCTCTACCGCGCTCGTGAGCTGATCAAGTTGTCTGTCGTCGATGTCGGCGAGTATGGGAACATTCCGGAGCGCGGCCCGCTCATCGACGCCCGGGCGTTTGTGCCACTGCTGTTTGATCTCAGCCATCGCGTCGACGACCGCGCCGACCCATGCTGAGTGCGCCACATACGGCATGCTGTTGCATGAGACAACTGTATCCAATATAAACAATCACCGCACAACTCCGGGTGTCGTCACCCGCACGTACCCTAGAAGCAACGGTCAGCGCTTGCCGGGCGGACGCGCACCACGTGCGATGCCCAGCCCCTTGACCGGCTCGGCGGGCGGAGCCGCGGCTGCATCGATTGGTGTGGACGGCTCGGGTTCCGGCTTTGCCAGGGCTTCCGGTTCGGCAGGCTCGGCAGCCGCCGGAGAGTCGGCCGCCGCGGCCTGCGGCGCCGCTTTCTTGGCTCCCGGTCGTTTGGCGCCTGCTGCGATGCCCAGCCCTTTAACGGGTGCGACGGGTGCGGCGGGTGCGGCAGGGGCCGGTGCTGCCGGCGCCTCGGCAGCCTTGGCTGGGGCCGCTGTCTTTTTCGCCTTTGGCCGCTTGGCGCCGGCGGCCACGCCCAGTCCCTTAACGGGCGCGGCAGGTGCGGCGGGTGCGGGCGCTTCGGGTGCCGCCGGCGCTGCCTTCTTAGCGCCGGGGCGCTTGGCGCCGCCGGCGATACCCAGACCGGTGACGGCCTTGGTGGCCTTCTCGGGTTCTGCTGCCGGCGTCTCGGTCGCTTTCTCGACTTCCGCGGCGGGCGCACTCGGTGCGGTGGCTTTGGTTACGGCTGGTTCTGGCTTGGCGGCGCGCTGTTCGGCCGCTTTGGCGGCCGCGCCCTTCTCCGGCAGCTTGACCTCGTCGCGCGCGATCGACCCGAGCAGCACCTGCGCCACGTCGAGCACCTCGACCCCGCTGCGACCGGCTTCTTCCTGCCGGTCATTGACGCCGTCGGTCACCATCACCCGGCAGAACGGGCACGCGGTGGCGACCGCGGCGGCACCGGTGGCCAGCGCCTCATCGACGCGTTCGTGGTTGATCCGTTTGCCGATGTGCTCTTCCATCCACATGCGCGCGCCGCCGGCGCCGCAGCAGAAGCTGCGGTCGGCGTGGCGCGGCATCTCGGTGAGGGTGGCTCCGGCGGCGCCGATCAGCTCACGCGGCGCCTCGTACACCTTGTTGTGCCGGCCCAGATAGCACGGGTCGTGATAGGTGATGTCTTGCGACACCGGGGTTACCGGGACCAGTTTCTTGTCGCGCACCAGCCGGTTGAGCAGCTGGGTGTGGTGCAACACCGTGTAGTTGCTACCTAGCTGTCGGTACTCCTTGCCGAGGGTGTTGAAGCAGTGTGGGCAGGTCACGACGACCTTGCGGTCGACGGTTTCCACACCTTCGAACAGCCCGTCCAGGGTCGCGGTGGCCTGCTGGGCTAGTTGCTGGAACAAGAACTCGTTGCCGGAGCGGCGCGCGGAGTCACCGTTGCAGGTCTCCCCGGCACCCAGCACCAGGAACTTCACCCCGGCGATCGCCAGCAATTCGGCGACGGCTTTGGTGGTCTTCTTAGCTTTGTCGTCGTAGGCACCGGCGCAACCCACCCAGAACAGGTACTCGAAGCCGTCGAAGCTGTCGACATCCTCGCCGTACACCGGGACGTCGAAGTCGACTTCGTCGATCCAGTTGGTCCGGTCAGAAGCGTTCTGCCCCCATGGGTTGGCCTTATTTTCCAGGTTCTTGAACAGCACCGACAGCTCGGAGGGAAACTCCGACTCCATCATCACCTGGTAGCGGCGCATATCAACAATATGATCGATGTGTTCAATATCCACCGGGCACTGTTCCACGCACGCACCACACGTGACGCAAGACCACAGCACGTCCGGGTCGATCACCCCGCCCTGTTCGGCGGTGCCGACCAGCGGGCGGGAGGCTTGCTCGGGCCCGGAGCCCATGACCCGGCCGAAGCCCGACTCGGGGACGTGGTGCTCCTCGGCATGCTTCTCACCGCGCAGTTCCTCGCCAATACCGCCCTCGGGCGTGCTTTCCAGTGGAGACGGTTTTTCGCCCAGGAGGTACGGCGCCTTCGCCATCCAGTGGTCGCGCAGGTCCATGATGACCAGCTTGGGCGACAAGGGCTTGCCGGTATTCCAGGCCGGGCATTGCGACTGGCAGCGCCCACACTCGGTGCAGGTGGCGAAGTCGAGCATGGCCTTCCAGCTGAAGTCCTCGATCTTGCCGCGGCCGAATTCGGCATCGTCAGGCGGATTTTCGAAGTCGATCGGCTTGCCGTCGGATTCGATCGGCAGCAGCGGGCCCAGCCCGTCGGGCAGGCGCTTGAACACGACGTTGATCGGCGCCAGGAAGATGTGCAGGTGCTTGGAGTGCAGCACGATGATCAGGAAGGCCAGCATGACCCCGATGTGCAGCAGCAGCGCCACCGTCTCCAGGACTTCGTTCGCGGTGGGGCCCAGCGGCCGCAGGATCACGCCGAACAACTGCGACAAGAACGCGCCCTTGCCGTAGGGCAGCGTGCCGTTGTTGACCGCGGAGCCGCGCACCAGCACATAGGTCCAGATGACGTTGAAGATCATGAACAGGATCAGCCACGCGCCACCGGTGTGCGAGCCGTAGAACCGTGACGAGCGACCGATTTCGCGCGGGCTGCGCCGCAGCCGGATCACCGCGAAGGTGGCGATCCCGAGGAACACGGCGGTGGCGAAAAAGTCCTGGAGGAAACCCAGGGCGTCCCAGCGGCCGATGATCGGAATGTGGAAGTTGGGCTGGAACAGCAGCCCGTAGGCCTCGATATAGACCGTGAGCAGGATGAAAAAGCCCCACATGGTGAAGAAGTGAGCCAAACCGGGCAGCGACCACTTCAGCAGCCGGCGCTGCCCGAACACCTCGGCGATCTCGGTCCAGATCCGGGTGCCAACGTTATCGGTGCGGTCGCTGGCCGGCTGACCGGACATGATCAGCTGGTAGAGCCACCAGACCCGCCGCAACGCCAACGCGGCTACCACCGCGGTCATGCCCAGGCCCACTACCAGTCTGATGAGCGTCTGCGTGGTCACCGAAGATCTCTCCAATGCCTAGTCAGTGTGCGGTTACTGAAGCGCGCCGATCACCTGCTTAACCTGCCTATACTGTCATCTTCGCGGTGCTCCGCGCGAGAAAGGCTGTCCTAACTGGCCGGGCCCGGCGCGGCGAGCAGCGCCCGCAGTATCGACAACATCTCCGAGCGCGACCCCGCGCCGAGGCGCCGACGGATGCGGGCGACGTGATGCTCGACCGTCTTAGCCGAAATGAACAGCTGAGCGCCGATATCGCGGTAGGGCATGCCCAACAACAGCAACGCGGCGACTTCGCGTTCGCGATCCGACAGCGAAGTGCCCGCCGGAGGATGGCGCGGGCCCGGGGTCGCGCCCGCAGCTGCGTCCGCGTCGGGCGTGCCGTCCACATTCGTGGCCAGCTTGAGATCTCGGGCCAGTTGCAGCATGGCTCCGGAGATCCGGGCATCGGGTGCTTGCAGGGCGGCTTGGCCCGCCAGCCTGGTTGCGTCCCAGGTCAGTCCCACCTGCGACAGCGATCGTGCTGCCGCGCTGACCTCGTCGGCGTCGACCTGGTCGGCCAGCACTCGCAGCCAGGTCCGGCCGGCGCCGGACAAGGTTCGCGCGAAGGTGCTGTGGGCGGCGGCCGCGCTGAGCGCCTGCCCGTGCGGCGCGACTGACTCCGGCGAGTTGGCAAGGATTCCGGCGTGCACACCAGCCCAATGCAGGGAGTTCGACCACAACGGCGGGTTGCCAAGGGAATTCAACAGTGCGAACGCCTGATCCAGGGGGTGTTGCAGCCGGTCTACCCGACGCATCCGGGCGGCGGCTATCCACAATTCGCCTAACGGCAGCAACGCGAAGAGATCGACGGAATACTCCGCGAGCACGTCCAGGGCTGTATGCCAATGCTGTTGCAGCGCACCGGTATCCCCAGTACGCCGCGCGATCGCGGTGTGCAGCGCGGCGGCCCACAACGCGTCACGTCGGTGCAGCTCCGCGCCGGCGGCAGTGGCGTCCGTGGCGGCCGACGAGAGCTGGCCGTCTTGCATCTTGATCCAGCCGGACAGCAGCAGGTGCCGGCCATGAAAGAACGCGTCCTCGTCAGCGCGCGCGGTGCGCCCGATCACGCTGCGAGCGCGGACCGGGTCGCCGCCGTGGATCGCGGCCAGGGTAACCAGCGCGGCGGGGCTGTCCGGAAGAACTTCGCTCAGCGACAGCTCGGCCGTCATAGCCTGTCCCAGTTGTGCCATGGCGGCTGGATAAGGCTGATCCATGGTCAGCAGTAGGCCCGCGGCGAGGCCGCGGGAAACACGCGCGGCTGTCGTCGGCGGACCGGCAGCCTTGAGGCGCAGAGCGGCCCGTGCCGCTGTCAGATCGCCTGTTGCCAAGAGTGCGACAGCGGCGGCCGCACCCACGACCGCATCCGGGTACGGGCCCAGCCAGCCGCACAATTCGACAGCTTGACCAGCGTTTCCGTCATGGCTGGCGATGCTGGCCGCGATCCGCACCGCCGCGGCGCGTTCGGCGGGATCGGCGGAGTTGAGCAGATTGTCGGCTAGTGCTGCCGCACCCGCGCAATCGGCGGTGCGGGCAAGCGCATCAGCCAGGCGCCATATCAGCCCGGTAGCACCGGCGTTCACCGCTGCCCGGTACAGCCGCGCGCTGCGGGCAGCGTCGGCGCGGGTGGCCGCCGCATGTTCGGCAAGGACGCCCGCCAGCCGATCGTCCCGTAGCCCATGCTCGGCCAGTCGCAGCGCGAGATCTTGTGACACCGGCGGGATCTCGAGTTGTGATCGTAAGAGCGCGGTTTCGATCTGGTGGTGGCGCGCGTTGCCGACGATCTGTGCCACCGCGTCATGCACTGACCGCAGGAACGCTTGGGGATGGGCAGCGTCGACAAGGCCACTGGCGTGCGCCCGATCGACCGATTGCCGGGCGTCCGCCGTCGAAAACCCAAGTGCCGCTGCCACATCGGTAATCCCCAATTCCTGGCTCAACGACATGACAAGCAGGGCGTCCAGAGTGGGCTCGTCAAGTCGGCGCAGCCGCTCGGTGAGTGCGAGTTTGGCCGCCCGTGCCGGGGGATGCGCCGTGTCGGACACCGCACGAACCAGCAACGGCACCCCCGCGGTGCAGTCGCGTAAGTGATCGGCGACCGGCAGCGGACCCAGCGATATTCGCGGCCGGCTCTGCTCGATGGCGGTCATCAGGGCACGCAGCGCGGGGCGGTGCTGGTGGACTTCGGCGGCCACGACGACCGTCGCTCGCGGGTCGGCTACCCACTTGGCAAGGCGCAGCAATTCGGGGTCGGTGAGGAGCTGGGCATCGTCGACGACGAGCGCCGCGCCGGGCAGCTCATCCCGTTGTGCCGGGTTGGTCAGGACCGTTAGCCCGGCGCCGCGCAGGGTGTCGCGGGCGGCGGCAAGGAGGGTGGTCTTACCGGTTCCGATGCCACCGCAGATCAGGGCCCGGACCGGCGTCGTCGCCGCGTTGGCGAGCTCATCGAGGACGCGGCGGGCGGCTGTCGAGACCTCCGTGGGATGCGGCTGCGGCGTCACGTTCGGCGAGTCCAGCGCAAATTCCTCACCGTAGCCATTTCCTGCCCCATAACCCCGATAGTCCCCTAACGTAGCACCCCCTAACGGGGTTACGGGATGGGCGGGTTGCGCACCGAACACAGCTTCGGCGTCACCCGATAACATCGTGCTAACGCGGAGAATGTGCGATCGGGAGGCACGAGATGGCAAACTCGTTGCTCGACTTCGTCATCTCCCTGGTGCGCGACCCGCAGGCAGCTGCCCGGTATGCCGCAAACCCGGCGCAGGCCATCGCAGAGGCTCACCTTGCAAACGTAACCAGCGCAGACGTGAACGGCTTGATCCCGGTGGTGTCGGATTCGTTGTCAATGGCCGGCCCGGCCGGCGGCGCTAGCGGGGCGCAAGCCGCTGATCATGGCAACGTCTGGGCAAGCGGCGCGGCGGCGGCGGCACTGGATGCGTTTTCACCCCATGTCACTGCGTCAGCGGTTCCACACCACGGCCCTGGCAGCGGTGTCATCACCGAAGCCGCTTGGTCAAGACCCCGCGATTTGCCTGCCGACCCGCAATTACCTGGGCCGTCGGTGCTGTTCACGAACACAGAGACGCCCGATCCGGTCTTCGACGACGGGGGGTTCCCGGCACACGATCCGGCAATGTCGGATCCCCCGGTTAGTCACCCCGCCGAGCCCGATCATCATGGGTTCGACATTCACGGGTGATAGCCGCTGCTCCCGTGGCAACGCGCAGCAACGCTGTCGGTGGGGGCGCGTCGGGTATCTCAAGATCCCCTAATCCCCTAATGGGGTGACTTGGTCGACCCCGATGGGTATTCGACGAGCTGGGGGAACTGACCCCGATTTCGCGAGGGGGCTGAATCCATAGCGTTTATGGCAGGGCGCCGGTCGTTTCGGCGAGTGACTGCACAGATTCGATTGAAGGGACATGACGATGACCTCGCTGGTTGACTACATCTTGAGCCTGTTTCGTAGCGAAGACGCCGCGCGGGCGTTCCACACCGCGCCTGGGCAGGCCATGACCAATGCGGGGCTGATCAACGTGTCGCCCGCAGAGTTCTCGTCGGCGGCCGTTAACGCGCTGCCATTCCTTGACCTTGGTGCCAGCGACCCAATCGGTGGACTGCGCCAGGCGGTTGCTGATCAGTACGGCTTTGGCCCGCTTTCTGACGCCGGCGTCGCGGCAAGCGACGCGAGTTTGGTTGCCAGCGATGCGGGCGCCGGGGTGGCAAGTGCTGTCGCAACCGACGTCGGCGCCGGTTTGCTTGGCCAGACTGCGTTGCGTCTGCAGACGGGCACGGCTGGGTTCGTCCCCGGCCTGGCCTTTGCCGAGACGACCGGTCAGGTGGGTCTCGGTGTTGGGGCTCAGGCCGGATTCAGCTTTGGTATTGCCGCTGAGGCTGGAATGAGTGCTCAGGTCGGTGCCGGCTTAGGTCTTGGGCTTGGTGGTCAAACAGGCCTGGGTGCGCAAGTCGGACTTGGCTTTGGTGTTGCCGCTGAGGCCGAAATCGGTGCTCAGGTTGGGGCTGGCGTGGGCCTCGGAGTCTTCGGTGGCGGCATCGGTGCCGGCGTTGGTGCCGGCGTTGGTGGTCAGGCTGGCTTTGGCGCGGGTTTGACCGGTCAAGCGGGCGGCGCGCTCGGCGGTGGCGTCAATGCCGGTATCGGTGGTCAGGCCGGGATTGGCGCCGGATTCAACGCTGGTGCCGGGGGCGTCGTCGGTATTGGCGCGGGTCTGAGTGCCCAAGCTGGCGGCGGCCTCGGGGGCGCGATCGGCGGGAATGCCGGTGGGTCTATCGCTAGCGGCGCCGCCATCGGCAGCCGCCTCGACGCCAAC
>NZ_VTZN01000073.1 GCF_008370645.1 Mycobacterium simiae
CAGCGGCGATTGGGGTCGTACTCCACACGGCGCGTTTATTGCCGGCGCGGTGTTCGGCAAACTTCCGTTCACGATGAACGGCATCGAGCTGGAGGCGGTGGGTGTCGACGACGCTGCCCGCGCAATGATTTTGGCAGCCGAACGAGGCCGCGACGGCGAGCGCTACCTCATCTCCGAACGCATGATCGCGTTGCAGGACGTCGTGCGGATCGCGGCCGACGAGGCCGGTATGGCGCCGCCGCGTTGGTGCGTCTCGGTGCCGACGCTCTATGTCCTGGGCGCGATCGGCAGCGTGCGGGCCCGGCTCGCTGGCAAAGACGCCGAACTCAGCCTCGAGTCGGTGCGGATGATGCGCGCCGAGGCCCCGGTCGACCACGGCAAGGCGGTACGCGAGTTGAGTTGGCAGCCGCGCCCGGTTGAGGAATCGATCCGCGAGGCCGCCCGGTTCTGGGCAGCCATGCGGGCGCCCAGGCCAGACGCTAGGACCGCGCCGTCCGACTAGGGTCGACGTATGGGCACAGTTGCGGTCGACCTTGCCGGACCACCGCAGACCATGCTCGCGACGCTGTACGCCAAGGCACTCGACGCCGACTTGCCGAATCCGATCCTCGGCGATCGCTACGCCAAGGAGATCGTTGCACACATCGACTACGACTGGACGAAGACCTCAATCACGGCGCGCAACGCGGCGGCGGTGACCGTGCGGACGGCACACTTCGACCACTGGGCTCGCCAATTTCTTGCCGTGCACTCACCCGCCGTGGTCTTGCACCTGGGCTGCGGGCTGGACAGTCGGTATTTCCGGCTGCAACCGGGTCCCGATGTGGAGTGGTATGACGTCGACTACCCACAGGTCGCCGAGTTGTGCAGCACGCTCAACCCCGCTGTCGATCACTACCACGTTATTGCTGCGTCGGTCACCGATCCCGCTTGGCTCACCGAGGTTCGCGGCGACCGGCCCACGCTGATGATCGGTGAGGGCCTGACCATGTATCTGAGCGAGCAGGACGGAATTGCGTTACTGCGAAGGATGATTGATCGCTTTCCGTCCGGGGAGTTGCAGTTCGACGCGTTCAACTGGCTGGGCATCAAGTCGCAGTGGATGAACACCGTGGTGCGCCGGTCCGGGTCCACGTTGCGGTGGGGCATCGACGAGCCCGACGACATCTTGCAAGCGGTACCAGGTACTCGGCTGCTGGCGTGGGTTCGGTGGTTCGAATCCGACGCCTTCGAGCGGCTGCCACGCGCTTACCAAGTGCTCGGCAGGGTCATGGCGCTGGTTCCTGCGATGGCCAACATGTCGCAGTACCACCGCTACGCATTCGGACCGGGAAGCGTTGATGGCCGACCGGTGTTGCACCCATCACCTGTATCTGAGAGGTAGCGACCATGATCCACCCGAAAGTTTTGGAGCCCAGCGCTGGGCACCCGATCACCATCGAGCCGACGAAGGGACGGGTGCAGGTCCGCGTCAACGGCGAGGTCGTCGCCGACACCACCGCGGCGTTGGAATTGCGGGAAGCCACTTTGCCTGCGGTGCAATACATTCCACTGGGCGACGTGGCTCAGGAGAAGCTGACCCGCACCGACACCAGTAGCTACTGTCCGTTCAAGGGCCAAGCCAGCTACTACAGCGTCACCACCACGGCAGCCGGCACCGTCGATGATGCGATCTGGACGTATGAGCAGCCGTATCCGGCGGTCGCGGCGATCGCCGGGCACGTCGCGTTCTACCCCGACAAGGCCGAGATCACCGTGAGCTCTGGTAACTAGGGCAACACTTCGGCTGCCAGGCGGGTGTCGCTATATCCACGAATCGACACGATCATCCCGTCCCGGGTCTCGAAAATGCACACGAATGGGGTGTCGTATCGGGTGCCGTCGGCGGTGATGCCATCGGCGTGGGCTTCGACCACCACCGTTTCCCCTTCGTTCACGCATCGGAGTAAATCGATGTTGATTGCGAAGAGGCTCTTGCGTCGGTCGATTGCCCGCCGCAGCGCCTCCTTGTCCATGGTCGCGCGGCTGACGATGCTCCAGTACGTGAAGTCATCGCTGAGCAAATCGAAGCCCTCGTCGACGTCTCCGCCTTCGCATAAGCTCTGCAGAAACATCCATGCCAGCTCAGCCTGCGGATCGTCGAACGGCGTCATCACACCGCCATCCTGTCGCGGAGCACAGTTTGCGGTCAATTGATCCGGCCGTCCAAGCGGTGGTGTCTTTTCCCGGCGCCGCCGGTTTCGGGCATACGTTGGCGCCGTTGCGCCGCGGCCGCGGCGATCCCTGCTTTCGTGTACCCGGTGACGGCACGATCTGGCGGACCAGCCTGCTGCCCACTGGGCCCGTCACGGCGCGATTCAGTCGCGGGGCACCCGACACCGCCCGCTGCCAGGCCTGGGGTAGTGGCGCCGAGGAGTTTCTCGCGATGTTGCCCGCGATGTTGGGTGCTGACGACGACGTCTCCGATTTCGTTCCGCGCGACCCCACGGTGGCGGCCGCGCACCGGAGGCTCCCGCAGCTGCGGCTGGGCCGCACCGGACAGGTGCTGGAAGCCTTGATCCCGGCAGTGATCGAGCAGCGGGTGCCCGGCGCGGACGCCTTCCGTTCGTGGCGCGTCTTGGTGTCCAAGTACGGCACGCCGGCCCCGGGACCGGCGCCCGAAGGCATGCGGGTGCCGCCGTCGGCTCACGCATGGCGTCATATCCCATCCTGGGAGTTCCACCGCGCCAACGTCGACCCGGGACGGGCTCGGACCGTGGTGGGTTGCGCACAGCGGGCGGCGTCGCTGGAACGATTGGCCATGCGGTCGTCGGCTCAGGCTCGGGAGGCGCTCACCTCACTGCCGGGGGTCGGGATCTGGACCGCGGCCGAGACGAGGCAACGGGCGTTCGGCGATCCCGACGCGGTATCGCTGGGGGACTACCACATTCCCAAGATGATCGGTTGGACGCTGCTGGGCCATCCGGTCGACGACGCCGGCATGCTCGAGCTGCTGGAGCCGATGCGACCGCATCGACACCGGGTGGTACGCCTGCTCGAAGCCAGCGGCCTGGCCTACGAACCGCGCCACGGGTCACGGCTGCCGGTGCAGAACATCCGGTCGCTCTAGCCGAGGAAGACCTCGGGTTGGCCGCAGCGCCATCGGGTATCCATCACAGGAACTGACCGTATGCGAGCTACAGGGGGCAACCGATGATTCGGTTCACTGTCCCTTGACACCCGGGATTGACAGCGGAGCAGGGAACGCGACTCGCCGATCTGCTGCAGCAGCATCTGAGCACCTGCAACGATCTGCACTTGAGGCTCAAGCACGGCACGTGCACTGGAATGTGGTGGGCCCTAACTTCATTGGTGTGCACGAGATGATCGATCCGCAAATCGCGGCGGTGCGCGGCTATGCCGACCAGGTGGCCGAGCGCATCGCTGCCCTGGGCGCATCGCCACAGGGCACCCCAGGTGCGATTATCAAGGACCGCACCTGGGACGACTAGTCCGTCGGCCGTGACTGCGTCCCAGCTCATTTGGCGGCGCTGGATCTGGTCTATACCGGGGTGATCCAAGATATCCGCAAAGACATCGAAGAAACCGAGGAACTCGATCGGGTGACCCAGGAGATCCTCATCGACCACGCCGCGGATTTGGAAAAGTTTCAGTACTGTACCTCCAACGGCGAGGCAGCCTGGACGGCACGACGATCGGCGGACCGCCGGAACGAGTGGATGGTAACGGCGCCCAGCTGCTCAATGCGGCCGTTGGGCTAATTGATCAGCGCTGATCGGATCGGCCGGAGCCTGGGTGCGCGCGCTCGGCCGCGGCAGCTTCACGGTTCAGCCGCTGCGCTTCATAGATCGTGACGTTGGTCCGCGACATTAATAATGCCGCGATCCCGACGGCGAGGATGGCTCCGGGCACCACCGAAAACGAGCCGGTCATCTCCGCGACCATGATCATGATCGCCAGCGGTGCACGTGCCACGCTGCCAAAGCAGGTCATCATTCCCACCACGACGAAGATGCCCGGCGCGTCGGGCACCCCCGGCAATCCGGATAGTTCACCCAGGCGCCAGATCGCGGCGCCGACGAATGCGCCGATGACGATGCCGGGCCCAAACAGTCCGCCCGACCCGCCGCTGCCTATCGACAGCGACGTCGCGATGATCTTCGCGATCGGCAGCACGACGACGATCCACAGCGGGATGGCCATCAGCGATCCGCGGTCAGCGGCCAGCTGAGCCCAGCCGTAGCCACTGCTGAGGACCTGTGGGATCAGCAGTCCCAACAACCCGACCAGCAACCCGCCCACGGCCGGCTTGAGGATCGGCCCACCCGGAAGCCGGCGGGTCAGTCTTACCGACGCATGGAAGATGCGGGCATACAGGTAGCCGACGGCTGCAGCGATCAGCCCGAGCACCACAAACCACAAGAGGGGCCATGCCTTTTCGAAGCGGTACTCGGCGTCGATGTAGCCGAATAGCGGGTCGAATCCTAGAAAGGCGCCGAGCACAGCGTACGCCGTCCCTGAGGTGATGAATCCGGGCAGCAGGCTGCGGTAGTCGAAGTCGTCGCGGTAGGTGATGGAAGCGGCCAGCACCGCTCCGCCCAACGGAGCAGCGAAGATCGCGCCGATACCGGCGCCGATCCCCAACGCCACCGCAACCCGGCCATCTTCGTCGCACAGCCCCAATCGGCGGGTCAGCAGCGAGCTGAAGCCAGCTGAGATCTGCGCCGTCGGGCCTTCGCGGCCTCCCGATCCACCCGATCCGATGGTCAGCGCGCTGGCCACCATCTTCACCAGCACCGCTCGGCTACGGATGGCGCGGGGATCGGTGTGCACGGCTTCGATGGCTTCGTCGGTGCCGTGACCGGTGGCCTCCGGTGCGAACCTGGCCACGATGAAGGCCGACAGCAGCGCCCCGCCCGTCGTGACCAGCGGAATGGCCCACGGACGGGCGAAACCACTGGATCCGCGGGTACCGCCCTCCCCTAGCGGGGTGGGTATGTGGTAATCCGCCAGGTAGCCGAGCAAGAACTCGCCGGTGTATTTCAGCAGGAGGTAGAAAACTACTGCTCCTAGACCGGAAATGACGCCGATGGTGATGCCTAGCGCGAACCACTTGCGCAGGTAGCCCGCGTTGCGGATGGATGCGCCGAATCGGCCACCGGCTGCCGCAGGCGGCGCCTCTCCCGGCTCGGGAGAATTCGGCGTCCGCTCTTTCACGTCGTGAGCCTCGCAAGCACCACGACATCCTATGCCAGCGAGGTATACCGGACTTCGGTCCGGTTATACCGGCCGCGCACCGCGGATCAGGTGCGCGCTAGATGACCGGAATAGCGTGGCTGGCCACGCGGTGCGGAGCACCACTTTGGAAGGTTGGCAGAATTCCGCCCAGCGCGTTAACGCGATACCGCGGCAGTGGCACACATTGGCAGTGGCACACTTTAGTAATGCCGCTCACCGCCAGTCGTGGTCCGGGGCGTCCTCCCGCCGCGAAAGCAGACGAGACGCGCAAGCGCATCATCGACGCCGCCCGTCAGGTATTCAGCGAACGCGGCTACGACGGCGCGACTTTCCAGGGCATCGCCGTCCGTGCCGACCTTTCCCGGCCCGCAATCAATCACTACTTCTCCAGTAAGCGGTTGCTATACCGAGAGGTGTTGGACCAAACCAATGAGCTGGTCGTTACCACTGGTATTGAGCGGGCGCGGTCTGAGGGAAGCCTCTTTCGGCAGCTGGCGGCGTTTATCGCCGTCGCGATGGAGGCCGACGCTGCTAATCCGTGCACGGCAGCGTTTCTGGCCACTGCCGTGCTGGAGTCGCAGCGGCATCCGGAATTGCTGCACGACGAGAACGACCCGGTTGGCCTTACCCGCAAGTTCTTGTTCTCCGCCGTCAGTGCTGCCGTCGAGCGGGGGGAACTCGCCGCCGATACCGAAGCCGCTCCGCTAACAGAGGCGTTGATAATGATGTTGTGCGGAGTCGGCTTTTACGCCGGCTTTGTGGGCAGCATCCGCGAGATGGAGGCCATCGTCGCGTCGCTGCGACAGCTGATGGCCGGCACGCTATGGAAGTCCGGAGCCTAATTGGCGGGTGTGACCTGGCCCACAAAATAATATAGATTCACTAACTTATTCGGTAGCATGGTCAGGATATGACCGATCTGGACGACCGCCGGTGCGCGCCTCTGGTGTCGCGGAAACGGCCGGCGCCGATGCGCCGATTCGCGATCTGTGACGGCGACGAGCAGGTCTGGCTCGACCATTCAACCGATCGGCCGAAGATTCGCCTAGAGAGCAGGAGCATGCGATGAGCACGCTGCGTACCCATGACGACACCTGGGACATCAAAACAAGCGTCGGCGCCACAGCGGTGATGGTGGCCGCCGCACGAGCAGTCGAAACCGAACAGCCGGACCCGCTAATCCGTGACCCGTACGCCAAGCTGCTTGTGGTCAACGCCCAAGCCAGCGTGCTGTGGGAAGCGATGCTCGACGAGGAAATGGTGGCCAAGGTGGCGGCTTTGGACACTGAAATCGCAGCTGTGGTGGAGCATATGCGCAGCTACCAGGCCGTGCGGACAAGCTTTTTTGACACCTACTTCGCCGCTGCGGTCGCCGACGGAATCCGCCAGGTCGTGATTCTGGCGTCGGGACTAGATTCCCGCGCCTACCGGCTGGAGTGGCCCGCCGGAACGCGGGTGTTCGAAATCGACCAGCCGCAGGTTCTTGCCTACAAGTCCACGACGCTGGCGGAACACGGAGTGGCGCCGTCGGCCGATCGCCGCGCAGTACCGATTGACTTGCGCCAGGATTGGCCGGCCGCGCTGCGCGCAGCTGGTTTCGACCCGACCGCAAGGACTGCGTGGCTGGCCGAGGGACTTCTGATGTACCTTCCCGCCGACGCCCAGGATCGGCTGTTTACCCAGGTGGGTGAACTCAGCCCAGCAGGCAGCCGGATCGCCGCCGAAACCGCCGCCAACCGTGCCGACGAACGGCTTGACCAAATCCGCGAGCGATTCAAGAAGGTGGCCGAGGCGCTTGGCCTTGAGCAAGCCTTCGACGTACACGAGTTGATCTACCACGACCCCAACCGAACGGTCGTCGCCGATTGGCTCAATGACCACGGCTGGCGGGCCACGGCCCGCAACGCCGGCGACGAGATGCGGCGAGTGGGCCGCTGGGTAGCGGGTGTGCCGATGGCTGACGACAAGCAAGCGCTGTCCGAGTTGGTGACCGCCGAGCGGATGTGATGTAGCCACCGTTCGGGTTGGTACGGCCCGACGTGTTGTTGCATCTGGTTGTGCCGCCTAGGCCGCGGCGGTACCGCGATTTCGCGCTCGAGCCGGATCTTTCCTATTCCTGGTTTAGCTGGATGACTAGGATCGCGGTTAACACCGATGTGCGACCACGCGATGTGGCGTACGCACTTCCGGGAACACCCGGAAAGGAAGGACAACGATGACCACCGAATCGGTTGCACCGAAGGTTCAGGAGACCGCTCAAACCGAATCCCCCGAAGCCGCCTCCAATTCCGACGCACTAAAGGCAGCTGATGTTGCTGCGACGGTGGCCCGGCTGCGCAAGACGTTCGCGACCGGACGAACCCGCAGTGTCGAGTGGCGCAGGCAGCAATTGTTGCAGTTGGAAAGATTGATGGAGGAAAACTCGGACGCGATCACCAAGGCGCTCGCCGAGGATCTGGACCGCAATCCCATTGAGGCGTATATCGCCGACATCGCAGTCACCGTGCGGGAAGCCAAATATGCGGCCAAGCACGTGCGCAGGTGGATGCGTCGCAAGTATCTACTGCTCGAGGCCCCGCAGCTGCCTGGCCGTGGCTGGGTGGAGTATGAGCCCTACGGGACCGTGCTGATCATTGGAGCGTGGAATTACCCGTTCTACCTGACGCTAGGCCCAGCGGTCGGGGCGATTGCAGCTGGAAACACGATGGTGCTCAAGCCTTCGGAGATTGCTGCCGCGTCGTCACGGTTGATTGCTGAGCTGGTGCCGCGCTATCTGGACAACGATGCGATCGCGGTGGTCGAAGGCGATGGCGCAGTGAGCCAGGAGCTGATCGCGCAGGGAATGGACCGGGTGATGTTCACCGGCGGCACCGAGATCGGCCGCAAAGTCTATGAAGGTGCAGCACCACACCTGACCCCGGTCACGCTCGAACTCGGCGGCAAGAGCCCGGTGATCGTGGCTGCCGACGCCGATGTGGATGTCGCGGCCAAGCGGATCGCTTGGATCAAATTGCTCAACGCCGGGCAAACCTGTGTAGCACCCGACTATGTGCTGGCTGACGCAACGATTCGGGATGAACTGGTGAGCAAGATCGGCGCCGCCATCACCAAGTTCCGTGCCCAGGAGGACCAGGCCGGATTCCGCATCGTCAACCAGCGCCAGTTCGACCGGTTGAGCGGCTACCTCACCGACGCGAAAGCTGACGGAAAAAGCACGATTGCCGCGGGGGGCAGGTGCGACGCGTCGAGTTTGCGGATCGAGCCGACCGTCGTCGTCGACCCTGATCCGGCTGGGCCGCTGATGACCAACGAGATTTTTGGGCCGATCCTGCCGGTGCTCACCGTCAAGTCGCTGGATGAGGCGATAAAATTCGTCAACTCGCGGCCTAAGCCGCTGTCGGCATACTTGTTCACCAAGTCGCGTGACATACGCGAACGGGTGATCAAAGAGGTGCCGGCGGGCGGCATGCTGGTCAATCACCTCGCGTTCCAAGTGTCGACGGTCAAGCTGCCGTTCGGCGGGGTAGGTGCCTCGGGCATGGGCGCGTACCACGGCAAGTGGGGCTTCCAGGAGTTCAGCCACCGCAAGTCGGTGCTCACCAAACCGACGCGACCTGACCTGTCGAGCATCCTGTACCCGCCTTACACCGAGCGGGCCTTCAAGTTAGCTCGCAAGCTGTTTTAGCCTGCTGCCACCGAAAAAAGACCGAAGCGGCATATGCCCATCCGGCCTGGCCAGCTGCCAGGGCCGACCCTGATCGTGTTAGCAGAGAGGAACCTGATGCCCGGAGTGCAGGATCGCGTCATCGTCGTTACCGGAGCCGGTGGTGGATTGGGCCGCGAATACGCCCGCACCCTTGCCCAGGAGGGGGCCAGCGTAGTCGTCAATGACCTCGGGGGCGCCCGCGACGGCACGGGTGCGGGATCGGCCATGGCCGATCAGGTAGTCGCCGAAATCCGCGACGGGGGCGGTCGCGCGGTGGCCAACTACGATAGCGTCTCCGAGCCCGAGGGAGCGGCTAACATCATCAAGACCGCGCTCGACGAATTCGGGGCCGTGCACGGCGTGGTCAGCAACGCCGGGATCCTGCGCGACGGAACCTTCCACAAAATGGCATTCGAGAACTGGGACGCTGTGTTGAAGGTGCATTTGTACGGCGGGTACAACGTAATCCGCGCGGCCTGGCCGCACTTTCGGGAGCAGAGTTATGGCCGAGTCGTCGTCGCCACCTCCACCAGCGGATTGTTCGGCAACTTCGGCCAGACCAACTACGGTGCAGCCAAACTTGGTCTGGTCGGGTTGATCAACACACTGGCTTTGGAAGGTGCCAAGTACAACGTCCACTCCAACGCGGTCGCCCCGATCGCAGCCACCAGGATGACCCAGGACATCATGCCGCCGGAGGTGCTGGAGAAGCTCACGCCCGAGTTCGTCGCACCAGTGGTGGCTTACTTATGCACCGAAGAGTGCGCCGACAATGCGTCGGTGTTCATTGTCGGTGGTGGCAGGGTGCAGCGAGCTGCCTTGTTCCAGAACGACGGCGTCAACTTCGACACGCCGCCGTCGGTGCAGGATGTCGCAGCACATTGGGACCAGATCACCGACTTATCGCACGCGAAAAAAGCTGGATTCAAGCTGTAGCATTAATGAAAGCCTGTGTTGTACAAGAGCTTTCCGGTCCGTCCGGCATAGTCTATACCGATATTGACGACATCGCGGATGACGGCAAGAAGGTCGTCATTGACGTGCGCGCTGCGGGAGTTTGTTTTCCGGACCTACTGCTGTGCAAGGGCGAGTACCAGCTGAAGTTGTCGCCACCGTTCGTGCTCGGCTTGGAAACCGCCGGCGTCGTGCGTACAGCGCCGGCCAATTCAGGCTTTTCTGTCGGCGAACGTGTTTCGGCGTTCGGGGTGTTGGGCTGCTATGCCGAGCAAGTGGCGGTTCCGGTTTCCAACGTGATCCGCAGTCCCGCCGAGCTCGATGACGCCGAAGCGGTGTCACTGTTGGTCAACTACAACACCATGTATTTCGCGCTTGCCCGGCGCGCTGCGATGCGGCCGGGTAACTCGGTGTTGGTGCTCGGCGCGGCCGGTGGAGTTGGCACCGCCGCGATCCAGATAGCGAAGGCCTTGGGTGCCAGCCAAGTGATAGCGGTGGTGCACCGTGCGGGGTCAGTCGACTACGTCTCCGCACTGGGCGCCGACGTGGTATTGCCGTTGACCGACGGCTGGGTTCGGCAGGTGCACAAACACACCCACGGCCAGGGGGTGGATATCGTCGTCGATCCGATCGGCGGTCCGACGTTCGACGACGCGGTTCGGGTGCTGGCCATCGATGGAAAGTTGCTGGTCATCGGCTTTGCCGCGGGCAGCATCCCGACGCTCACGGTCAACCGCCTGCTATTGCGCAACGTAGGGGTGCTCGGCGTCGCGTGGGGTGAGTACCTCAACATGGTCCCAGGTTCGGCAGGCTTGTTTTCCTGGGGCCTGAACTACCTGGTTTCGCTGGGGCTGAGACCGCCTCCGCCGCAACGCTATCCGCTATCCGAAGCCCAGGTGGCGCTGCAGAGCCTGGCTGATGGCGGCGTGCTCGGCAAAGTCGTTCTCGAGCCGTGATCAGCTGGAGGGCTGGCCAGTAATATCGCCGACAATCGACCCAATGGCATTCGTGACGACCAGGACTTCGAAACCGCCGATGAGGGTCAACAACGCTACATTGGCCGCAATCGGATAGCCGATCGCGTTGACCAGCCCGATGGGGTCACCGGTGGCCACCTGCTTGACCCCGTCCAAGAACAGGTTGACGGTGTAAGACGGAAGAGTAGTCACCATGGTGTTGATGACATCGGCCGTCGGCAACGCAACGGCGTAAGCGTCGGCGGCCACATTGGAAATAGTGTTGGCGATCCTGGTGTTGGCTGCCTGCACAGCGTCTATGAAGTCGATGATGGGGGAGCCGGTGCTGGTCGGCAGGCTGGGTAGCGCCCATGGTGTTGACGAGCCGCCAGTTTGCGAGAAGTCCGGCAGCGACAGGGTGGGCAATGATGTGGGCACCATGGCGCTGATGTCGTTCGCGAAAGCACTCCCGCCTTGCTGGGCCAAGCCGACCATATCGGTCGTGAAGGTTATCGGGTCGATCGAAGGAAACAGCCCGAACGGGGTGGGCACATCGGCATAGTCGGTGGAATAGCCGAAACGGGGGTCTCCGTAGCCCAGGTTGACCAGGTAGGTCAAATTCGGTTCGACGAGATTGGCCAGAGGATTGCCAATCACCGGGATCGCTCGCACCGGGTCCAGTAGTGGCAACCCGGGATAGGTGATCATGTAGTAACGCTCGAGGCCATTGTTGGTCGGAGAGACCGGCAATTCCACCAAGTTGTAGCCGGGGGGAAGATTGGTCGGATCCAGACCTGGGTAGTTGCCATGCACGGTCTGGATGCCCACAAATGCGTTGAGGACCGACAGGAAGTTGATCGGATATCGGGGGAAATCTGCATAACCGTCGTATTGCAGCGTGTATTGGCTGAGCGGATAGCCCGTGTTCGAGGGTGTGGCCCCGTAGAACTCCAAACCGAGAGCCGGCATGGATAGACCCGGGAAGCGGGCCAGCAGCCCTCCGTTGGGAGCCATCGGGCTGCCCAGCAAGGTGAAGCTGAGGTTATCGGTGTGCGGGCTCCCGGCGGCCGCGAGGTTCCGCATCTCGATCGAGGAAAGGACGGCGCTCTGCGAATAGCCGAGCACCGCAACGTTTTGTCCCTGTGCCGTGATGAGTCCCTGCGGCCCGAAGAGCGCGTTGTGCAGCATCTGGACACCCAAGTTCACCGATTGGTTGAGGGGTAGGTCTTTGACCTGGGTGAGCGGGTACAGGCCTTCGGGTGTATTCAGCGGCAACGACGCACCGGTCACCATGAAATTGGCGTTGATGAAGGGTCGAACGCTGGCCATATATTCGGGCGTCGGTATCGGCGTGCCGCTACCGGTCATGATTAACGCCACGTCGTACGTCGTCGCCACCAATGGTGCGGCGACCGCACTGACGCTGGCTGGGCTCGCGGCTCCACCGAGCAGTGATTGGATGGGTGAGGTGAGCGCACCGAATGCCCGTGACATTGCTGCTGCGCCGGCTGCCTCAGCCTCCGTGTACGCGACCCCGGCTGCGGCCAGTGCCTGAACAAATTGACCATGAAAGGCCGCCGCCTGCCGGGTCACCGCCTGGTATTCCCGCGCGTATGCGCCAAACAGGTTCGCTATCGCCGCCGATACCTCGTCGCTAGCAGCCGCCACCAGACCGGTCGTCGGACCGGCGGCGGCGGCATTAGCCTCGGCGATCGCCGAACGAATTTCCGCGATGTTCGCGGCAGCCGCGGACACCACCTGCGGCTGTGTCATCATGTAAGCCATCGACCAATTCCCCTCAGCGACAGGGTTTTTGTTGTGATACTGCCCATGCTGTTACACCGATGAGCTGACAGAGCGGCTCAACGTGGAGGCTTTCAGCGTAGATCGGTCTGGTCCACCGCATCCCGCGTTCGCCAGTCTATTTAGTCTATTTAGAAGCTGAGGCTCTGTAACTGTTGCACAATTTCTGCCACTGTTCGCACGATCGCAATGAATTCGATCATGCCACCTAGCGCGGCCAAGCCGAAGGTGGCCGCGAGCGGCAATTCGATCGCGGCACGGAGATTTCCCTGTAAGAGTTGGTTCAGGAATAGCGAGAGGTCGAAGACGGGAAGGATGGTGGCAAAGGCCAAACCAAGATCTGCTGTGGGAAGCAGAAGTGAGTAGGCATCCGAGACAACGGCCGCGAGAACGTCGGTGATGTTGGATGGCGTAGCAGGAATTGGGCTTGGTGCGGGTGGCAAGATTTGCTCAATGTACGGTGGGAATCCGATTATCGGGAGCTCGGGAGGGTTGAGCGCAGCCGGCAGGGCGGCCGCGAAGTCGTTGATGCCTTGGTGAGTTCCGGCCACGAGGGCATCGACGACGACGCTCAGCGGGATATCTGGGAAGAGTCCGAATGGCGTGGGGATATTGGCAGGGCTCGTCGAATAGCCGAAATTCGGGTCGCCGTACCCCAGGTTGACGATCACTTCTAAATTCGGTTGGACGAGGGCGGCCAGCGGCGGTCCGATGACGGGGATTGCTCGCACCGGGGCCAGTAGGGGCAAGTCCGGGGTCTCAATGATGAAGTACTGGTTTGACGTCACGCCTTGCGTCGGCAACAGCGTCGCGTTCGCTATCTGTTCCGGGGTGAGATTCGGATACTGGGTGTGCACGGTGAGTATCCCGAAGACTGCGTTAATGTCGGACAGGATGTTGAGCGGATACCGCGGGAAGTCGGCGAAACCGTCATATTCGAGGGTGTATGTCGTCGTTGGGTAGGGGTTGTCTGGAGTCGCCCCGTAGAACGGGAGGCCGAGGGTCGAAATGTTCAGGCCGGGTATGCGTGAGAGGATGCCGCCGTTGGGATTCATCTCGTTGCCGATGAAAATGAAACTGAGTTGGCTAGGGTCCGGCTTATTCGGGCCCAGGGACAGCAGTTGCTGGATTTCCAGGGACGAAATGACGGCGCTTTGGGAGTAGCCGAACACAGTGACATGGTTGCCGGCGTTGATTTCTTGCCAAATCGCGGTGTCGAGAATCTGCAGACCAGTCTCCACCGAATTTTGGAAGGGCAGAGATTTGACGCCGGTGATGGGGTATAGCTCCTCAATCGTGTTCAACGGACTCACGATAACGCCGGGGGGCAGGAATAGATTGGTGATGTTGGTGATGTATTGCAACGAGGGTATCGGCGACCCGGTGCCGCTCATCACCAAAGCTGTGTTTTGGTTGAACACCGGCGGCACAACCGGGGGAGAGGTCGGCGTAATGAGCCCGGTTGTCGCGCCCCTCACCAGCCTGGCGGCGCTGATGGCATCGTCGCCAAAATAGGCGTTCGCCGCCGCCGTCAACTTCAGCGTGAATTCGTTGTATAACGCTCCAAGTTGCGCGTTGATCGCCTGGAATTCCTGCCCGAACGCGCCGAACAGCTGCGCGATTGCGGTGGACACCTCATCTGCAGCCGCGGTAGCGATTGCCGCCGTTGGAGCCGCGGCGGCAGCAGTGGCTTCGCTGAGCGCCGAGCCGATCCCCGCTAACTCGGTTGCCGCCGCCGCCAGTGCCGGTGGTTGCGCAATAAGGTATGACAACGACCCATCCCTCCTGGCGAGTGGGTTGTATACGCCCGTCAAGCCCGTATCTGTTGAGGGTAAATCGATTCCGCTGTGGTGTCTGGCGTTTGGTCCAACCCACGCTTTCGCGGGTAGGGCAACGGTTCAAACGGGTCAGCTGAGTAGCGCGTTGCGCAATCGGAGAACGTCGGCGCCGGCAATACCCGTATTGTGCAGATAGGCTTCCACTGAGCCCCAGGTCTCCTCGATGGTTTGCCACGCGGCGGCCAGGTACTCTGGCCGGACGCCGAGCACCCCGTCGGACAGCCGGGCCTTGGTGAAGGTAACCACTTCGGGCGTCAGTTCGATGTCGAAGCGATGCTGGGTCATTTCCGAGATGCGGCTGCGCAGCTGCGGCACGGCTTCGTTGCTGCGTAGGTAATCGCCGAGAATGACGTCGCGGTCCAGACCTACCGCTTCTAGTACCGTCGCGACCACAAAACCGGTGCGGTCCTTGCCCGCGAAGCAATGCGTGAGCACCTGACGGTCGGCTGCCAGCAGCGTGAACACACGATGCACCGCGCGCTGCGCTCCTTTACGGGTTGGGAATTGGCGGTATTCGTCGATCATGTACCTGACGGTGGACGCATCAATTTCCTCGGCGGATTGGTCGGGTGGGCCGTCGGTGAAGAGGCGCTGGAACGCGGTTTCATGCGGTGCTGCTTCGCCGGTCTCGGCATCGTCAGTGGCAAGGTCGGGGAACGGTAGCAAATGGACGTCGACCTCGTCGGGCACCAGCCCCGGGCCGCGCCGGACGACCTCTTTAGCCGAGCGCAGATCGGCGACGTCGCTGATGCGCAGCCGCCGCAACGTTTCGCGACCGTTGTCGTCGAGCTGGCTCAGCTCACTGGACCGAAACAGTCGGCCTGGCCGCAGTCCCGGTGTGCCTTCTGCTACGTCACGAAAGTTCCACGCGCCGCTAAGTCCCTGGTCAGCCATGTCGGGTGACTGCCGCAGCGAACGGAGATTTCTCTCGTCCCAGTTCGGCGCGGGCAATGGATCGCATGTGTACCTCGTCGGGCCCGTCGAAGATCCGCATCGCACGATGCCAGCTGTAGAGCCGGGCCAGGGGGGTGTCGTCGCTGACGCCGGCGGCTCCGTGCACCTGAATCGCCCGGTCGATGACGTCGCAGGCCACCTGGGGTGCCACAGCTTTGATCATCGCGACTAGGTGGCGGGCTTCTTTGTTGCCGTGCTGGTCGATGGTCCAGGCCGCCTTCTCGCACAGCAGCCTGGCTTGGTCGATTTCGTTGCGCGACTGAGCAATTGCGTGCTGCACTACGCCCTGCTCGGCCAACGGGCGGCCGAACGCCACCCGATTGCGGACCCGGTCCACCATGAGCGCCAGCGCTCGTTCGGCTCCGCCGAGTGCACGCATGCAGTGGTGAATGCGCCCCGGTCCCAGCCGGGCCTGGGCGATCGCGAAGCCGCTGCCCTCGTCGCCGAGCAGGTTGGTGGCTGGGACCCGGACGTTGTCGTAGACCACCTCGCAGTGGCCGTGCTGGTCCTGCCAGCCGAACACGGGGGTCGAGCGCACGATGGTCACCCCAGGGGTGTCCGTTGGGACCAGGATCATCGACTGTTGTTGGTGGGCCGCCGCGCTGGGGTTGGTGCGTCCCATCACGATCAGAATCGCGCAGCGCGGGTCGGATGCGCCCGACGTCCACCATTTGTGCCCGTTGATGACGTAGTCGGCGCCGTCGCGGGTGATCAGTGTCTCGATGTTGCGGGCGTCGCTGCTGGCCACCGCGGGCTCGGTCATAGAGAAGGCGCTGCGAATCTCGCCGGCCAGTAACGGTTGCAACCACTGTGCGCGCTGCTCGTCGGTGCCAAACATGTGCAGGATTTCCATGTTGCCGGTATCCGGCGCCGCGCAATTGAGCGCCTCGGGCGCGATCTCCAGGCTCCAGCCGGTCAGCTCAGCCAGCGGCGCGTACTCCAGATTGGTCAGACCCGATTCGGCTGGCAGAAACAGGTTCCACAGGCCGCGTTCTCTGGCCTTAATTTTGAGCTGCTGGAGGATCGGCGGCACGGTGTGGTCACCCGGGCCGGCTTCACGGCGGTATCTCTCGTAGTCGGACTCGGCCGGGAAGACGTACTCCGTCATGAAGTCGGACAACCGCTTGTGGTAGTCGATCGCCTGAGCCGACATCGCGAAGTCCATTCCGCCACGATAGGACACGTGCGACAAGCCGCCGCGACTGCTCGCGGTGATTGGGGCGCCGCGTCACACAACAGCGCATTGTGGCGCCACAACAGCCTGATCGCTACCGAATTTACGTCGACCGGCGAATCATCGACCGGTGATGCCGATGGTTGCGGGGATTTCGCTGAGGCGATCAGAAATCGGCCCTTGACCCGGCACGCGTTATGGTAGCCAAGCGCGCGACCGAGTTAGCGGCAGGCCCAGTGGGCTGGAACGCGCAGGAAAGTGCCAGGGAAGTACAGGGAAGTACAGGGAAGTACAGGGAAGTACAGGAAAGTACGAGGAAAGCGGATGTACGCGCCATGACAGCAGCGCAGACCCACACCATCAGGGTAGGGGTGGTGGCCGAGTCGAGACCCGACGAGCGGCGCGTTGCGCTGGTACCCAAAGCGGTCGCAGCGCTGGTGAACAGTGGGGTTGCCGTCGTAGTCGAGCCCGGCGCAGGTCAGCGGGCCCTACTACCCGATGAGCTCTACACCGAAGCCGGCGCCACGCTCGGAGATGCCTGGGCCGCCGATATCGTCGTCAAGGTCGCACCGCCGACCGCAGACGAAGTAGGTCGGCTGCGCAACGGGCAGACGCTGATCGGATTCCTGGCACCGCGCAACGCCGACAACTCCATCGGCGCCCTAAAGCAAGCCG
Organism: Mycobacterium simiae; assembly: GCF_008370645.1. Classification (GTDB taxonomy): domain Bacteria; phylum Actinomycetota; class Actinomycetes; order Mycobacteriales; family Mycobacteriaceae; genus Mycobacterium; species Mycobacterium simiae_A. The sequence continues at coordinate 17,299 of NZ_VTZN01000073.1, forward strand.
GTGTGCAGGCGTTTGCGCTCGAGGCCATTCCGCGCATCTCCCGTGCTCAGGTCATGGATGCGCTGTCGTCGCAGGCCAACGTGTCGGGTTACAAGGCAGTACTGCTTGCTGCCTCGGAGTCGACTCGGTTCTTCCCGATGCTGACCACGGCGGCGGGAACAGTGAAGCCGGCGACCGTGCTGGTGCTCGGTGTCGGTGTGGCCGGGCTGCAGGCGCTGGCGACGGCCAAGCGGCTGGGTGCCCGCACCACCGGTTACGACGTGCGGCCCGAAGTCGCCGACCAGGTGCGGTCGGTGGGCGCGCAATGGCTAGATGTCGGGATCACCGCCGCTGGGGAGGGCGGGTACGCCCGCGAGCTGACCGACGAGGAACGCGCCCAGCAGCAGAAGGCTCTAGAAGACGCGATCAGCGGCTTCGACGTGGTGATCTCCACGGCGCTGGTTCCGGGCAAGCCCGCGCCACGGTTGGTGACTGCTGCTGCGGTGGAAGCGATGAAGCCCGGCAGCGTGGTGGTGGACCTGGCCGGTGAGACAGGCGGCAACTGCGAACTGACCGAGCCGGGTCAGACGGTGGTCAAGCATGGCGTCACCATCGCCTCGCCGCTGAACCTGCCGGCAACAATGCCGGAACACGCCAGCGAGCTTTATAGCAAGAACACCACGGCGCTGCTGGACCTGCTGATCAAGGACGGCAAGCTGGTGCCGGATTTTGCCGATGAAGTCATCGCGGAATCGTGTGTGACCCGCGACCAGGACGGAAAGGCCTGCTAGAGATGTATGACCAACTGCTGGAGAATCTGGCGATCCTGGTGCTGTCCGGATTCGTCGGGTTCGCGGTGATCTCCAAAGTGCCCAATACCTTGCACACCCCGCTGATGTCGGGAACCAACGCCATCCACGGGATCGTGGTACTCGGCGCGCTGGTGGTGTTCGGGCGGGTCGAGCAGCCATCGATCGCGGTGCAGATCATCCTGTTTGTTGCGGTGGTGTTCGGCACCTTGAACGTGATCGGTGGTTTTATTGTCACCGACCGGATGTTGGGCATGTTCAAGGGGAAGAAGGCGGTACCCGCCAAGACTGAGGAGCCGGCAGCCAGATGAATTACTTGGTGATCGGTCTCTATATCTTCGCGTTCTCGCTGTTCATCTACGGTTTGATGGGCTTGACCGGCCCCAAGACGGCGGTCCGCGGCAACTTGATCGCCGCGGTGGGTATGACTATCGCCGTCGCGGCCACTCTGGTCATGATCCGGCACACCAGCCAGTGGCCATTGATCATCGCGGGCCTGGTGGTGGGCGTCGTGCTCGGCGTACCGCCGGCGCGGCTGACCAAGATGACCGCCATGCCCCAGCTGGTGGCGTTTTTCAATGGCGTCGGCGGTGGGACGGTAGCCCTGATCGCGCTCTCAGAATTTATCCAGACCAGCGGCTTTTCCGCGTTCCGCCACGCCGAGTCGCCCACCGTGCACATCGTGGTGGCCTCATTGTTCGCCGCCATCATCGGGTCGATCTCGTTCTGGGGATCGATCATCGCGTTCGGCAAGTTGCAGGAGATCATTTCTGGCCGCCCGATCGGGTTGGGCAAAGCGCAGCAGCCGGTTAACCTGCTGCTGCTGGCCGCGGCCACCGGCGCAGCGGTGGTCATCGGTCTCAACGCACACCCGGGCACTGGCGGTGCGCCACTGTGGTGGATGGTTGGCTTGCTGGCCGCCGCCGGTGTGCTGGGCCTGATGGTGGTGCTGCCGATCGGCGGCGCCGACATGCCGGTAGTCATCTCCCTGCTGAATGCCATGACCGGCCTGTCGGCCGCGGCGGCCGGATTGGCGCTGAACAACACCGCAATGATCGTGGCGGGCATGATCGTCGGCGCCTCCGGCTCGATCCTGACCAACCTGATGGCTAAGGCGATGAACCGCTCGATCCCGGCGATTGTCGCGGGCGGTTTTGGTGGCGGCGGGGTGGCTCCCAGCGGTGACGGCGGCGGCGACAGGGTGGTCAAGTCCACGTCGGCCGCCGACGCCGCGATTCAGATGGCATATGCCAACCAGGTGATCGTGGTGCCGGGCTACGGGTTGGCCGTGGCGCAGGCCCAACATGCGGTCAAGGACATGGCGTCGTTACTCGAGGACCGCGGCGTGCCGGTGAAGTACGCCATTCACCCGGTGGCCGGCCGGATGCCCGGACACATGAACGTGCTGCTGGCCGAGGCCGAAGTCGACTATGACGCGATGAAAGACATGGACGACATCAATGATGAGTTCGCTCGCACCGACGTAGCGATCGTCATCGGCGCCAACGACGTCACCAACCCGGCGGCCCGCAACGACACGTCCAGCCCGATCTATGGGATGCCCATCCTCAATGTGGACAAGGCGAGGTCGGTGATTGTGCTCAAGCGGTCGATGAATTCTGGATTCGCGGGCATCGACAACCCGCTGTTCTACGGGGAGGGCACCACGATGCTGTTCGGCGATGCGAAGAAGTCGGTGACACACGTCACCGAAGAACTCAAGGCTTTATAACGCGAGGCGCCTAGACGGGCGGGTAGGCCGGCGGCGGATAGCCGTTGCCGTCCACCACCCCACGCAAGCCCCAGGTGAGGTAATTGAAAAAGAACTCGATCTCGTCGCTGGCGTCGTAATCAGGACTAGGATCCATTGCTCCACCTCTCGACCTTGCGATCGACTCGCGACCTGGTTCGCCCGCGAGTCTAGTCGGATCCGCGTCGGTGCGACAGGCGGGCGCGGCCCTGCCTAAACTGTCCAACCAGTTGATTGGTAAAACCTTGACTCGGGGCTTGTCCGAGCCCCGCGGGCAGCGACGATAGCGAGCACCAATGCCACAAACGCCATCCGAAAGTGGCCTTTCCCGCCGAGAGGAATTGCTGGGTGTGGCCACCAAACTGTTTGCTGCCCGCGGCTATCACGGCACCCGGATGGACGACGTGGCCGACGTGATCGGGCTGAACAAGGCGACGGTCTACCACTATTACGCCAGCAAATCGCTGATCCTCTTCGACATCTACCGCCAGGCCGCCGAGGGCACGCTGGCTGCCGTACACGACGACCCGTCCTGGACCGCCCGCGAAGCGCTTTATCAGTACACCGTGCGGTTGCTGACCGGGATCGCCAGCAACCCCGAGCGCGCCGCCGTCTACTTCCAAGAGCAGCCCTACATCACCGAATGGTTCACCAGCGAACAGGTTGCCGAGGTCCGGGAGAAGGAAGCTCAGGTCTACGAGCACGTGCACGGCCTCATCGACCGCGGCATTGCCAGTGGCGAGTTTTACGAGTGTGACTCGCACGTGGTGGCGCTGGGCTACATCGGCATGACGCTGGGCAGCTACCGCTGGCTGCGGCCGAGCGGACGTCGCTCGGCCAAAGAGATTGCGGCCGAGTTCAGCACCGCGCTGCTCCGCGGGCTGATTCGCGACGAATCGATACGCACCACATCACCGCTGGGCCCCTAGAAACGGCTACGGAAATACCGGCGGCGGGATCAAGTGCAGGACGTTGCCGAGCGCACCACTCAATAGGGATAGCGCGGTCACCTGCGGCTGCCCCAAGTAGATGTGCAGGCCAGGGTTGATGGACGGAACCCACGGGTAGGCGTCCGGGAATAACTCGGGGCCCCAGAATCCGGCTTCCACTCCGATTTCGATCACCGCGCCGTAGGGTGCCTGCAGACTTCCCTTGAGCAGGTAGTAGCTGACGGCCAAGGGGTTGGGTAACGCGAACAACCCGGCCGGCGTGGGGATGTTCGCGTAGTTGGCGCCGGGTCCGTAGTCGGCGTACCCCAAGTCGACGAGCACCCGCAGCTGCGGCTGGATCAGGTCGGCCAGCGGGGGACCGGCGTAGGGGATGTCGCGAATGGGCTGCACCAGCGGCAGGTCCTGAGTCAGCAGCATGTAGTACTCGGTATTGCCGGAATAGCCTGGCGAGGTGGGCAACGGTACCGCGTTGGCGAGTTGCGCTGCCGTGAAAGTTGGATAATCGCCGTGCACGGAGAAGTAACCCATGATGGCGTTGATGTCCGACAGGATATTGAGCGGGTACTGGGGCGCGTGGGCAATGCCGTCGTACTGAGCGGTGTAGATGATCGTGTGATACGGCGTGTCCGCCGGAGTCGCGCCGTTGAACGGCACGTCCAAGAACGGGAGGTAGAAGCCGGGGAACCGTGCGAGCAGACCGCCGACGGGATTGTGGGGAGAGCCGATCATCATGAACGACAGGTCGTTTGGATGGGGGGCACCGGCCGCCATGAGGGCGAGGATCTCATTGTGGACGATCGTGGCGCTCTGCGAGTATCCGAACACCACGACCTTATTGCCCAGGTTCAATTCGTTATTGATCGCGGTATTCAACAGCGAAACGCCGTTAGCGACGGATTGACCGAACGTCAGGTTACCGAGGTGGGAGGTAACCGGCCAGAACTGCTCGGGCGTGAACAGGCCTTGTTTGACAGCGCCCGGGAAGAGCGGCTGGATGTACTTGTTGTTGATGTTGGTCACGTATTTGGCGAGCGGCAGCGGGTTACCGGTACCGCCCATGATCAAGGCGGTGGTTATCGGGTCTGCTAGCAGTGCCGACCGAACGGCGGTCAACGCGCCACTGCTGGTGCTGACCGGCACGGTTGCCGGCGTACCCAACAGCGACTGAATCGGTGCGTTGACCGCGTTCAGCACCTCCGAGACCACGGCCCGGTTGGCGGCCTCGGCTTGAGCGTAGGCGCTGCTCGCGGCGGCTAATGCCTGGGCGAACTGGCCGTGCAACGCGCCAGCCTGCCTGACTAAGGCTTGATACTCCTGAGCGTACGCAGTGAAAAGAGCGGCGGTGGCAGCCGAAACCTCGTCGCCGGCTGCCGCGAGCAGATTGGATGTGGGGCCTGCGGCCGCCGCATTCGCCGCCTGTATGGCCGCGGCGATCCCGTCGACATCGGTGGCCGCCGACGCCAATATCTCAGGGGCAGTGAGCACGTAGGACATTTCCCGTCCTTTCTGGCGCCGGGCCCCTTCCCGGTCGAACCGCGAACTAACCGCAACCGCGGGTATTGGGTAATAACAGAGGGTAGAGCCGTCTGGCCAGGAAGTCTGGCGTTTGCCGGTTTCGGACTAGCCGGACCGCAGCTGCCTGTCGAGAAAGCGAATCTGGTCGGTGACGACACGCTCGAACGCGTCGTCGACATAGATGGCGAAATGCCCCTCGGGATAACAGGGTGGGGCAAGCCGGCATCAACGCCAGCTCACCAGGCTTGCCTGCGGTGGGAATCAGCACGGGGGGCTTTCCCGTCAGGGCGCCGGCGAGGTCGCGCACCGCCAGAGCCGCGATACGTGCGACGGTCACCGGGTTGATCGCCCGGATCGAGGCGATGCCATCGGTGAATGGGCATTGGGCCACGACGGCGGCGATACCCGGCAGCCGAGCCGCCGTGGCGATCACGCGCCCGCCTCCAAAAGATGTTCCCCACAGGCCGATTCGGTCATGGTCGATGTTTTCGAGGGTACGCGCATAAGCCACGGCGGCCGCGCAGTCGGCAAGCTGCATGCCGATGTCGAGCAGTTGGCGAGGTCGGCCTTCGCTGTCGCCGAAGTTGCGGTAGTCGAACACCAGGCAGGCGTCATAGGCGTCCAGTCGCATAGTACGCACTGCGCCCAGTCGGTGCGCCATCACCAACAAGGGTGCGGCACCGCTTTCGGTGGGACGGTAGAGCCACGCGCTGACTCGGTCGCTGCCGGAGGTGAACCAGACGTCGACACGTTCGGCCATGGCGCCTCCCTGATGCTGTTGCGCGCCTTCTTGGCGTTATGAATTATTGACTGCCGGCGAGCCGCAAGCGCGATTCGTCTTGATGAGCATCACCACCCATACCGGCGGCGAGCGTGAGTGTGATACACCGGCGCCATGACAACACCGGTGGTGCAGAGCTTGGCGGCCCTAGTGGGGTCCAACCACGTCAGCACCGACCCCGATGTGCTGGCCGGCCGCAGCGTCGACCACACCGGTCGGTATCGGGGTCGGGCCAGTGCGTTGGTGCGGCCAGGTTCGGCCGAGCAGGTTGCCGAGGTGCTGCGGGTGTGTCGCGACGCTGGGGCTTATGTCACCGTGCAAGGCGGTCGGACTTCGCTGGTGGCCGGCACGGTTCCGGAGCACGACGACGTGCTGCTGTCCACCGAACGACTCTGCGCCATAGGCGATGTCGAGTCCGCCGAGCGCCGTATCGCGGTCGGTGCCGGGGCGACATTGACGGCTGTCCAGCGCGCCGCGGCCGCAGCTGGGCTGGTGTTCGGCGTCGACTTGGCGGCTCGCGATTCCGCGACCATCGGCGGTATGGCCGCGACGAACGCGGGCGGCCTGCGGACAGTCCACTACGGCAACATGAGCGCACAGGTCCTTGGTTTGGATGTGGCGCTGCCCGACGGTTCGGTACTGCGCCGGCACAGCCGGGTGCGCCGCGACAACACCGGCTACGATCTGCCCGCGCTATTCGTCGGCGCCGAAGGCACTTTGGGTGTCATCACCGCGCTGGACTTGAGGCTGTACCCGGCGCCGTCGCATCAGACGACGGCCGTCTGTGGGTTCGCCGAACTCGAAGCGCTCGTCGAGGCCGGGCGAATTTTCCGCGACGTGGACGGGATCGCTGCGCTGGAATTGATCGACGGCCGGGTTGCCGCGCTGACTCGCGAACATCTCGGCGTGGGCGCGCCG
>NZ_VTZN01000074.1 GCF_008370645.1 Mycobacterium simiae
CGCGCGGGTCATCGACAGTTAGCGAGCCGGTTTGGGGCAGGAGGGGTGCGTGCCCGCAGTGACCAGGTCCGCGACCGCCGCACGCGGGTCATGGCTCTTGACCAAACCTTCGCCAACCAGCACAGCGTCAGCGCCGGCCCCGGCATAGGCCAGCAAATCACCAGTGCCACGCACCCCGGACTCGGCAATCCGGATTACATTGCTGGGCAGCCCAGGAGCGATGCGCGCGAAGCAGTCCCGGTCAACCTCCAAAGTGGTGAGGTCGCGGGCGTTGACGCCGATTACCTTGGCGCCGGCCTTCAACGCCCGGTCCGCTTCGTGCTCGGTGTGGACTTCTACCAAAGCGGTCATGCCAAGTGATTCAGTGCGATCCAGCATCGACACCAGTGCCGACTGATCCAACGCGGCAACGATGAGCAAGAGCATGTCGGCACCGTGTGCACGCGCCTCGTGGATTTGATAGGGCTGAACCACAAAATCTTTGCGCAAGACCGGAATCGAGACTGCCGCCCGCACCGCGTCGAGGTCATCGAGGGAACCCTGGAAACGTCGCTCCTCGGTCAGCACGCTGATGATGCGAGCGCCGCCGTCCTCGTAGGCCCGAGCCAGCTTCGCCGGATCGGCAATGGCCGCCAACGAGCCCGCCGATGGACTGGCGCGCTTAACCTCCGCTATCACCCCGATACCGGGCTCGCGCAGCGCGGCCATCACGTCGAGTGGCGGTGGAGCTGCGGCGGCGGCAGCCTTGATCTCCGGCAGGCTGACCCGTGCTTCGCGCGCGGCTACGTCGGCCCGGACTCCCTCGAGGATGGAGTCAAGCACGGTTGCCGGACTCATGCCTGCTGTTTCCCTTCCCGCGACCCACGCCCCGCAGCCGATTGCGACGACGTTCAAGAAGGGTAGCGACCGGCGGCGCGCGCTCCGTCACCGACCCTCGGTGTCAGACTCGTGCGGCCGTTCGGTCGGGTCGCGGCCTTCGTCCAACGCATCCCAAATCATCCGCTCAGACATCTCGGCGCAGGTGTCCCGCTCCTTGTCCCGGGCAGCTTTTTCGGTGGGCGCATCGTGCTTGCTGGCGATCACCTGAGCCGTCCCGGGAATCGACGCTGAGCGCATCAACAACGCGGCAGCGATCAGCGCGCACACGGCAGCAGCGACGGTGGCGCCTGCTCCCCAGTACTGACGGCTGCTGCCCACCAGAGTGGTCAACAGAACCTGCGCTAGCTCGGCGCCGCGGACTGCGACGTCGGGAATCACCCACAGACTGACACCGAGATAGCCGACTGCAAAGCTGGTGATCGCCAGTAGGGCAGCCAGCGCCCGCAGCGGCCACCCACGCACCGCAAGCGCCGCAACGGCTGCAGCCAACAGGAGCATCGCCACCGGCAACAACGCGGTGGACCACCTAGCACCCGACAGCGTCACCTCTCGGGGCGGCCCCAGCCCATCGAAGGAGCGAATGACCACCCATGGCAGTCGCGATGCCGCCCACAGCGCCGCGGCCGCGACAACCAACAGCAATTGGGCAACCCCAGTGGCCAGCCGACTCGCCTGGCGGCCAGGCGGTGCCGGCCGGACATCAGTCACCGCGATTCTCCTCAATTGCCCGGGTCAAGTCCGGGATTACCAGCGTCTCGGCGGCCGCGATCGCATTCAGCACCGCCCGCGCTTTGTTTCTCGCTTCGTTGTACTCGTAGCGGCCGTTGGAGTCGGCGACTACGCCACCACCAGCTTGCACGTAGGCAGTGCCGTTACGGATCAGCGCCGTCCGGATAGCGATCGCGAAATCAGCGTTACCGGCAAAATCCAGGTAACCGACCACGCCGCCGTACAGACCACGACGCGTCTGCTCCACCTCTTCGATCAGCTCCATGGCCCGCACCTTTGGCGCGCCCGACAACGTGCCGGCCGGAAAGCATGCGGTCACCGCGTCCAGCGCGGTGCGGCCTTGGTCGAGCAGACCAGTCACCGTGGACACCAAGTGCATGACGTGGCTGTAGCGTTCGATGTGGCTGTAATCTTCGACCCGAACGGTGCCCGGCACGCAGACCCGGCCGAGGTCGTTGCGGCCAAGGTCGACCAGCATCAAGTGCTCGGCACGTTCCTTGTCATCAGCCAACAGCTCCTTCTCCAGCAGCTGATCTTCTTCTTCGGTTCGCCCGCGCCACCTGGTACCGGCAATCGGATGCGTCGTCGCCCGACCGTCGTGGACGGAGACCAACGCCTCCGGACTGGATCCGACGATCGAAAAGTCAAGGTCACCTTGACTATTCGGAATGTTCAACAGATACATATAGGGGCTTGGATTCGTGACCCGCAGCATTCGGTACACGTCGATCGGATCGACGGTGGTGTCCACTTCGAAGCGCTGCGAGGGCACCACCTGGAAGGCTTCACCGGCTGCTATCTGCTCCACGAGGTAGTCGACGATCTTCCCGTACTCCTCGACGGTGCGCTGCGCGCGGTAGCGTGGCTCGGGTCGGGTGAAGGTGGCGACCGTCGACGGCAACGGCTGGCCCAGCGCTGCGGTCATCACGTCTAGCCGCGCGACCGCATCGTCGTAGGCCCAGTCGACCCGCTCGTCGGTGCCGTTCCAATTGACCGCGTTGGCTATTAGCGTGATGGTGCCCTCATGGTGGTCGACCGCCGCGACATCGGTGGCCAGCAGCAGCAGCATGTCCGGCAAATGCAGATCATCGACGGTCAACACCGGCAACCGCTCGAGGCGCCGCACCATGTCGTAGGCGAAGAAGCCGACCATGCCGCCAGATAGCGGCGGAAAACCCGGCTCGCCGCGATCGGGGGCCTTGGTAGCCAAGAGGTCCAGGGTGGCCTGCAGCGCGCGCAGCGGGTCCCCTCCGGTCGGAGCGTCCTTCGGCACGGCGCCCATCCACTCCGCTTGGCCGTCCCGCACAGTCAAGGCCGTCGGCGCCCCGGCTCCGATGAAAGACCACCGCGACCACGACCGGCCGTTCTCGGCTGATTCGAGCAAGAAAGTCCCCGGGCGATTGGCAGCGAGCTTGCGGTATGCCGACAGCGGAGTCTCGCTGTCGGCCAAGACCTTACGGATCACTGGAACGACGCGATGCTCGACCGCTAGCACACGGAAGTCCGCGCGTGAGGTGGTGGCGGCGAGTCCGGCGTGCACCGGAGCATTCTCGCAGACGAGATGAACGCCAAGCCCAGCGCGGCGGCTACGGACTCCGCCGAGGACAGCGACGCGTAGCCTAGCGGCCATGAAAACTGGAGACACTGTGGCCGACTTCGAGCTTCTCGATCAGACCGGCACGCCGCGCACGCTTAGCGCGTTGCTTTCCGACGGACCGGTGGTGCTGTTCTTCTATCCGGCGGCAATGACTCCAGGCTGCACGAAGGAAGCCTGTCATTTTCGGGACTTGGCCGCCGAATTCGCCGCTGTGCATGCCACCCGCGTCGGGATTAGCGCGGACCCCGTCAAAAAGCAAGCCAAGTTCGCCGACATGCAGCGCTTCGACTATCCGCTGCTGTGCGACACTGACGGCGCCGTCGCCACCCAGTTCGGCGTCAAGCGCGGTCTGCTCGGCAAATTGATGCCGGTCAAGCGGACGACCTTTGTCATCGACACCGACCGCAAGGTGCTCAACGTGATCGCCAGCGAATTCAGCATGGACGCCCACGCCGACCAGGCATTGGAGACGCTACGGGCGCGGTCTTCCGCGTAATCGGCTGGCCGCCGTCAACGCCCGCGAATTACGATTCAGGCGACAGCAGCACAGCAGTGTCAAAGCAGGTGTGGTCGCCGGTGTGGCAGGCCCCCCCGACCTGGTCGACCGTCAACAACACGGCGTCCCCGTCACAGTCCAGGCGGACCGAGTGCACGTACTGGGTGTGTCCTGAGGTCGCGCCTTTGACCCATTGTTGGCCCCGGGATCGCGAATAGTAGGTGGCCTCACGGGTCTGCAGGGTGCGAGCCAACGCATCGTCGTCCATCCAGGCGACCATCAGCACCTCGCCACTGCCACGCTCCTGCACAACAGCGGTGAACAGCCCCTCGGCGTTGCGCTTCAGGCGGGCGGCGATATCAGGGTGTAGCGTCATCGCACCGTGATTCCTGCTGCAGCCATGGCGGCCTTCACCTGCCCGATCGTCAGTTCGCGGAAGTGAAAGACGCTGGCGGCCAATACCGCATCGGCTCCGGCCGCGACCGCGGGCGCGAAGTGCGCTACCGCGCCGGCGCCGCCACTGGCGATGACCGGCACCGTGACCGCAGCACGGACCGCGCGCAGCAGTGCCAGGTCGAAGCCGGCTTTGGTGCCATCGGCGTCCATCGAATTCAGCAGGATCTCCCCCACTCCAAGATCAGCACCGCGGGCCGCCCACCCCACCGCGTCGATGCCAGTGCCACGACGGCCACCATGGGTAGTGACCTCCCAGCCTGAGGGTGTCGGGGGTGAACCGGCGGGCACCTTGCGCGCATCGACGGACAGCACGATGCACTGCGAGCCGAATTGAGTCGCCATGTCGGCTAACAGGTCCGGGCGGGCGATCGCGGCGGTGTTGACTGACACCTTGTCCGCGCCCGCGCGCAACAACAGGTCCACATCGGCCACCGTGCGCACGCCGCCGCCGACGGTCAGCGGGATAAATACCTGCTCGGCGGTGTGACGCACCACCTCCAACATGGTGGCCCGGCCCGACGACGACGCGGTCACGTCGAGGAAGGTCAGCTCGTCAGCTCCCTCGGCATCGTAGGCGGCGGCCAGTTCGACCGGATCACCCGCGTCCCGGAGGTTTTCAAAGTTGACCCCCTTCACCACCCGACCGTCGTCGACATCCAGACACGGAATCACCCGCACCGCAAGGCCTTTGCCGTCGTACATATCAGTAATCCTCCGGCTGGCCGGTGCGGTGCAGAATTTCTGAGATCTCGGCGTGCACCCCCGGCGCGGCGGCCAACATGGACTGTGACGTGGGAGTCCAGGATGCGCCGGTCAGGTCAGTGACAATACCGCCGGCAGCTCGCACCAGCGCCGCGCCGGCAGCGTGGTCCCATACATGGCTGCCGAAGCTGATGGCACCACCCAGAATTCCGTCGGCGACATAGACGAGATCGATGCCGGTGGAACCGTGCATGCGCAACCGCGACGACACCCGGCTGAGGTTCTCCAGCAGAGCTACCCGATAACGCCCGGGGAACCTGCCGCGCGAGTCTGCGCTGAACGAGCCGACGCCGACGAGCGTGGCTGCCAGTTCAGTGCGAGACAACGGTGGCTGCGGCATCCCGTTCTTGATCAATGGCCCCCCCGCGACAGCCGTATAGCGCTCGCCGATGAACGGCAACCAGGTCAGTCCGGCCACCGGCTCGCCCCGGTGCAGCAGGCCCAGCAGCATGGCGGCCAGCGGCGATCCGGCGGCGTAATTGATGGTCCCGTCGACGGGGTCTAGTACCCACACCCACGGCGCGTCGAATGCGGTGCCCCCGAATTCCTCTCCGTGCACGCCAATTCCGGTGGCCGCTACCAGCGCGTCAACAACTTGCCGTTCAATCGCAAGGTCGATCTCGGTGGCAAAATCGTTGCCCTTCTTGCGGACTGCTGAATCGGCGCGGTGGCCCTTGAGAAAGAGATCTGTTGCGTCGTCGAGGACGACCGCCGCCTCGGCCACCAACGCAGCCAGGTCTGGTGAGCGCGGTTCCATTACGGCTCTACTCTCGCACCGCAGCCAGTGCCTGCGGCAAGGTGAACCGCCCCGCGTAGAGGGCCTTGCCGACGATGGCGCCCTCGACCCCGCGGTCGGTGAGCGTCGCGATGGCGCGCAAGTCATCAAGGCTGGATACGCCGCCGGAGGCGATCACCGGCGCCTCGGTGCGCTCGGCGACGCCCGCCAACAGGGCGAGGTTCGGGCCGCCTAACGTGCCGTCCTTGCTGACGTCGGTGACGACGAAACGCGAACATCCTTGCCTGTCAAGGCGTTCGAGCACTTCCCAGAGGTCGCCGCCGTCGGTTTCCCAGCCGCGCCCACGCAGCCGGTGCCGCCCGTCGACGATGTGGACGTCCAAGCCGACGGCGACTTTGTCACCGTGCTCGGCGATCACCTTGGCACACCACCGCGGATTTTCCAGCGCCGCGGTGCCTAGGTTGACCCGGGCGCAGCCGGTGGCCAACGCCGCGGCCAGGGATTCCTCGTCGCGGATTCCGCCGGATAGCTCGACCTGCACATCAAGCTGGCCTACTACCTCGGCGAGCAGTTCGCGGTTGGACCCGCGGCCAAACGCCGCATCGAGGTCGACTAGGTGGATCCATTCGGCGCCGTCGCGCTGCCACCCAAGGGCAGCATCCGCCGCCGACCCATACTCGGTCTCACTGCCGGCCTTGCCTTGTACCAGGCGCACGGCACGGCCCTCGACCACGTCAACGGCGGGCAACAAAATTAGCGGCATCTTTTATAGTCCCTCGACCCAGTTGCTCAGTACGGCCGCACCGGCGTCCCCGCTCTTCTCCGGGTGGAACTGGGTGGCTGCCAGCGGTCCGTCCTCTACCGCGGCCAAGAACGGTACCTGGTGTGTGGCCCAGGTCAGTAGCGCAGCGGGGTCCCCTGCCCAACTTTGCGCGGCGTAGGAGTGCACGAAGTAAAACCGAGCATCGGCGTCCAGTCCTTTGAACAACCCACTGCCAGCGGGGGCGTCCACGACGTTCCAGCCCATGTGCGGGATGACCGGGGCTGCCAGCAGCGTGACGGCACCGGGCCATTGCCCGCAACCTTGCGTCTCCACGCCGAACTCAACTCCCCGGGCGAACAAGATTTGCATGCCGACGCACACTCCCAGCACCGGCCGCGCCGACGCGACCCGATCGGCAATGATCGGTACTCCGCCGATCTTTCGCAGGCCTGTCATGCATGCCTCGAAGGCACCGACACCCGGAACTACCAGTCCGTCGGCCTCCCTAGCCGCAGCAGCGTCGGCTGTGACTTCGACATGGGCGCCGACCCGCTGCAACGCACGTTGCGCCGACCTTAGGTTGCCTGAGCCGTAGTCGAGCACTACAACCGATTTCGCTGTCACAAAACGCCTTTGGTGGACGGCACACCCGACACCCGAGGATCGGGCTCCACGGCCTGACGCAGGGCCCGAGCGACGGCCTTGTACTGCGCCTCGGTGATGTGGTGCGGATCGCGCCCGTACAGCACCCGGATGTGCAGCGCGATGCGGGCGTTCATCGCCAGCGACTCGAACACGTGCCGGTTGATAACAGTGTGGTAGGGCACCGAGCTTCCGGCAATGGTGGTGTGCTGCAAGTGGTCCGGCTCCCCGGTGTGTACGCAGTACGGCCGCCCGGACACATCGACGGCGGCATGGGCCAGGGTCTCGTCCATCGGGATGAAGGCATCGCCAAATCGGCGGATTCCCTTCTTGTCGCCGAGGGCCTGCCCGAGCGCCTGGCCGAGCGCGATCGCGGTGTCCTCGACGGTGTGGTGCGCTTCGATCTCGATGTCGCCCTCGGTGCGGATGGACAGGTCGAAGCTGGCGTGGCTACCCAGCGAGGTCAACATGTGATCGTAGAACGGCACACCAGTGTCGACGTCCACCTGCCCGGTGCCGTCGAGATCGAGTTCGATGACGATGTCGGATTCACGGGTGCGGCGTTCGATACGCGCACGACGGGTCGCTACAGCTGTCACGGTGCTCCTACGGGGGTGGCTGGGTCCAATTGGGTGGCAGCGATGCGGGCGCTCGCCCGCAGGAATGCGTCGTTCTCCTCGGCCAGCCCGGTGGTGGCGCGCAGGTAGCCGCGAATTCCAACGTCGCGGATCAGGACACCCGCATCCAGGTAGCGCTGCCAGGTAGCCGCAGCGTCGGCGAATTCGCCGAACAGCACGAAGTTCGCATCGCTGGGAATAACCCGAAAACCCATGTTTGCTAACGCGGCTGAAACCCGCTCGCGTTCGCAGATCAGGGTGGCGACGCTGCCCAGCGTATCGTCGGCATGCCGCAGCGCTGCGCGCGCCGCGGCTTGGGTGACCGACGACAGGTGATACGGCAGCCGCACCAGCAGCATCGCGTCCACCAACGCCGGCGTGGCAACCAGGTAGCCGAGTCTGCCACCGGCAAAGGCGAATGCCTTGCTCATCGTGCGGCTGACGACCAGCTTGGTCGGATACTCGTCGACCAGCCGCACCGCGCTGGACTGCGACGAGAATTCACCGTAGGCCTCGTCAACAATCAGGATTCCCGTTACCACGTCGAGCAGTCTGCGCAGATCCGGCAGCGAAACACTCTGGCCGGTAGGGTTATTGGGGCTGGTGATAAACACCACGTCGGGCCTGCGCTCACTGATGGCAATGATGGCGCCATCGATGTCGAGACTGAAGTCATCGGCCCGCACCGTCTCGATCCACTCGGTGTGGGTGCCGTCGGAGATGATGGGGTGCATCGAGTAGGACGGGACGAAACCGATGGCGGTGCGGCCCGGCCCACCGAATGCCTGCAGCAGCTGGTGCAGAATCTCGTTGGAACCGTTAGCGGCCCACACATTTTCGATACCTACGCGGGTATCAATCTGTTTGGTCAGGTAACCGGCTAGGTCAGTGCGCAGGGCAACGGCATCGCGGTCTGGATATCGGTGCAGGCCGACGGCCGCCTCCCGCACGGACCGCACCACGTCGTCGACCAGCGCCTTGGTAGGTGGATGCGGGTTCTCATTGGTGTTCAGCCGCACCGGGACGGCTAATTGCGGCGCGCCGTAAGGCGATTTGGAGCGCAGGTCGTCGCGCAACGGCAAGTCGTCCAGGGTGGGACGGTTGCCGGTCATCGTTCGAACCTCCGCCGCACCGCTTCACCATGAGACGGCAGGTCTTCGGCCTTGGCCAACGTAATCACGTGTCCTGAAACGTCTTTGAGGGCCGCCTCGGTGTAGTCGACAACGTGGATGCCACGCAGGAAGGTCTGTACGGACAGCCCGCTGGAATGCCTGGCGCAGCCGGCGGTCGGCAGCACATGATTCGAGCCGGCGCAGTAGTCGCCGAGGCTGACCGGTGACCAGGGCCCCACGAAAATAGCTCCCGCCGCACGTATGCGACTGGCCACCTGCGACGCATCCGCGGTATGGATCTCGAGATGCTCAGCGGCATAAGCGTTTACCACCTCGACTCCGCTGTCCACGTCGTCGACGAGAATAATCGCCGATTGGCGACCACTCAGCGCGGCCGCCACCCGTTCGCGGTGCACCGTGGTCCGCAATTGGGCGGCTACTTCACTGTCGGTCGCATCGGCCAGGTCCTCCCTCGTGGTGACCAGCACACTAGCCGCCATCTCGTCGTGTTCGGCCTGACTGATCAGGTCGGCGGCCACATGTGCGGGATTGGCGGTGTGGTCCGCCAGGATAGCGATCTCGGTCGGGCCCGCTTCGGCGTCGATGCCAACCCGGGAGCGACACAGCCGCTTGGCTGCCGTGACGTAGATATTGCCGGGCCCGGTGATCAGGTCCACCGGCGTCAATTCAGCGCTGTCGCTGTCGGTGCCGCCATAGGCCAGCAACGCCACCGCTTGCGCCCCGCCGACGGCCCACACCTCATCCACACCCAACAGCCGGGCGGCAGCCAGGATGGTCGGATGCGGCAATCCGCCGAACGCCGGCTGCGGTGGACTGGCCACCACTAACGAGTCGACACCGGCGACCTGCGCCGGCACTACGTTCATCACCACGCTCGACGGGTACACCGCGTTGCCCCCCGGCACGTATAAGCCCACCCGCTCGACCGGAACCCACCGCTCGGTGACCGTCGCGCCAGGCCCCAGCGTCGTCGTGACGTCGCTGCGGCACTGGTCGGCGTGCACGGCGCAGGTTCGCTCGATCATCACCTGCAGTGCTTCTCGGACATCATCGGCCAGATCAGACAATGCCGCATCCAACGCGGCATCCGGCACCCGCACAGCCGGCGGCCGTACACCGTCGAACGAGGCGCCAAAGTCCAACGCCGCCTCAACACCACGCTCGGCGACTGCCTGCACGATCGGCCGCACCTGCGCCAGCACCGCCTCGACGTCGGCGCCCCCGCGGGGCAACGCGGCCCGCAACCGGGCAGGCGTCAACTCTGCTCCCCGTAGGTCAATACGAGCCAGCAGCGCAGGCGGTGCATTCACGTGGACCATTCTCCCAGAGCAGCTCAAGTTGATATTCGGCCGGTACAGTGCCAATAGCGCGGCTTACCGTCCGCATTCGCGAAAGGCAGCCAACATGTCGGCAAAGGATCACCCGAATAACGCCCCCGGCGTCCCCATGGTGTTCCCGCCCTGGTTTGAGAACTTCCAGATCAAGTACATCAACCCCGCGCTCAAGCCGATCGCGCGCTTCCTGCCCGGTGCCGCCACCATCACGCACCACGGCCGCAAGTCCGGCAAGCCGTACCAGACCATCGTGACCGCTTACCGCAAGGGAAACGTGCTGGCGATCGCACTGGGCCACGGAAAGACTGACTGGGTCAAAAACGTGCTGGCCGCCGGCGAGGCCGACGTGCTGTTTACCCGGCGTCAGGTGCACATCACCAACCCGCGGATTCTGCCCGCCGGCGCAAGCGGCGACGACTTGCCTTGGATGGCGCGCATGCAGGTGGGCCGGATGGGGATATTCGTCGCCGATATCGTCTGAGCACAGCTGAAAGCGCACTTTTCCTGCGTTGCCCCGGTGAGAATGCGCTGCCCGATCGAGCCGGGCTAGCGCTACATGTCCAAACCGATGTCGAGTACGCGCACCGAGTGGGTGAGGGCACCCACCGCGAGGAAGTCGACGCCGGTGCCCGCATAGGTCGCCGCGGTCTCCAGGCTGAGCCCGCCGGACGACTCCAGCAGCACGGTGGGCGCACGTGCGTCCCGCCGCTGCACCGCCAGCTGCGTCTGCCACACCGGGAAGTTGTCCAGCAGTACCAGCTCCGGCTTTTCGAGTAGTACGGCATCGAGTTGCTCGAGCGAGTCGACTTCAACCTCGCAGGGCAATTCGGGCGCGGCGGCCCGCACCGCCCGCAACGCCTCGAGCACCGATCCCGCTGCGGCGACGTGGTTGTCCTTGATCAACGCCGCGTCGCCTAAGCCGAGGCGGTGGTTGACGCCACCGCCTACCCGCACCGAATACTTCTGCAGCGCACGCAGGCCGGGCAAGGTTTTGCGGGTGTCGCGGATCTGGGCCTTGGTCCCGCGTACCGCGTCGACCCAGGCCGCGGTCGCCGTGGCAATCCCCGACATGTGACAGACCAGGTTCAGCATGGTCCGTTCCGCGGTCAACAGACCTCGTGTCTCGGCCTCCACGGTCAGCAGCGACTCGCCCGGCTGCAACCGGGCCCCATCATTGACGCGGTCGAGCACCTGGTAGCCGTCTTTGCCGATCACCTCATCGAGCACCAGCAGCGCCACGTCAACACCGGCAATTACCCCGGCTTGCCGGGAAATCATCGATGCGGCGGCCACCGCCGCAGCGGGCACTGTCGCGATCGTGGTGATGTCTGGCCCGAAACTCAGGTCTTCGGCAAGACCACGCCGAATCGTCTCGCAAGCCGCATTCCGTTCCTGCTCCGTCAGCTTCATCAACCCACCGCCACCAACGCCTCCACACACACCGTGCTGTGGTCATCGGCCGACCGGACCACGATGCTGCGCGCCTGCTCCGATGCAGCATCCGCGTATTCAGCGCGGTGGTGACAGCCGCGGCTTTCGTTGCGCGCCAACGCGGCGGCAGTGACCGCCCGTGCGACGATCGCGAGCGCCACGTCCTCGAAGTCACGACGACCCGCAACAGTCCGCACCAGACCGGCCAAGCTTTCAGGCAGCCGGCGCAGCCCGTCCGCGTCGCGCACCACCGACGCCTCGCGACTCATCGCCTGCTGCAACTGGACGCGTTGCGGCGCAGTATGGACTGCCGGCCCGGGCATCGCCGCGCACGGACGCCCGGCCGCCACGGCATGTGCGGCCGCGCTACTTCCAGCCCGGCCGCCGACCACCAAGCCCTCCAGCAGGCTGTTGGAAGCCAACCGGTTGGCGCCGTGCATCCCGGTACGGGCCACCTCGCCAGCGGCGAACAGACCGGGCAATTCGGTCTGGCCGTACACGTCGGTGACGACGCCACCGCAGCTGTAATGCGCCCCAGGGACTACCGGGATAGGCTCGCGGACCGGGTCGATGCCCGCAGCACGGCAGGCGGCGGTGACCGTCGGGAACCTCGACTCGAAGCCGTCGATCCCGCGAGCGTCGAGGTAGACGCATGGATCGCCGTTAGCTTTCATCCGTGTATCGATAGCGGCCGCAACGACGTCGCGGGGCGCCAGGTCCCCCATCGGATGAACGCCCGCCGTAATCGAATCACCTTGCCGGTCTACCAATATCGCACCCTCACCGCGGACGGCCTCGCTGATCAGTGGCCGCCGGCCGACACTGCCGCCAGCGTGCAGCATCGTCGGGTGGAATTGGATGAATTCGAGGTCGCTCACCGCGACCCCGGCCCACAACGCCAAAGCGATCCCATCACCGGTGGAGCCGTCGGGGTTGGTTGTTGCGCTGTACAAATGCCCAAGCCCGCCGGTGGCCAAGATCACCGACGCCGCACTGATAATGCCGAGACCATCAGGGCTGCGCACCAATACGCCGGTCACCCTGGCGTCGTCGTGCAGCACGCGCACGGCTAGGTGGCTGGTGCGGATGTCCAGCCGACCGGCGGCATGATCGAGCGCCCGCTGGACTTCAGCGCCCGTGGCGTCGCCACCGGCATGCACGATCCGTCGCCGCGAGTGGCCGCCTTCGCGGGTGAGCGCCCACCGGCCAGGCGATGTTTCGTCGAAGCGGGCTCCAGCACCGACCAGCTCGCTAACCGCGCCATAGCCCTCGGCGACGATCGAGTACACCGCGTCCGGATCACACAGACCGGCACCGGCAGCCAGCGTATCGGCCACATGGGCGTCCACCGAATCGTCGGTGTTCGGCAACACCACCGCGATGCCGCCTTGGGCGTAGTGTGTCGCTGTTACGGCGAACCTTTGTGCTGACTTGTTGAGTACGACGACGCTGCGACCGGCGCGGTGGGCGGCTAGTGCGGCGGCCAAACCAGCCACACCGGTGCCGATGACGACGACGTCGGCCGCATCCCGCCAGTCGGGCACCGTCCTCACTCGCCACCGCCGGGCTGCCCGATTTCGATCATCCGCTGCACACTGCGCCGACCCGCCCATGCGACGGCTGGATCGACATGGACCTCGTCGGCCCCCTCGACCAGGCAGCGCAACAGAGCCGCGGGAGTGATCATCTTCATGTACTTGCATGACGCGCGATCGTTAACCGCTTGGAACTCGACCATCGGTGCCGCCCGGCGGAGCTGATGCAGCATGCCGACTTCGGTGGCAACCAATACCTGGCGGGCGCGCGTCTGGTGAGCCGCGTCCAGCATGCCGCCGGTGGACAGAATCTTTACCCGATCGGGTGGGAAGGCACCCTCCCCAGCCAGATAGAGCGCCGAGGTGGCGCAGCCACATTCCGGATGTACGAACAGCTCGGCATCGGGATGAGCGCGGGCCTGCTCGGCGAGCTCGTCACCGTTGATCCCCGCGTGCACATGGCATTCGCCGGCCCACACATGAAGGTTCCGGCG
The DNA here is from genome assembly GCF_008370645.1 of Mycobacterium simiae. Classification (GTDB taxonomy): domain Bacteria; phylum Actinomycetota; class Actinomycetes; order Mycobacteriales; family Mycobacteriaceae; genus Mycobacterium; species Mycobacterium simiae_A. The sequence continues at coordinate 13,605 of NZ_VTZN01000074.1, forward strand.
GCCGGTCACGCGGCGCACGTGTGCGCCAAGGAACTGGTCCGGACAAAACAGCACCTCGCGATCGGAATCGATGGATGCGACCACGTCGACCGCGTTGGACGAGGTGCAGCAGATGTCGGTGAGCGCCTTCACCTCCGCCGTGGTGTTGACGTAGGAGACCACCACCGCAGTCGGATGCTCGGCTTTCCAGGCGCGCAACTCGTCGGGAGTGATCGAGTCAGCCAGCGAGCAGCCGGCCCGCTGATCTGGGATCAGCACCGTCTTTTCTGGGCTGAGAATTTTCGCTGTCTCGGCCATGAAATGCACGCCGCAGAACACGATGGTGTCTTCCGGAGCGTCGGCGGCGATGCGCGACAGTGCCAGCGAATCCCCAACGTGATCGGCAACGTCCTGGATGGCGGGTAGCTGGTAGTTGTGAGCTAGCACCGTGGCTCCACGCACCCGGGCCAGCCGACGCACTTCTGCGGCCCACTGCGCGTCAGGCTCGACCCCGGTAAAGCCAGCCGCTGTATTGGCGACCCGGGCGGTCATGTCGGTGATGTCACTGCCGAGCGTGTCCATACGACTCACGACCGTCACGGCGGCTCCTTTCACATCAGGAGGTTTTCGACTTAGAATCGAAAACATGCCCCATGGTAGCACCGCACATGAAGTGCTGGCAGTCGTATTCCAGGTCCGAAACGCGACAAAAGGCCTCACGGGGGGGTTAAGCACTGAAAAACCACAACTTAACGTGCTGTTATGGCAACGTGCTCGAGATCCGCAGCAGGGCAGCTGGTCGTTGCCAGGCGGGCGGCTGCAAAACGACGAGGATTTGACCACGTCGGTTCGCCGTCAACTGGCCGAGAAGGTGGACCTCCGCGAGCTATCCCATTTAGAGCAGCTTGCCGTGTTCTCCGATCCCCACCGGGTGCCGGGTATCCGGATGATTGCGTCGACGTTTCTGGGGTTGGTGCCCTTCCCCGCCACCCCGGAGTTGCCGGCGGACACCCGCTGGCATCCGGTGAATGCCCTCCCGGCGATGGCCTTCGACCACGGCCCCATGGTCGCGCACGCGCGCGCCCGCCTGGTCGCCAAGATGTCGTACACCAACATCGGATTCGCCTTAGCACCAAAAGAATTCGCACTGTCCACGCTGCGCGGCATCTACGGTGCCGCGTTGGGCTATCAGGTCGATGCGACGAACCTGCAGCGGGTTCTGGCCCGTCGCGGAGTAATCATTCAGACCGGCACCATCGCCCAGTCCGGCCGAAGCGGCGGGCGTCCCGCGGCGCTATATCGGTTTACCGACTCCCAATTGAGGGTCACCGATGAGTTCGCCGCACTGCGCCCGCCGGGCTAGCGACTCCGCGCGGCTTCGGAGTTCTCGCCCGGGCGGCCGCGCCACCAGAATTCGGAGGATCGGAACGGTATTTCGCGCCTTTTGTGACAGGCGCCACGCCGCGCTGAAGTTTTATTCAGGTATTTGATCCGGTAACTTGTATGAAACTATAAGAGCTCGATAAGAGATGCTGGCGCCGATCGTTGCCGGCTTTGAACTACGACCGGCTTAGTGCGCCGCCCGCCCAATTTGGCTCGGGACTTATCGCGCGCAAAGTGCTGGCGGCCATGAAGGGAGCCTTGATGGTTAAGGTCGGCAACCTGCTAGATGTGCGCGCCGCCGAGTGGATCGGCCGTCCCCCGCACGAGGAATTGCAGCGTAAAGTGCGCCCGCTGCTGCCAGATGACGACCCCTTCTACCAGCCGCCGGCCCGCTACCAGCATGCCGAGCCCGGGACCGTGCTGCGATCACGCGACGTCGAGCTGGCGTTTCTGGGCCTGATTCCGCAGTCCATCACCGCGACCCAGCTGCTGTACCGGACGACGGATATGAACGGCGATCCCGAAGTGACGGTGACCACGGTTATCCTGCCCGCGGAGGTTGCTCCGGGGCAGACTTGTCCGCTGGTGTCATACCAGTGTGCGATCGACGCCATCGCCTCCCGTTGCTTTCCCTCCTATGCGCTGCGCCGGCGGGCCAAGGGCCTCGGATCGCTGACCCAGCTCGAGCTGTTGTTGATAGCCGCCGCCGTCGCCGAGGGGTGGGCGGTCTCGGTGCCCGACCATGAAGGCGCCCGCGGGTTATGGGGTGCCCCCTACGAACCCGGCTACCGGGTGCTCGACGGGATCCGGGCGGCCTTGAACTCAGAACGCCTCGGGCTGTCACCGGCCGCGCCGATCGGGCTATGGGGCTATTCCGGCGGTGGGCTGGCCAGTGCATGGGCCGCAGAAATGTGCGGCGAATATGCACCTGAGCTCGACATTGTGGGCGCGGTGCTGGGATCGCCGGTCGGTGACCTGGGTAACACCTTCCGCCGCCTTAACGGCACACTGCTCGCCGGTCTGCCCTGGATGGTGGTGGCCGCCCTGGCGCACGCCTACCCCCGACTCGACCGGGTAATCAAACAACACGCCAACGACGCCGGAATCGAACTGCTGCGACGGCTAGAGAAGATGACAACAGCCGAAGCGGTCATTCGGATGGCGAACAAGGACACCGACCACTATTTGGACAAGCCGCTCGAAGACGTCCTTGCCACGCCGGAAGTTGTCAGTGTCTTCCACGAGATCAAGCTCGGCGCCGCGGTGCCGGCACCTCCCGTGCTGATTGTGCAGGCCGTGCACGACTACCTCATCAAGGTCGACGATATCGACGCGCTGGCCGAGGCCTATTCCGCCGGCGGCGCCAGGGTCACCTACCATCGCGACGCCTTCAACGAACATATCGTCTTACACCCGTTGTCTGCCCCGATGGCGCTGCGCTGGCTCATCGATCGGTTCGCCGGCCGACCACTGACCGAGCATGTCATCCGGACCACGTGGCCCACCATGTTCAACCCGATGACCTACACCGGCATGGCGCGGCTAGCGATGATTGCCGCCAAGGTTGTCACCGGCAGGAAGGTGCACCGCCGTCCGTTGTGACGGTGGTTCGTGAAGCCTGCGTAGCCGCGTCCGAGGCCGGCTCTCCAGCCGGATAGCCGCCCAAGTCGTCACGTGCAGTGCCGGCCGTGATCAGCGCATACACCAGTGACGCGGTAGCCGCGGGTGCTAGCAGAGTGGCAGCCACCAGCAAAAGCTGACGGCCGAAGAACACCGGTGGCGGCTGCGTGACGTACGTCACCGAATGGTCACCGTCAGCCAGCGGCACGGTGTCGAAGTCCAGCGCACCGTAGCGCAACCGCACCAACAGCGCCCCTACTGCGGTTGCCGCTGCGGCCGCGCCGATCAACCCGACCGAGAGCGCAACGACCATTCCCGGCCCCCGATGCTCCCGCCACTGCCACACCAGCACCGAGGCGACCACGGCTACCACACCCAACAGCCCCAGCATCAAAAACGGCGCAACAAAAAAGTTCTGTGATTCGGCGCCCAGGTAGTCGTGCACGCGCTCGCCCGCCCGAGTGATCGCCACCACCGCATGGATCGCCGGCGCCACCCACGCCCAGAGCACACCCACCGCCGCGCCAAGCACCGACACACCCAGGGCCACGGAGATAAGGGCGCGGCTGCGGGATGTACGCGGGGCGCGAGTTCGTGCGTCCTGGAGCACCAGGGAACAGGAATCCTCGGTCACCGTCGCCTCTCCAGGTCAGATGAATCAACTTGTCCGTGCCTGGAGCACCGGGCCCACCACCCGTCGGGACGGACCTGCACGATCATCCGCCGGCCGCACTCCGCGCAGAACCTGGGCGGCTCCAGACCCAATTGGGCCGCTGTGGGCGTGACCGTGCCCGCCAGTTCGCCGGTGTAGACGTTGTAAACGCCAGCACTGACCGGAGCGCCCAGATCTGCAACCACGATCCCTGATTTCTCTACAAGCTGGCGTTGAGCGCCTTGATTGGCATCTGCAGGTCCTCGAGCAGTTCCAAGTCGGCCTCGGCGGGGCGACCGAGGGTGGTCAGGTAGTTTCCGACGATCACAGCGTTGATACCGCCCAGGATCCCGCGCTGGGCGCCCAGGTCACCCAGGGTGATCTCGCGGCCACCGGCGAAGCGCAAAATCGCCCGCGGCAGCGCCAGCCGGAACGCACCAACCGCCTTGAGCGCTTCGCTGGCCGGCAGGACCTCCAGGTCGCCGAAGGGGGTGCCGGGGCGCGGGTTGAGGAAGTTCAACGGAACTTCGTCGGGACCCAGCTCGGCCAGATTGGTGGCGAATTCCGCCCGCTGCTCCAACGTCTCGCCCATGCCCAGGATGCCGCCGCAGCACACCTCCATGCCGGCGTCGCGCACCATCGTCAGCGTCTGCCACCGTTCCTCCCAGGTGTGGGTGGTGACAACGTTGATGAAGTACGAGCGGGCCGTCTCCAAGTTGTGGTTATAGCGATGCACACCCATTGCCGCCAGCTGCTGGACCTGCTCGGCGCTGAGCATGCCCAGCGAGCAAGCCACGTTGATCTCGACTTCGTTGCGGATCGCCTCGATACCCGCCGCCACCTGAGACATCAGCCTGTCGTCGGGTCCGCGTACCGCTGCCACGATGCAGAACTCGGTGGCGCCTGTTTTTGCGGTCTGTTTGGCAGCCTCTACCAGGCTGGGAATGTCCAGCCAGGCGCTGCGCACCGGCGAGTTGAACAGTCCCGATTGGGAGCAGAAGTGGCAATCCTCCGGGCAGCCACCGGTCTTCAAGCTGATGATGCCTTCCACCTCGACCTCGGGGCCGCACCACCGCATCCGCACTTCGTGGGCCAGCGCCAGCAGCTCCTCGAGCCGGTCGTCGGGGAGCTGCAACACCTGCAGCACCTGGTCCTGGTTCAGACCCTCACCGCGCTCCAGCACCTGCTGGCGAGCCGCGGCCAAAATGTCGGCCAGGATGTCGGAATTGTGTATGCCATCCTGGCCGGCGTCGGTAGTCGGTCGAATTGGCGCTTGCGTCACCAGCTACTCCCCTGCGTCTTCATCGTGTCGGCGAACACATCAGCCACATGCGCAGATGCGGCCTGGTCGAACGGTGTTCAGGCTAGGGTAACGGTCCGCGCGCGCACTAACCTCTGCTGGCCCCTCCGGGCCCCTGACCCGGCTCGCGGCGTGCAGCGATCACCTGATCAGGTGCTCGGCGCGCTTGTTGCCGTCCCAGCGGCGCAAACCGGCGAACCGGCCGTCAAGCTGCGTCGGCCGTCCCGCGATGCGCAACGCCCGTCCGAGTTGAGAGCCCCCGACCCGGCGGGCGCACGTGACATGGGCAGTCCACTGGCCGGGCAGGCTGTTGGACATCGCGGCGGGCGTCAGATGCGGACCGGCTAGTCGGTGCACCTCGACATGCAAGTCCAATAGTTCTTTCGTCGGAACCACGAGCCGAGCAAAGACGACGTTGACGCGGCCAAAAAGCACGGGCGCGCCCACCGAGCAATCCAGCGGTAGCCGCTGGACAGCAGCACGCAGCAACTCATCGACGTCCGCATCGATTTGTTCGGCGACGGCCAGCGTCACGTGCGGACGACTCGCCGGCGCCTGGCTAGGTATTCCCGCGCCGGCTAGGTCGGCCCAGATGTGGCGGATCGCCGCCTCGGTATCGGGGTCGAACACTAGCTCGATCGAGTGCACCATCAGCCGACCAACGACCTGACCCAGTCGCGATCGAACGCCGCTGCGCTCATCGCCGCAAAACCTGCCGTGTCCAGCAATGCGGCCCCGGCAGGCAGCGCGGCCCGGAGCGGAGCCAGGCGGGCTAGCGCAGACCAGTTCGACTCGTGCACCAAGCCGGGACCTGTCGGCCAGCTGCCGATCACCAAGCCGGCGCACGAAACTCCCTTCGCGGCAAGCGCTTCCAGCGTGAGGGCGGTGTGGTTGAGGGTGCCCAGCTCGGCGCTGACCACAATCAAGGCGGCAGCACCCAGGTCGATGGCGAGTTGACGCAATGTGACGCCCGCGTCGGCGAGTTCGACCAGCAGCCCGCCGGCGCCCTCGACTAGTGTCAACCGTCCTGGGCGGTCCAGTCCCCCGATGAGCTGCACGATTTGCTCGCCAGTGGGTAGAGCCAGCCCCGTGTGCGCTGCGGCGGCGGTCGGCGCCATCGGCTGCGGGTATCGCGCCAATCCGGCTAGTTCCGTTACGCCGGATAGTCGTCGCACTTCGGCGAGGTCATCGTCACCGATGTTGGTCCCGGTCTGCACAGGCTTGCACACGACGACGTCGATGCCGGCCTGCCGGGCATGGGATGCCAGCGCCGCAGTCGTGATTGTCTTACCGACGCCGGTACCCGTGCCGGTGACGACGAGGACCGTCAACGGGGTGCCGCACGCAGGACGTCGGTAAGCACCCGACGTGCCCATGCGAGTTCGTCGGCGCTGAGCGAGGCGCGCGCGGTGAGCCGCAGTCGTGATGTGCCGGCGGGCACCGTCGGCGGCCGGAAGCAGCCGACCCTGACACCTGCGTCCAGGCAGGCGGTCGCGGCGGCCAGCGCAACTTCTGGGTCACCGAGAATCACTGACACCACTGCGGACTGCGGCACCTGGGGCACGTCGCAAACCCTGGCCAATTCGCGGGCATGCCGCAGCACCGCGCCGGGCCGTCCCGGTTCGGCCTTCAATACCCGCAACGCGGCCAGCGCGGCGCCCGCCGTCGCCGGGGCTAGGCCGGTGTCGAAGATAAACGGCCGGGCCGCGTCGATCAGATGAGCCCGCACCGACGCCGGCCCGAGCACCACACCGCCCTGACTGCCCAGCGCCTTGGACAACGTCGCGGTCATCACCACATCGGACGCGCCCGCCAAACCCAACTCGTGCAACAGTCCGCGCCCGCCACCGCGCACGCCCAAGCCGTGCGCCTCGTCGACGATAAGCAGCGCTCGGTGCGCGCGGCATACCTCGTGCAATTCTCGTATCGGGGCCAGCGTGCCTTCAGCGCTGAAGACCGAGTCGGTAACGACGACGGCACGCTCTTCCCGGCGCGATGCCAAGGCCACCGCCACGGCGTCGACGTCGCAATGCGGAGTCACTACCACCCGCGCCCGCGCCAGCCGGCAGGCATCTACCAGTGACGCATGAGCATAAGCGTCGGACACCAGTAGCGAACCCGGGCCGGAAAGACTCGCTACGGCGCCCAGGTTGGCCGTGTATCCGGACGAGAACAGCAAACCCGTCGCTGTGCCGACGTATTCGGCGAGCGCGGCTTCGAGTTCCTGGTGCAGCTCGGTATCCCCTGTGACCAGCCGAGAACCGGTGGCACCGGCACCCCAGACGCGCAGCGCCTGCACACCGCCGTCGATCACGTCCGGGTGCTGGGACAGGCCAAGGTAGTCGTTGGAAGCCAGATCGAGTTCGGTCGACACGGCAGCCCGCGGCCGCAGCGAGCGACGCAGGCCGGCCGCACGGCGTTGCCGCTCGACCACATCCAGCCAAGCCAACGGTGACGTCTCGATCGGTGCCTGCGCAGAGGCCTTCATAGGCGTTTAGCCTACGAGTCGCGCGACCTCTACCATCGCGGAGGTGATCTGCGCAATCTCGGACGGCGGGCAGATGTACGGCGGCATCGCGTAGACCAGGTTGCGGAATGGGCGCAACCACACGCCGCAGTCCAGCGCCGCCGGCGTGGCGACCGCCAGATCGACCGGGTGCCGGCATTCGATGACGCCGATCGCCCCATGCACCCGCACATCACGTACGCCGGGCATTGCCCGCGCGGGTTCCAGCCCAGCGATCAACCCGGCGTTGATCTCGGCGACCCGCGAGCGCCAGTCCTGTTGCAGCAGCAGCTCCACGCTGGCCACCGATACCGCGCAAGCCAAGGGATTGGCCATGAAGGTGGGCCCGTGCATCAGCGCACCGGCCACACCGGTGCTGATGGTGTTCGCGATGTCGCCCGTACACAAGGTGGCGGCCAGGCTGACATATCCGCCGGTGAGCGCCTTACCGATGCACATGATGTCTGGGCTCACCCCAGCGTGGTCAGCAGCGAACAACTGGCCCGTGCGGCCGAAACCGGTCGCAATCTCGTCGAAAATCAGCAGCACCTCGTGCCGGCAGCAGATATCGCGCAGGTCAGCCAGATAGCGTGGGTCATGGAAGCGCATCCCACCGGCGCCCTGCACGACCGGCTCGACGACCACCGCCGCCAAGTCGGCGGCATGTTGGGCCAACTGCGCTTCGAACGCCGTGCTGTAGCCAGGGTCGTAGTCCCGCGGCACCTGTGGCGCAAACACTTGCCGAGCCAGGATGTCGGTCCACAGCGAGTGCATGCCGCCGTCCGGGTCGCAGATGCTCATCGGAGTGAACGTGTCGCCGTGGTAGCCGCCCCGCCAGGTCATCAGTCGGTGCTTGTCCAGCCGGCCACGGCTGCGCCAGTATTGCAGCGCCATCTTGATCGCGACCTCCACCGACACCGAACCGGAGTCGCTGAAAAACACCGTCTCCAAACCGGGCGGCGTGATGTCTACCAACAGTTGAGCCAGCCGGGCCGCCGGCTCATGGGTCAAGCCGCCGAACATCACATGGTTCATTGAGCTCAACTGCCTGGTCAGCGCCTCATCGAGAACCGGGTGGCCGTGGCCGTGGATTGCGGTCCACCAGGAGCTCATCGCGTCGAGCACCTCAACCGGCTGGCCATCGCGGATCAGCCTCAGCCAGGCGCCGTGGGCAGCCACCGCGACCAGGGGCGGGACGGCTTCAGCGCCGATCGTGCTGTAGGGGTGCCAGAGATGGGTGGCATCGATTGCGCTGATCTGCTCGGGGGTCAACCCCGGACTCGCCGCTGCCATGGGGATCGAGGGTAATGCAGTCCCACAGCATCCCATGCCGGTCGCGGGTCGCGGAAACCTCCGCTATCGGGAAGCATGCATGACATGGCTTCGCCGAATCCGCCCGAGAGCAGTCCCGGCTCCGGTGTCTCATCGCCGGCGGAGGACCATCGGCCGAAGGTCCTCAAACTGCGCATAGCTCCCTGGGACGTGATACTCACGGCCGCGACACTAGGCGTCTTGCTGCTCTTAGTCAGCATCACCAGCTGGCCGGCCCGGCTGTTCGGCTTTACCGAAGGCGTATGCATTTCCGATGATTGCCCGCTGGTGCCCTTTGGCCTCAACTACTACATCTATCCGCTGATGTGGGGTGGCATCGGTGGGGCCATAGCCGCGGCAGTGATCGGGCCATTGGTTTCCATGGTGAAAGGCTGGTACATGTCATTCTGGCCGTTCATTGCGATCGCCGTCTTAACCCTCACCTCGGTGCTCGGCTACGCGCTGACCGGCTTCAGCCAACGATATTGGCAGTGATCGCCGCATCTCCCTAAGTCCGCGACGGCGGCCTGGCCGGGATGCCCGCGAGACCGAAATCACAACTGCCCTTTCACGATTGGGCAACGCCCGTCACCATCCGGTCACGTTACGACAAAAAATCCCTTGGGCCCCTGGCGGCCACCGCGTTCTGTTGTCAAAGTGACTGAAGTGACTGATGTGAATACAGCGGTTTGACCGTCTGGTTCATGTTCCCGAGTGTCATGCAGCGGCGTTAGGTCTCGACGTAGCGGCCATCGCATGAGTCACGGAACGAAGGCCTACGCGCGAAGTCACCGCGCTGAGGCAAGGAGGGCCCAAGAGAGCCCAGGAGGTTGAAACCATGAAACGCATCCACGCTTTTGCGATCGGTCTGGCGATGCTGATGGCCCCGTTGACGCTCGAAGCCCCACCCGCCTTCGCCGACCCGGGCGTGCGGCCGATGGATTACCAGCAGGCCACCGACGTCGTGGTCGCGCGTGGCCTCTCGCAGCGCGGCGTGCCATTCTCTTGGGCCGGCGGCGGCGTCACCGGGCCCACCAGAGGCAAAGGTTCGGGTATCTACACCGTGGGATTCGACGCGTCCGGCCTGATCCAATACGCCTATGCCGGCGTCGGGATCAAGCTGCCGCGTTCCTCCGGCGAGATGTACCGGGTCGGCCAGAAAGTCCTGCCGCAGCAAGCACGCAAGGGAGACCTGATCTTCTACGGTCCCGAAGGCACGCAAAGCGTCGCGATGTATCTCGGCAATGGGCAGATGCTCGAAGTCGGCGACGTCGTCCAGGTTTCGCCGGTGCGCAGCAGCGGCATGACGCCCTACCTGGTCCGGGTCCTCGGGACCCAGCAAGTCCCATTGCAGCAGTCACCATTGCCGCAGGCGCCAGCGCAGCAGGCACCACTGCAACAGGCACCACTGCAAGCGCCACAGGCGCCGACACAGCAGACGCCCGTGCAG
>NZ_VTZN01000075.1 GCF_008370645.1 Mycobacterium simiae
CTAGAGCCTAGGCCGTGCGACGGTACGGGCCGGTACGGCCCGTTAGGGAGCGTGGTGGAGCACGGCAATCCCACCAAGCCGTGCCACCCGGAGCACTCGAAGCGAGCCAGCCCGATCGGCTAAGCGGGCGATCGGAATCGTGACGTCAGCACCGCCGCCGGGCCGACGAACGCGCCCGCCGCTAGGGTTGGCCCCGATGCATCTTCTCCGCCGCACCCGGACACGCCAAGAACCGGCCACTGCCGCGGCCGAAACCTGGTTCCTCGAGCGCGGGCTGCCCGCTGTCTTGACCAAGCGGGCCCGCTGGCGACGGCTGTGGTCTCGGTCGGCGCCGGTACTGGCGGCCTACGCAGCACTGCACTGCTGGACCCTGCCGGTGATGCTGATCACCCGGGGCGAGGACGTCGTCATCGACGACGACCCCACACCCCGCGAATGGGTGCTGCTGACACTCGTCGCGATTGCACCGGTTCTCATCGTCGTGGTCGGCTGGCTGGTGTCGCGGCTGTCGGATGGCCGCAGCCGCGCCATCGCGGCAACGGTAGCGATCACCCTGGTCGGGATCGTGATCGTCATCGAAACGGATCCGGCGCATCTACCGGACGCAGTGATTTTCACGGCAGTGGTGCTACTCCTAACCGCCAGCGGAGCAGGGTCGGTAGTCGGGTGGGCGCTGCGCATCACTGTCTCGCAGCTTGCGACGATCGGCGCCCTTGCGGTTCGAGCGCTACCGGTCGTGCTGCTGACCACCTTGGTGTTCTTCAACGGCAACATTTGGCTCATGGCCGCGACGATCAGCGCCCAGAGGCTGGGACTTGCCATAGCTTTTCTGCTCAGCATCGCCGCCGCGTTTGTCGTCTCCATCACCCAAGAGCGAATCAGACCGATGTTGCAGTCACCCGCTGCGCTGCCCAGCGATTGTGAAAAGCTGGCCCACACGCCGTTTGAGGCGATGGCGGATTTGCCGGGTAGTCGCCCGCTGAGCAGGCCCGAACGCCTCAACATGGTCTTCGTGCTGGCCGTCTCCCAACTCGTGCAGATCATGGTGGTAGCGCTGCTTACCGCCGCGATCTATGTGACTTTAGGGCTGATTGTGCTCAGTTCGGCGTTGCTCAACGATTGGACTCGAGGGGCGTCCAGCAGCTCGACCATCGTGGGGTTGACGGTCCCGGTGCCGGATTCGCTGATACATCTCTGTCTTTTTCTCGGCGCGTTGACCTTCATGTACATCAGTGCCCGCGCGGTCGATGACGTCGAGTACCGCCGGACGTTCGTCGACCCCTTGATCGACGATCTGCATGCCACCCTGATTGCGCGCAACCGCTATCACGGCCGGGTCGTGACCAACGGCAGTATTGACGCCGCTGACCGCAGTGACTAACTTCGCCTGATGTCCACCACCGAAGATGGGCCGGTCGGGCGGGAACAACCGGCCGATTTGTCCGGGAAGCGCTACGGCGAGGTACTTCTGGTCACCCCTGGCGAGGCGGGTCCCCAAGCCGCCGTCTACAACAGCTTCCCACTCAACGACTGTCCCGCCGAACTTTGGTCTGCGCTTGATCCGCAAGCCATCGCCACCGAACACCGGGCCGCGGCAGCGCTGCTCAACGGTCCGCGGTACTGGCTGATGAACGCCATAGAGAAGTCTCCTCAGGGGCCGCAGATTATCAAAACCTTCGGTGGGATCGACATGCTGCAGCAGGCCACGGTGCTGTTGTCGTCCATGAACCCAGCGCCTTACACCGTCAACCAGGTGCGCCGCAACACGGTCTTCATCTTCAACGCCGGCGAAGAGGTCTACGAACTGCGCGACCCCGAAGGACAGCACTGGCTCATGCAAACGTGGAGCCAAGTGGTTGACCCCAATCTGTCGCGCGCTGACCTACCCAAACTGGCGGACCGGCTGAAGTTGCCCACCGGGTGGAGTTATCAGCCCCGTACCCTCACCAGCGAGCTGCGCATCGACACCACAACCCGCGCCGCGCGCGTGCTGCAGGACGACTTCGCCAATAGTTATTCACTGGTAACGGCCTGACCAATAGTCGGCGCCGACGTGCCGAGACTACAGGTACTGGCCGAGGTTGGACTCGGTGTCGATAGCCCGGCTGGCACTCGAGCTCTTGCCGGTGACCAGGGTGCGGATGTAGACGATCCGCTCCCCCTTCTTGCCCGAAATTCGCGCCCAGTCATCGGGGTTGGTGGTGTTGGGCAGATCCTCGTTCTCGGCGAACTCGTCGACGATCGAGTCGAGCAGGTGCTGAATGCGCAGCCCCGGTTGCCCGGTTTCCAGCACCGACTTGATAGCGTTCTTCTTGGCTCGGTCCACCACGTTTTGGATCATGGCCCCGGAGTTGAAGTCCTTGAAGTACATGACTTCCTTGTCACCATTGGCGTAGGTGACCTCAAGGAATCGGTTGTCGTCGATTTCGGCGTACATCCGGTCGACGACCTTTTCGATCATCGCCTTGATGCAGGCCGAGCGGTCGCCATCGAACTCGGCCAGGTCGTCGCCGTGCACCGGTAGCGACTCGACTAGGTACTTCGAGAAGATGTCTTGGGCCGCTTCGGCATCCGGGCGCTCGATCTTGATCTTCACGTCGAGGCGACCGGGCCGCAGGATCGCGGGGTCGATCATGTCCTCCCGATTGGAAGCGCCGATCACGATGACGTTCTCGAGGCCCTCCACCCCATCGATCTCGCTGAGCAGCTGCGGGACTACCGTCGTCTCGACGTCCGAGGAGACCCCGGTGCCGCGGGTGCGGAAGATCGAGTCCATCTCGTCGAAGAACACGATTACGGGCGTGCCTTCCGATGCCTTCTCCCGGGCCCGCTGGAAGATCAGCCGGATGTGGCGCTCGGTTTCGCCGACGAACTTGTTCAGCAGCTCAGGACCCTTGATGTTGAGGAAGTACGATTTGGCTTCACGAGAGTCATCGCCGCGGACCTCGGCCATTTTTTTGGCCAGCGAGTTGGCCACTGCTTTGGCGATCAACGTCTTACCGCAGCCGGGGGGACCGTAAAGCAGCACACCCTTGGGTGGACGCAGCGCGTACTCCCGGTATAGCTCTTTGTGCAGGAACGGCAGCTCGACGGCGTCACGGATCTGCTCGATCTGACGGGTTAGGCCGCCTATGTCCTGGTAGCTGACGTCCGGCACCTCTTCGAGCACCAGGTCCTCGACCTCGGCCTTGGGAATGCGCTCAAAGGCATAGCCGGCCTTGGTGTCGACCAGCAGCGAGTCCCCAGGCCGCAGCTTGCGGGGCCGGCTGTCGTCGTGTAAGCCGTCTGGGACCCCGTCGGGCAGGTCCTCGGCCACCAGCGGTTCAGCCAGCCAAACAATGCGTTCTTCATCAGCGTGCCCGACAACCAGGGCCCGGTGACCATCGGCCAGGATCTCGCGCAGGGTGGAAATTTCGCCGACCGATTCGAACCGGCCGGCCTCGACGACGGTCAACGCCTCGTTCAGCCGGACCGTTTGACCCTTCTTGAGCGACGCCGCGTCGATGTTCGGCGAGCAAGTCAATCGCATCTTGCGCCCTGAGGTAAACACGTCGACCGTATCGTCGTCGTGCGCACCCAACAGGACGCCGTAGCCGCTGGGCGGCTGTCCCAGCCGGTCCACCTCTTCGCGCAGCGCCAGCAATTGCTGACGGGCTTCTTTAAGAGTTTCCATTAATTTCGAATTGCGGGCGGCAAGCGAGTCAATCCGGGCTTCGAGCTGATGCACGTCGCGCGTGGATCGGGTGGGGCCTTGCTGGGCAAGCGCAGTCTCGAGTTGCTCGCGCAGAACCGCGGCTTCACGCCGAAGCTCTTCCAATTCGGCAGCATCGTCGCTGGACAAGGGCATATCGCGGGGTGTCCCGAAGGTTTCAGAACGCTCTGATTCAGCCATGTTGCGCTCCTTTCCCGCACCAGGAGTGGCGCAGCGGATACCTCAACGCTACCGGCGATCGCGACTTCATGTGCGGAACCGAATGCCGCTGGGAAGTAACAGTTTGTTTCCCGCTGGTAATCTCTGCTTCCACTCGGCTGATCGAAAGGAGCGCGCGACGTGAAACGCCTAGCCAACCGTTGTCGCCTGCCCTTCGCGTGGATCGCTGAGGCAAACCAGAACGTGACGTTTCTTGCACATGACCGAGCATCTCTGTACTGCCGGTAGCCGAGTCGACCGCTGGATGCATCGACAGGTTTGCCTAGCCGTGGGCGCCGTCACCGTCGGGGCGACGCTCGGGCTGTTGGGGTGTTCGCACGATGAAAAGAAGGCGTCGACTGAGCCATCAGTGCCGCCCGCCAGCTCGATTGCGCTCCCGCCCCGGTCGACGGCATCGCTACCCGCGCCTGACGCGTTGGTCGCGGTGTTATCCCGGTTGGCTGATCCCGCGGTAGCGGGAGCGGATAAGGCAATCTTGGTCGAGGGCGCAACCCCGGAGACCGTCGCCGCCCTGGACCGGTTCACCGCCGCTGCACGCGACGACGGTTACCTGCCGATGAGCTTCGCGGCGAACAACATCGCGTGGTCGGACGTCAACGCGTGGGACGTTATGGCCACCATCGTCGTTACGACCGCTAATGCCGACAACCGCGAGTTCACCTTCCCGATGGAGTTCACGCCCCGCCAAGGCGGGTGGCAGCTTTCCCGGCGAACCGCGGAGATGTTGTTGGTCTTCAGCAGGTCTTCGTCGCCGGGGCCGCGTCCCACACCGGCCCCCGCGCCGAACTCGGAATTCACGCTGGCGCCGACTCCAACGCCGACTCCCTGAGCACGCAGATGTGGATTGGCTGGCTCGAATTCGATGTGTTGCTGGGCGATGTGCGATCACTGAAGCAGAAGCGCACGGTAATTCGTCCCGTCGTCGCGGAGCTGCAACGCAAATTCAGCGTGTCGGCGGCCGAGACCGGGTCACGCGAGCTGTACCGCCGCGCCGGTATCGGAGTGGCCATGGTGTCCGGTGACCGTAGCCATGCCGTCGACGTTCTGGACGCGGCCGAACGCCTGGTAGCGGCACACCCTGAGCTCGAGCTGCTGTCGGTCCGCCGCGGCCTGCACCGCAGCGACGATTAGGTCCGGGGCGGATTCCTGTCGCAGCTCCACCGACTGGCGTCGAACGCAGCTTGGGCGCCGCACTCCAGCCATCATTGTTGGCCCACGCGCCGGCGAACTGCCGTACGGCAGCGGCAGGGCCGGTGGGTCGGGCCGGATCGGCCAAGCCGGGGCGGTGGCGCCGGATTGATCGGCGTCGGGGTCCGGCAACGTCGATGCGCCCGGCGGCGGCAACGGGTGCGCCGGGCGGTCATGGCGGCGCCGGCGGCTGGTTGTATGGTGTCGGCGGGGTAGGCGGGGGTAGGCGGCGTCGGTGGGCGGCTCAGCGGCAACCCCGGCGCGCCAGGCACACCCGGCTGACACGAAGCCCTTTTCCGATCTCCCCTACCCTTGGCGCTTGCGACCGAGCGGCGCCGGGGCGATAGCGCCGGGAGCCAGTCTGCGCGTGACCACCAGAAACGCCGTGTGCCCGCGCATCGAATGCTGCGGCCGCACGGCTAGTCCCACAACGTTCCAGCCCCGCTGCAATGTCTCCCACGATCGCGGTTCGGTCCAACACTGTTGGGCCCGCAGGGCCTCCACCACCTTGGATAGCTGGGTGACAGTAGCCACGTAGATCACCAGCACACCGCCGGCGATCATCAGCCTCGATACCGAGTCCAGCACTTCCCACGGCGCCAGCATGTCCAGCACCGCCCGGTCAACGGAGCCGTCGGGTAAGTCGGCCTCGGCCACGTCGCTGACAATTAACTGCCAGTTCTGCGGCGCCTCGCCGCAGAAGTTCGCCACATTGCGACGGGCGTGTTCAGCGTGATCGGCACGCTGTTCATACGAAACCACCTGCCCGGTAGGGCCGACCGCTCGCAGCAACGAAAGGGTCAGAGCACCGGACCCCGCACCCGCTTCCAGCACGCGGGCACCGGGAAAGATGTCGCCCTCGTGCACGATCTGAGCCGCGTCTTTGGGGTAGATCAGCTGTGGCCCACGCGGCATCGACATCACGTAGTCGACCAGCAGCGGGCGCAACACCAAGAACAGTGCGCCGTTGCTGGACTTGACCACACTGCCCTGCGCCAAACCGATCACGGCGTCGTGGGCGATGCTGCCGCGATGGGTGTGAAACTCCGCGCCTGCCGTGAGCAGCATGGTGTAGTGACGGCCCTTGGCGTCTGTGAGCTGGACGCGTTCGCCGACGGTGAAGGGGCCGGTTGCTGACACGTCGTCTAGGGTGCCAGCCGACTCGCCGCAGCCAGTGCTCGGGGTTGTCGGCCCCCGGTTCTACGCTGCGAACATGACGGACCACCTGGCGCCCCCGGCGGATCTGCAGATTCGGCCGGCGCTGTCACCCTCGCGGGCAGCCGATTTCAAGCAATGCCCGCTGCTGTACCGCTTCCGAGCGATCGACCGGTTGCCCGAGGCGCCATCGGCTGCTCAGCTGCGCGGGTCGGTGGTGCACGCCGCGCTCGAACAGCTCTTCGCCTTGCCCGCGGCGCAGCGTGGGCCCGAGACCGCGACGGCGCTCGCGGCGTCGGCCTGGGAGCAGGTGATCGCCGATGCGCCCCATTTGTCCGCTGAACTGAATCCACCGCAACTGCTCCACGAGGCGCGCACCCTGCTGTCGGGGTATTACCGGCTGGAAGACCCGACTCGGTTCAACCCGCAGTCGTGCGAACAACGAGTCGAGGTGGAACTGGTCGACGGCACGCTGTTGCGCGGCTATATCGACCGGATCGACGTCGCCGCCACCGGCGAATTGCGGGTGGTCGACTACAAGACCGGCAAGGCACCACCGGCAACGCGCGCTCTGGCCGAGTTCAAAGCCCTGTTTCAGATGAAGTTCTACGGAGTAGCGCTATTTCGTTCGCGTGGCGTCTTGCCCGCCCGGTTGCGGCTCATCTATCTGGCCGACGGCCAGGTATTGGACTACGCGCCGGACCGCGAGGAGCTGATGCGCTTCGAAAAAACCCTGATGGCGATCTGGCGTGCGATCCAATCAGCGGGCCAGTCAGGTGATTTCCGGCCAAACCCGACACGGTTGTGCGATTGGTGCCCACACCAGGCGCACTGCCCGACTTTCGGTGGGACGCCGCCGCCCTACCCTGGGTGGCCGGTTTATCCGCGCCCGACCGAACCGGCGGCATGAACGGTTGTTTTTACCGTCGCCTCGACAGCGACGGCGAATACCTGACGTTCGACTCCACCGACTACACCAGAAGCAACTGGGATCCCGAGAGTCAGCATGGCTCACCTCCGTTGGCGCTGCTGACCAAGCTGATCGAAGAGCTGTCGGCGGACTCAGGCTTGCGGATCGGCAGACTCAGCCTTGACATCCTTGGGGCGATTCCGGTGACTCGGGTGCGGGCCCGAGCCTGGGTTGAGCGTCCAGGTTCGCGCGTGTGCATGGCGGTCGCCGAACTGCGCGCCGATCGGGAAGACGGACCGGCTCGGGTAGTCGCGCGGATGACGGCATGGTTGCTCAAGGTCACCGACACCGCGGACGTGGTCTCGGACCGATACCCGCCCCTGCGGGAAGGACCGGTTCAACCGCTTCCGGCTGTGTTCGCTGACGCCGGCGGCTATTTCGATGCCATCGACTGGCGCCCGCAGTCCTCCGAAGGACAATCTGGGGCGGTGTCGTGGTTCACCCCGAAGGCCCACATCGTCGACACCGACCCGACAACGCCGCTGCAGCGGCTGGCGGCGGTGGTGGACTGTGCTAACGGCGTGGGTGCAGTCCTGGACCCGAACCAGTTCGTATTCATGAACACCGACACCGTGGTCCACGTGCACCGGCTCCCGACCGGCAGCGATTTCGCGCTGCGGGCCCGCGCGTCGATCGGGCCGGACGGCATGGGCGCAACCACGGCCGACGTGTACGACAATGTCGGCTTTATCGGTACGGCAGCCCAGACCATCCTGATCCAGCGCAGGCCGCCTACCTAGCTAGATGGTGGCGACCCACTGCGCCCGGCTCCGCCGCGCTTGCGATCGCCACTAGCCTTATGGTGGCGACCCACTGCGCCCGGCTCCGCCGCGCTTGCGATCGCCACTAGTCCAGTGGCGACATCTCCTGCAGCACAGTAGGAACCAGTTCGCTGACCGTCGGGTGGATATGCATGGTGCGCGACAACGTGGTGTAGGGCGCTTTGGCCGACATGACGTCCAAAATGGATTGAACAACCTCGTCGCCGCCGACGCCGAGGATAGCCGCTCCCAGAATCTCGTTGGTATCGGCGTCGACCACAACCTTCATAAACCCTTGCGTCTCACCCTTTTCCACGGCTCGGCCGACCTTGGTCATCGGCCGCTTACCGACCAGGGCCTTACGCCCTGACGCACGAACCTGGGCGACCGTCATTCCGGCGCGCCCCAGCGGCGGATCGATGTAGAGGGCATAGGTGAGGATACGGTCGCTGACCCGGCGGGGGTCGTTGTCGAGCAGGTTCGCCGCGATAATCTCGAAGTCGTTGTACGACGTGTGGGTGAAGGCGCCCTTACCGTTACAGTCACCCAACGCCCAGATGTGATCAACGTTGGTCTTGAGCTGGTCGTCCACCACGATGTAGCCGCGGGCGTCGGTCTGCACACCGGCCGCCTCCAGACCGAGGTCGTCGGTGTTGGGTTTCCGCCCCACCGCCAGCAGCAGGTGACTGCCCTCGATGGGTGCCGCACCCGCGCTGGGCGTCAACTGAAAACCACCGTCCCGCTTGCTGAGTCGCACATCGTCGGCATTGACGACGATGTGGATTCCTTCGTCCTCCAGGATCTCTCTGATGGTGGCCGAGACATCCTCGTCTTCGCGGGACGCCAGCCTTGGGCCCCGCTCCACCACGGTGACCGGTGCCCCGAAGCGGCGATACATCTGCGCGAACTCCAACGCGATGTAGCTGCCGCCGACGATGACGAGATGCTCAGGCAGCGTGTCGAGTTCAAGGATGGACACGTTAGTGAGGAACTCGACTTCGGAGAGCCCCGGGATGTTCGGCGCGACGGCACGGCCACCAACGTTAAGAAAGATCTTGTCGGCTTGCAGAAGCTGATCCCCGACGCGCAGCGTGTGCGGATCCTCGAAACAGGCGTGCCCACGGACCACGGTGCACCCGTCCATGTTTTCTAACCAGTCCTCGACCTCTTTGCGGTCGGCGAGCATGACGCCATCCTTGCGTGCTTTGACTTTCGCCATGTCCACGCTGACCGATCCAACACCGACGCCGTATTCAGCGCCGCGCCGCGCCACATGCGCCGCGTGGGCGCTGGCCACCAGCGTCTTGGTGGGGATGCAGCCGTTATTGACGCAGGTGCCGCCAATCAGCTTGCGCTCCACGATGGCAACTTGCTCGCCCGCGGCGGTCAGCCGGCCCGCCAGCGGAGGCCCGGCCTGACCGGCGCCGACGATAATCGAGTCGTAACGCCGGTTCATAGCGCGGCCGCCGTTGCGACGATGGCGAATCCGCCTAACACGGCGACCGAATCCTCGAGGAGTGCGATCGGTAGATCACGGCCACCAGTAGCAGCCACCAGCCGGCGTCGCGCCTGATAGCCGCCCAATGTGCCGAGTACCGCACCAACAACCCCGGCGCCGAGTCCACCGAACTTGTAGCCCCAGGCAGTGCCGATGACAGCACCGACAAACCCGCCGAGGATGATCCGGACCGCGAATACCGGCGTCGCGGTACGGGGCGGCGTCTTGGGAAGTTTGTCGTTGACCAGTTCGGCTATCGCAAGAATGCTCAAGATCACCACCGTCACAATGTTGCCGACCCAGGAGGCCCAGGTTCCGTGTAAGTTGATCCAGCTCAAAAAGGCAGCCCAGGACACCGCTGCAGGAGCCGTCATCGAGCGCAACCCGGCAACGGCACCCATCAGCAATGCCAATACAAGGACAAGTACATGCGGCACAACGATCCCTTCGGGGACAGACGAACAGCCAGGCGACGACGGGAAGGCCGCCCATCGAAGTGGCGGGCGGTCGACCCAACGCGGACGCTAACACAGCAACGGCTCGAACGGGCGTACTGCGATCAGAATCGGCAGAACCTGATGTCGGAAGCCAGAATCGCTTTGGCCCCGATCAGGGCGAGTTCGTCCATTATTTCGTTGACACCTCGACGCGGCACCAGGGCCCGGACTGCGACCCAGTCCGGGTCGGCAAGCGGGGCGATGGTCGGTGACTCCAGCCCGGGTGTGATATGTGTGGCGCTGTCCAACACCGCACGCGGACAGTCGTAGTCGAGCATCAGATACTGCTGGCCGAACACCACCCCTTGCACCCGGGCTACCAGTTGGTCGCGGGCCTCGGTTTGATCGTGGCTGTCCCGGTCTGCTCCCTCGATGAGCACCGCCTCCGAATCACACAGCGGCTCACCAAATGCCACCAGATCATGAAGGCTCAGCGTACGGCCAGAACCCACCACGTCGGCGATGGCGTCAGCCACGCCCAGTTGCACTGAAATCTCCACGGCGCCGTCGAGTCTGATCACCGTCGCTTCAATGTTCTTGGCGGCCAGGTCTTTTCGAACTAGATTCGGGTAGGCCGTGGCGATCCGTTTTCCGGCCAGGTCGGCCGTCGTCCATTCGCGCTCGGCAGGGCCCGCGTAACGGAAGCTAGACGACCCGAAACCCAGGGCCAGACGTTCGCGCACCGGCGCATCCGAATCGCACACCAGGTCGCGGCCAGTAATACCGAAGTCGAGCTGGCCGGAACCGACATAAATGGCTATGTCTTTGGGTCGCAGAAAGAAAAACTCGACGTTGTTCATCGGGTCGATGACCGTCAGGTCTTTAGGATCGGTGCGCCGCCGGTAGCCGGCCTCGGCGAGGATCTCGGTGGCCGGCTCGCTCAGTGCACCCTTGTTGGGCACCGCCACCCGCAACATGCTCACAACTTTCGGTAAACGTCGTCGAGGGATATGCCGCGGGAGACCATCAGCACTTGCGTCCAATACAGCAACTGGCTGATCTCCTCGGCCAGTGCGTCGTTGGATTCGTGCTCGGCAGCCAGCCATACCTCGCCGGCCTCCTCCAGAATCTTCTTGCCCAGTGCGTGCACCCCGGAGTCCAACGCCGCTACCGTGGCGCTGGCGGGCGGCCGCGTGCGGGAACGGTCACGCAGTTCGGCGAACAGGTCCTCGAAGGTCTTCACGGGCAGCGATTGTTCCACGTGCCGGTGGACAAAGTCACGGCGGTTTCGTCTCGCATCTGCGCCAGCCCGCACACCAAGATACCGATTGAGTGGTCTCGTTCGTAAGTTCGTCCGGGGTCAGGGATGGCCTGAGTTGCCCCGTGGTCGAGTGCCGGATGAATGACTGTGCGTCCTGGGCGGCTCAACTGTTCGAACGTGCCCTCACGGCGGCGACACGCCGAAGGGCCCCGCCACCAACGCACAGCGGAAGCCGCATCCTCAATGGAGGCTTGACCAATGTTGAGCCGATGACCACGACTCGAGGAGACCAGCAAATGTTGACCGATTTCCTGTTGAGCCTCGCGTCGAATCCGGCGGCTCTCGAAGACGCTGCGACGGTCGCCGATCGCAATGCGCTCTACCAAAATCTCTCCGAAGCGGACAAGGCTGCGGTGCAAGCCGCCGACATTTACTAGATCCGCCAAATCCTGTACCGCGAAGCCTCGACGTCCGCAGCCAATGCGCAGTCGCACTCTCGGCTCGCCAGCGACTACACCGTCACCGTCTCCGGTGACACACCTCATTGCCCGATCAACCCCCAGCCAAATCTGCTCTGCTCGGCCTGCCACGAGATCCCGAATCACTGTGGTCCCGCGATGGGCTCACCATTGTAGGAACCGGAATTCGCGCCGGGCTGCAAACAACTCCGGAATCCGTGGCTGCGATCAGGCGCGCTTCGAAAGTGCTCTACCTTGTTGCAGACGTGCTGGCGCAATTGTGGATACAAGACCTGAACACCAATACCGAATCGCTTCAGCGACTCTATCGCGAGGACACACGTCGGCTGGAGATCTACAACGACATTGTGGAATACATCTTGGCGCAGCTGAGGGCGCACAAGGACCTATGCGTCGTCTTCTACAGTCACCCCGGGTGCTTTGTGTACCCGGCGTATGAAGCAATACGTCTGGCTCGGGCGGAGGGTTTCCCAGCCCGCAGGTACCCTGGCGTTTCGGCCGCGGAAAACCTCTACGCCGACTTGGCGTCGATCCGGGACTCAACGGAATCCAAAGTTATGAAGCGACGAACTTTGTGCTTTGCCGGTATTCGTTCGATACTTCCGTCGGCGTCATTCTCTGGCAGATTGGGCTCTTCGGATACGCGCATTGGGACCCAAGTTATCAGTCGACGTCAGATCGGCTCAGCATCTTCGTCGAATACATGTCGTCGTTTTACGACCTCGATCACGAGATCATCTTGTATGGAGCCGCCGAAGCGCCGCTTGGAAAAGCTAAGGTCCTGAAGTTGCCGTTGCGATCCCTGCCGGATGTCGCACTCCCGGAAGTGGCAACGTTGTACATTCCCCCGAAACAGCCGCCGACAATCGACCTGGAAATGGCGAAAAGACTTGGGATAAAAGTCTAATCGGGGCGGAAAAGGCTAGCTGCCGCACCGGTTAGACGTTAAAGTACTTGGCTTCGGGGTGGTGCAGCACGAACGCGTCGGTCGACTGCTCGGGATGCAGCTGCAATTCCTCGGACAACGTCACGCCGATGCGCTCGGGTGCCAGCAGCTCCATCATTTTGGCCCGATCCTCCAGGTCCGGGCAGGCGCCGTAACCGAACGCGAAGCGGGCACCTCGGTAGCCGAGCTTGAAATAGTCCTCGACCGCATCAGGGTCCTCGGCGGCCACCGCGCGGTTTCCGGCGAAGGTGAGCTCCTCACGGACTCGGCGGTGCCAGTACTCGGCCAGCGCCTCGGTGAGCTGCACGCCGATGCCGTGCACTTCAAGGTAATCGCGGTAGGAGTTGGCGGCGAACAGTTCGTTGGCGAAGTCGGCGATCGGCTGGCCCATGGTTACCAGCTGGAACGGCAACACGTCCGCCTCGCCGCGCTCGCGAGCCAGCTTCCGCGACCGGATGAAGTCGGCGATGCACAGGAACCGGCCGCGTTGTTGGCGCGGGAAGCTGAACCGGTAACGCTCCTGCGCGTCGGGCTGGGCGTCGGTGAGCACTACGACGTCGTCGCCCTCAGACACCGCCGGGTAATAGCCGTACACCACAGCAGCGTGCGCCAGGACCCCATCGGTGGACAACCGGTCCAGCCAGTAGCGCAGCCGCGGCCGGCCTTCGGTTTCGACGAGGTCTTCATACGACGGGCCATCGCCTCCGCGCTGGCCACGTAAACCCCACTGGCCCAAGAACAACGCCCGCTCGTCGAGCAGACCGGTGTAGTCGGCCAACGCCAGGCCCTTGACGATCCGCGAACCCCAGAACGGCGGCGCAGGAACCTCGATATCGGCGGCGACATCGGAGCGTTCGGGCACCTGCACCGGCTCTTCGGTGGCCTTACGTTGCGCCGCAATGCGTTTGGAACGCTCATGGCGGGCCTTGCGCTCGGCTTCCTTCTCACGCGCCTTGATCGCTTCGGGGCTGTCGACGTCGGGCGCCTCGCCGCGCTTGGCGCTCATGATGGTGTCCATCAACTTCAGGCCCTCAAAAGCGTCACGCGCGTAATGCACTTCGCCTTCATAGACCTCGGCGAGGTCGTTCTCCACGTAGCTGCGGGTCAACGCCGCCCCGCCGAGCAACACCGGGAACTTCTCGGCAACGCCCCGGGTGTTCATCTCCTCCAGGTTTTCCTTCATGACCACAGTGGATTTCACCAGCAGGCCCGACATGCCGACCACGTCGGCGCTCTTGTCCTCGGCCACCTCCAAGATGGTGGCGATCGGCTGCTTGATGCCGATGTTGACCACCTCGTAGCCGTTGTTACTCAGGATGATGTCGACGAGGTTCTTGCCGATGTCGTGCACGTCACCTTTGACGGTGGCCAGCACAATTCGGCCCTTGCCGGCGTCGTCGTCGGATTTCTCCATGTGCGGTTCCAGATATGCCACAGCGGTTTTCATCACCTCGGCGGACTGCAACACGAACGGCAGCTGCATCTGGCCGGAACCGAACAGCTCACCGACCGTCTTCATGCCGGCCAGCAGGTTCTCGTTGATAATCTGCAGCGGCGGCTTCTGCGTCATCGCCTCGTCGAGATCAGCTTCTAGGCCGTTGCGCTCACCGTCGACGATGCGCTGCGCCAGCCGTTCGAACAGCGGCAGCCTGGCTAGCTCGGCCAGTCGGTCCTCTTTGGACGACGCCGCCGACACCCCTTCGAAGAGGCGCATCAGCTCCTGCAGCGGGTCATAGTCCTCGCGGCGACGGTCATAGACCAGATCCAGCGCCACCGTACGTTGGTCGTCGGGGATCCTGTTCATCGGCAGGATTTTCGACGCGTGCACGATCGCCGAATCCAGCCCGGCTTCCTGGCATTCGTGTAGGAATACCGAGTTGAGCACTTGACGCGCAGCGGGATTGAGCCCAAACGAGATGTTGGACAAGCCCAGCGTGGTCTGCACGTCCGGGTGACGCTTCTTCAATTCTCGGATGGCTTCGATGGTTTCGATGCCGTCTTTGCGCGATTCCTCCTGGCCGGTGGCGATGGTGAAGGTCAACGTGTCGATCAGGATGGACGATTCGTCGACGCCCCAGTTGCCCGTGATGTCGTTGATCAGCCGCTCGGCGATCTCGACCTTCTTTTGGGCGGTGCGGGCCTGGCCCTCTTCGTCGATCGTCAGTGCCACCACGGCGGCGCCGTGTTCGGCAACCAGCTCCATGGTCTTGGCGAAGCGTGACTCCGGGCCATCACCGTCCTCGTAGTTCACCGAGTTGATCGCGCAGCGCCCGCCCAGATGCTCCAAACCGGCTTGCAGCACCGCGGTTTCGGTGGAGTCCAACATGATCGGCAAGGTCGACGACGTGGCCAGCCGGCTGGCCAACGCCTGCATATCGGCCACGCCGTCACGACCAACGTAGTCGACACACAGGTCCAGCAGGTGCGCGCCGTCTCGGGTCTGGTCCTTGGCGATGTCCAAGCACTTCTGGTAATCCTCGGCGATCATGGCCTCGCGAAAGCCCTTGGAGCCGTTGGCGTTGGTGCGCTCGCCGATCACCAAAACGGAAGCGTCCTGCGCGAACGGAATGGCGGAGTAGAGCGAGGACACTGACGGTTCGAAGATCACCTGACGCTGGGGCCGCGCGACGTCCGCGACGGCTGCGGCCACTTCGCGAATGTGCGCTGGAGTGGTGCCGCAGCAGCCACCGACCAGCGCGAGCCCGAACTCAGAGACAAATCCGGATAGCGCCTCGGCCAGTTCGTCGGGCTGCAGCGGGTATTCGGCGCCTTTGGCGCCCAACACCGGCAGGCCGGCATTAGGCATCACCGAAACCGGGATGCGGGCGTGTCTGGACAGGTGGCGCAGGTGCTCGCTCATCTCGGCGGGGCCCGTCGCGCAGTTCAAGCCGATCATGTCCACGCCGAGCGGCTCCACAGCCGTTAGCGCCGCGCCGATCTCACTGCCGAGCAACATGGTGCCGGTGGTTTCGACGGTGACGTGGGCAAACACCGGAATGTGGCGGCCCGCCAGGCTCATTGCCCGCCGCGAGCCCAGCACCGCGGCCTTTAGTTGCAGCAGGTCTTGACAGGTCTCCACCAGGATGGCGTCGGCGCCGCCGTCCAACATGCCTAGGGCGGCCTCGGTGTACGCGTCGCGAATGACCGCGTAGTCGGTGTGGCCCAGAGTGGGTAGCTTGGTGCCCGGCCCCATCGACCCCAGCACGTAGCGCTTGCGGTCGAGGGTGCCCAGCTCGTCGGCAACCCGACGGGCAATCGCGGTGCCCTTCTCCGACAGTTCCCGGATCTTGTCAGCGATGTCGTAATCGCCCAGATTGGACAGGTTGCAGCCGAAGGTGTTGGTCTCCACCGCGTCCGCGCCCGCCTCGAAATAGTGGCGGTGGATGGTTTCCAGCACGTCAGGGCGGGTTTCGTTGAGGATCTCGTTGCAGCCCTCCAAGCCGAGGAAGTCGTCCAACGTGAGGTCGGCGGCCTGCAACTGAGTGCCCATCGCGCCGTCGCCCACCACCACGCGCTGCGACAAAACGTCGAGGAGATCGGTGTCGTAGTGGTGTTCACTTGCGCCAGTCACATAGCAAGGATAGTCGGGCCAGTGGAATTAGCTCAGTCCTTGACAGCGCTCTGACAGGTCAACACCAGGCCGTACGCTGATCGTGTGACTGTGCGGGACAGCGGACCGGGCGGCGTGAAGCTGCCCCAACTGCACAACACCGTCGTCGTGGCGGCTTTTGAAGGCTGGAACGACGCCGGCGACGCAGCCAGCGATGCAGTCACCCACCTGACCGAGGTGTGGAATGCGCGTCCCATCGTTGAGATCGACGACGAGGCCTATTACGACTATCAGGTGAATCGTCCGGTCATCCGCCAGGTAGACGGAGTCACCCGGGAGCTGGAGTGGCCGGCGATGCGGATTTCGCACTGCCGCCCACCCGGTAGTGACCGTGACGTCGTGTTGATGCACGGGGTCGAGCCGAATATGCGCTGGCGCACTTTTTGCGCTGAGCTGCTGGCCATCGTCGACAAACTCCACGTGGAAACCGTGGTGATCTTGGGAGCATTGTTGGCCGACACCCCGCACACCCGCCCGGTGCCGGTCTCGGGTGCGGCTTACTCCCGCGAATCGGCACGGATATTCGGTTTGCAGGAAACCCGTTACGAGGGCCCGACCGGCATTGCCGGAGTGTTTCAGTACGCCTGCGTGGCGGCCGGTATCCCGGCGGTGACTTTCTGGGCAGCGGTGCCGCATTATGTGTCGCACCCACCCAGCCCGAAGGCAACGGTGGCGCTGCTGCGCCGCGTCGAAGACGTGCTCGATGTTGAGGTCCCGCTAGGCGACCTGCCGAGCCAAGCCGAGGCGTGGGAGCAAGACATCAGCGAGATGACCGCTGAAGACGAGGAACTGGCCGAGTATGTGCTCTCGCTGGAGCAGCATGGTGACGCCGCGGTCGACATTAACGAAGCGCTCGGCAAGGTCGACGGCGATGCGCTGGCCGCGGAGTTCGAGCGCTATCTGCGGCGCCGCGGACCCGGGTATGGCCGCTAGGGTACGGCAGGCGAGTCCGACGAACCCAGGCGCAGCATCGTGATCACGGCCGTCGGTTCGCCGGCCAACGCTGTTGCGACGAATCGGTTAAGCAGCGGACGCCAGGTGAGTCGCTGCGCGGCACGGCGAATTCTCAGCTGCGACGACGATGCCGGAAAAAGCCAGCCGGTCGCAGCACGGCCGGTCTGCTGTTTCTCCTCGACCACCGGGCGCCACAGCCGCTCATAGAAGGCCAACGCACGATCCACTGAAGACGTGGTGCGCAGCTGCTCTGCCAATACATAGGCGCTGGCGACGCTCAGCGACGCGCCCTGGCCGGCAAGCACCGAAGTCGCGCAGCAGGCGTCACCAACCAGCACCACCCGGTTATCGCTCCAGCGCGGCATCTCGATCTGCGCGACCCGGTCGTAATGGATCTTTGCGGACTCCGGGCAGCGCTCGAGCACCTCGGGAACCAACCACCCCATCGCGGCGTAGCGGTCACGCAGCGCGGCACGCGCGTCGTCTGGTCGGCCGCCATCGGATGCGCGATACACCGCACACACCGCGGTACGACCGTCGCGCAGCGCATGCAGCGCTATTTGGCGGTCGACGGCGTCGGTGAGGACGACGTGATCGCCGACTGCTTCTCGAATGCTGGGAGCCTCGAGAGCAAACGCGGCGGAATGAAAACCGGGATAGCGCAGATACTGCGACGGTGGGCCGAATACCAGCGTCCGCACGGTCGAGTGAATACCGTCGGCTCCTACCAGAAGGTCGGCATCCAGCTTGGTGCCATCTTCGAGGGCCACGCAGACCCCGTCGTCTCGCTGCGCCACCTCAGACACCGACGCGCCGAAACGTAGCTCCACTTCACGGGGCAGGTTGTCTCGCAGCACATTTTCCAAGTCAGGCCGCATTACCCGGCACAGCCGACCTTCCAGCGCCTTGGTGACCTGACGGTAGGGCACATCGGCTTTTCGGCGACCGTGCTGATCAACCAGGCTGGCTGCACCGATGGGGTAGGCAAGCTGCTGGATCGCGGGTAGGACTCCGATCGCCTCGGCCGCCTCATAGCCAGCGCCGTAGAAGTCGATCATGTGACCGTAGGTTCTCGGTCCGGACGCGCGTTCCAAAAGGACCACGTTGGTGCCGAGCGCCGCGAGACGCTGCGCCAAGGTAAGTCCAGCGATTCCGGCGCCGCAGATAACTACCTTCACGGTCTCGGCGGCTACTGCTTCTCCAAAGCCTGGTTATAGGCGCTGGTGGAGCGACCGAGCGCGGCAACCTCGGCGTCTAACTGCGGCACCAGCTCAGCAGCAGTGTTGCGGATCGGAAGTTCACCGATCGGCATCGACAGCACCGGTTTGAGCCAGCGCACCAGACCCACCCAACCCGGGCAGTACACCCGGGACTTGCGGCCCTCGATGCCCTTGACGAAAGCTGCCGCGCACTTATTGACCGACGTGGTTTGGTTCAGCGGCCAGGGCAACTTAGCCACCAGTTTGTTGAACGCTGGCACGTCAGCCTTTGCATCGCGGACCAGGGGGGTGTCGATCCAAGACATGTGTGCCGATCCGACGCTGACGCCGTGGCGGGCGGCTTCGAGTCGAAGCGCGTTGGCGAACATCTCAACACCGGCCTTGGTCGCGTTGTACGGCGCAAAACCCGGCAGTGCCGCGTACGCCGCCAGCGACGAGACGATCAGCACGTAGCCGCGGCGCTCGATCACCGCGGGCAAGGTGGCGCGCACAGTGTGAAAGACGCCGAGCACGTTGACGTCCAGCACCCGCTTGAATGCGTCTGGATCGACCTGCAACACCGAGCCGTAGCTGGCGATGCCGGCGTTAGCAATAACGATGTCGATGCCGCCGAATTTCTCCACCGCTTGGTCGGCAGCGGCCCGCATGGCCGGCAAATCGCGCACATCGGCAACCACCGTGAGCAACCGGTCGTCGCCGGCGAGCTCGGCGGCAATGGTGCCCAGCTCCGCCTCCCCCAGATCGGTTAGCACCAGTTTGGCGCCCTTATTGTGCAGCCGACGGGCGACCTCAGCTCCGATTCCGCGAGCACCGCCGGTGATGAAGACGACTTTGTCCAGCACCGATGCCATGGCCGCCAACGTATCACCTCCGCGCTACAGGTCCACTCCCAACAGAGCGTCGATTACCGCTGCCACCGATGTCGGCGCGCCCTCGTCGTGACCGCCGTACTCGAGCGCATCGGTGGTCCAACCGTCCAGCGCCGCGATCGCTTTGGGTGTGTCCAGGTCGTCGGCCAAATAGCGCCTAACCCGGGCCACGACATCGGCGGAATCCGGGCCGGCCGGCAGGGCGGTGGCAGTGCGCCAGCGCTGCAGCCGGCCCGCGGCCTCATCGAGCACCTGCTGGCTCCACCAGCGGTCCGCGCGATAGTGCCCGGCGAGCAGCCCCAAACGGATGGCTGACGGCTCTACGGCCTGGGCGCGAAGCGTTGATACCAGCACCAGGTTGCCGCGGCTTTTGGACATCTTGTGGCCGTCCCAGCCGATCATCCCGGCGTGCACGTAGTGCCGGGCGAACCTCCGCTCGCCGGTAACGCATTCGGCGTGCGCGGCGGTGAACTCGTGGTGCGGAAAAATCAGGTCGCTACCGCCGCCCTGGATGTCGAGGCCGCTGCCGATGCGGCTGAGGGCAATGGCTGCGCATTCGACGTGCCAGCCCGGCCGGCCCGGCCCGAACGGCGACGGCCAACTGGGCTCCCCCGCACGTGCGGCGCGCCACAGCAGCGCGTCCAGCTCGTCGGTTTTGCCGCGCCTTCGGGGGTCGCCGCCGCGCTGCTCGAACAGCCGCAGCATGGTGTCGCGGTCATAACCGGACTCGTAGCCAAATTGCGGGGTGGCATCGGCTCGGCAGTAGACGTCCGGGTGCTCGCCGTCGACGACGTATGCGGCGCCGGAAGCCACCAACTTTTCGATGAGCTCGACCACTTCGGCGACCGCCTCGGTGGCCGCAACGTAGTCGCGGGGCGGCAACACGCGCAACGCCGTCATGTCGGCGCGGAAGAGATTGACCTCGCGCTCGGAGAGCTCGCGCCAGTCGACCCCGTCTCGGTCGGCACGTTCGAATAGCGGGTCATCGACGTCGGTGACGTTTTGCACATAATGCACGTCGTGGCCGAGGTCCAGCCAGAGCCGATGGATCAGGTCGAACGCCAGATAGGTGGCGGCGTGGCCCAGGTGCGTGGCGTCATACGGGGTGATCCCACAGACGTACATGGTCGCCATGGCTCCCGGTGCCACGGGGCACACCTGCCTGTCGGCGGTGTCGTACAGCCGCAGCTCCGGCCCGCGGCCCGGCAAGGTAGGAACCGGTACGGAAGACCACGACTGCATGGGATCGACTTTAGGCCCGGCGACCCCCAGGCTCCGAGCAGGCCGCGCAGTGGGCTCGCAGTGGGCTCGCAGTGGGCTGCTGTGGAGCCGGGACGACCCATCGAGTGTGAGCCGATGGCGTTGACTGTGCGGTGCGGGCGGCTAAATCGCGAATCGGCCGCCCGGTATGCACACCCGATGCCGTCAGCGCACACTCGGCGCCGCTGCGCGGAGCAGGATCGGCGCCAGCTCGATGCGACACATCAACAGGTCAGGCAAGTACGGGTCGAGCTGGTTGTACTGCAACGGCGAGCCGTCCAAGCGTGACGCGTGCATGCCGGCGGCCAACACCACACCGGCGGGCGCTGCCGAATCCCATTCCCATTGCCCGCCGGCGTGCAGGTAGGCATCGGCGTAGCCGTCGATAACCGCCATCGCCTTGGCGCCCGCCGAGCCGATCCGCACCAGGTCGATGTCGAGGGTCTGCCGCATGCGATGCAGTACTGCCGGGGGGCGGGTGGCGCTGACAGCCACCCGGATGACATCCGGAATTCCGACGGGCGCGGCGTCGGCGGTCACGGTGTCGCTGCGGTACACAACGTTTCCGCGGGCCGGTAACGAAACCGCAGCGTCAGTGATACGCGGTCTGCCGTTGGTGGTGCGCTGCCACAGTGCGACGTGAACGGCCCAGTCGTCGCGGCCTCGGGTGGAGAACTCACGAGTGCCATCCAGCGGGTCGATGATCCAAACCCGGTCGGACTTCAACCGAACCAGATCGTCGTGTGCTTCCTCGCTGAGCACCGCATCATCGGGGCGTGCCGCCCGAAGCCGCCGCACCAACAGCGAGTTCGCGCGGGCGTCGCCGGCGTCGCCAAGCTGCCATGGATCGTTGAAGCCGACTTCCTTGCGCACTTCCAGCAACAACTCCCCGGCGTCGGCGGCAAGGTCAGCAGCCAACGCCGCGTCGCTGAGGTCATGCGCGGCGGGGCTCACAGCTTCAGTATCGCCGAGCTGGACACCACCACCGGCTAGGGGCCGCGTCGGCGTCATCATGCTCGAACGAGTGCATCATGAGGCACTCGCGCCTCAGGGTCCTGAGCTGACAAGCCGCAGCCTCAGAATGCTGGCCACGGGATGGGACGATGCCGATTCGGCCCAGGCATCACCGGATTGTCCAGCACTGCGGACACGCGCCGGCGCAGCGCCGCGATTTCGGCGCTGGTAATCTGCCCGGTCAACGACTCAGCCAGCGGCCCGCGCAGGGCTGCGGCGAGCCGACCAATAGCATCCAGCGTTTCATCGTCGATCGGTTTGCCCGCCCAACCCCACAGCACTGTGCGCAACTTATCCTGGACATGTAAACAGACGCCATGGTCCACCCCGTACACGTGTCCGTCGATGCCGTACAGGATGTGACCACCCTTGCGATCGGCGTTGTTGACCAACACGTCGAATGCCGCCATCCGCCGTAACTGGATGTTGTCCGCATGCATCAAGACGACTTCGTCCCCGGCATAGTCATACGCTCGCAGCACCGGCAAATAGCCCGGCAGTGGCTTGCCGGGCGGGAACAGGTCCACCAGGTCGGGCCTGGGCTGGGGATGGGTGTCGATCGAGTCACCGGGCTGTTGCACCCATAGCTGCACCATGCCGAGTCCGGCAGGACCGTCACGAATGACGGTGTACGGCACAATGTTCCAGCCTAAGCACGCCGACACCAGGTAGGCGCCGAGTTCGCGGCCAGCCAAGGTCCCATCGGGGAAGTCCCACAACGGCTGCTCGCCGGAGACCGGCTTGTAGACACAATGCACGGTATTGTCGCCCAGGGCCGACTCGCATAGGTAGGTGGCGTTACTCGCCGAGCGGATGCGTCCGAGGACCGTCAGCTCGCCGTCACGCAGCACCTCACGCTCGTCACTCCTCGGAGTCATCGGTAGACCCGAACAGCAGGTCGCGCCGGTAGCCGTTGGCGCGTGCGCAGATATGCCCGTGCGGGTTCAGCGGTTCCTGACACAGCGGGCAGGGCGGGCGGCCCGCGGAAATGACGCGGTTGGACCTGGTAGCGAACTGCCGGGCCGACTCCGGCGTCAGGAACACCCGCACCGCGTCGGGACCCTCGTCGGTGTCGTCGAGCACCACAGAGGCGTCGAACTCTGCATCGGTCACTGCCAGCAGCTCGACGACCACCGTCTGCGCCTCGGAATCCCAGCCCAGTCCCATCGTCCCGACCCGAAATTCGGCATCGACCGGCATGATCAGTGGGTTCAGGTCTTCCACCTCGGCGGGCTCCGGGGGCACCGGCGTGCCAAATCTGCGGTTCACCTCGAGCAGCAGCGCGCCGATGCGTTCGGCGAGCACCGCGACCTGCTGCTTCTCCAACACCACCGACACCACCCGGTTGTGGTGTGCCGCCTGGATGTAGAACGTGCGATTTCCGGGCTGACCAACTGTTCCGGCCACGAAACGGTCGGGTGTGCGAAATACGTGAATTGCGCGGGCCATGGCACCTCCAAAATACCGTGCACAGGCTCCTCGATCGACCGGGCGCGACCGCTGCTAGTCGGTGGAGCCGCCGACCACCGCATCGCCCGACGGCACCTGTGCGGCGCCAGACTGCGCTGTAGGCGCCGGCGCCGCGCACAGCCCCGCCGAGAGCCGTGCGCCGGTGTGGTTGACGTGCAGAACGAATGGGCGCAGCTCGGTATAGCGGATCACGCTCGCCGACGCAGGATCGGCAGTGACCCGTTGGAAGCTGTCCAGGTGCATGCCGTAGGCGTCGGCGATCACCGCTTTGATGACGTCGCCGTGGGTACAGGCCAGCCACAGTGCATCGCCCCCATATTCCAACGTGAGCCGCTGGTCGTATTCTCGGACGGCGGCCACTGCGCGTGCCTGCACCTGCGCCAGACTTTCGCCGCCGGGAAAGACCGCCGCGCTG
>NZ_VTZN01000076.1 GCF_008370645.1 Mycobacterium simiae
CCGTGCGGGATGTGCTGCAAGGTAAGGCTGTTGACTTCCTGGTGCAGGGCACGCTGTACCCGGACGTGGTGGAATCCGGCGGCGGCAGTGGCGCCGCGAGCATCAAGAGCCACCACAATGTCGGCGGCCTGCCCGGCGACCTGAAGTTCACCCTCGTCGAGCCGCTGCGGCTGTTGTTCAAAGACGAGGTGCGCGCGGTCGGACGAGAATTGGGCCTGCCGGAGGAAATCGTTGCGCGCCAACCGTTTCCGGGACCGGGCCTGGGTATCCGGATCGTCGGTGAGGTCACCGCCGCCCGGTTGGACACGCTGCGGCGCGCAGACTCGATTGCGCGTGAGGAGCTGACGGCGGCGGGCCTGGACCACCAGATCTGGCAGTGTCCGGTGGTGCTGCTGGCCGATATCCGCTCGGTCGGAGTGCAGGGGGACAACCGCACCTATGGACATCCGATCGTGCTGCGCCCGGTATCCAGTGAGGACGCCATGACCGCCGACTGGACGCGGGTGCCCTACGAGGTGTTGGAGCGCATCTCGACCCGTATCACCAACGAGGTGCCCGAGGTCAATCGGGTGGTGCTGGACGTCACCAGCAAGCCGCCGGCCACCATCGAGTGGGAGTAGCGCCGCTTGGGCGCCACGGGTGATTGGTTAGGTTTGGACGAATTCGCGCCTGCCGTGGTCGATTGTGGCTGCGTTCCAGGATCCGCCGGCCTCGTCGATGAGCCGGCGGGCGATATCGAGATCGTCGTGGGCGGTGACCAAGAGCAAGGTGTGCTCGGTGGTGGTGACCGAACCGCCCAGTAATCGGTGTTGCGCGGTTGAATCAGCCACCAACGCATCGCGGAAGCGCGTGAAGTCGACGTCGGGCACGGCAATGAGGATCGCGTCGGCCTGAGGCGCATCGTGGCGCAGATATTCGAAGGTCAGCGCCGTTTCTTGGTTGAACTGGCGGCGCAGCACCTCGGCGGCGGTATGCAACATGGGCCCGTCGGTAACGCAAAGATGGAACTGGCGCGAGCGCTCATGGGTAATCTGCTGCAGCTGACTCGACCAGAACACCCCGTCGACCAAGGTCGACCCGGTCACCATCGCACCGGTTTGGGCGATCGCCACGCTGGCTTGGGACTCGAACAGCCCCAGATCGTCGGGTGGTTGGTCGGTGCTGACGGTGGTGTTGTCGGTGGCGAATAGCTCGGCCGGCTGACAGGAGCCGGGGTCACTTCTGGCCGGCGCCGGCGCCACCATGCAGCCACAAAAAAGCATCATCAGCCACACCGGCACCGAACGCATGAAGCAGCCTCTCATGGTGCTTGACGGTATCGGAGCGCGGGTGTTTACTCGAACATATATTCGAATAAATCCGGGGTAGGAGGCCGGTCATGACTGCGGCTTTTGCTACCGACCGGTGGCATGAAAATCGCGCTGAGCAGCTCGAATCGCTGCGCCGGCAGATGGCGGTGCTCTCCGGGAAAGCCCGTTTCGATGACCGGCTGTTGGAATCGTCGGGGGCGGAGTTGGTGCCTCGGGGGACGGTGGCGGTGATGTCGGGGGCGCGGTCACTGTTGTTACGCATGGTGACAGCGGTAACGGCGGCCGGGGGTAACGCCGCTATCGTCGGCCAGCCGGATATCGGACTGCTGGCCGCTGTGGAGATGGGGGCGGATCTGAGCCGGCTCGCGGTGATACCGGATCCCGGGCCCGACCCGGTGGAGGTGGCCGCAGTGCTCATCGACGGCATGGACCTGGTGGTGCTCGGTCTGGGTGGGCGTCGGGTGACGCGGGCGCGGGCGCGGGCGGTGGTGTCCCGTGCCCGTCATAACGGGTGCACGCTGTTGGT
This sequence comes from Mycobacterium simiae, assembly GCF_008370645.1. Taxonomy (GTDB): domain Bacteria; phylum Actinomycetota; class Actinomycetes; order Mycobacteriales; family Mycobacteriaceae; genus Mycobacterium; species Mycobacterium simiae_A. The sequence goes on from NZ_VTZN01000076.1 coordinate 1,837, forward strand.
CACCCAGGGCGACTGGGAAGGCGCACAGACGCGACTGGAGGCCCGGGTGTGCGGTTATGAGATCACCCCTTCTCCCCGGGGGGCGCCGGCCCCCGGGTTGGGTCGGATCAGTGGGGTGCGGTTGCACATCAGTGGCTGTGCGGGGGGACGGCCGATCGGCCGGGCTCATACGGGGTGAGTGTGATGGCCGCTTCTCGAGTGCTGGCTCTGTGGTGCATGGATTGGCCCGCGGCCGCGGCTGCCGCGGCCGCGGGCCAATCCATGACGGCTCCGGTCGCGGTCACCTTGGCCAACCGGGTGATCGCCTGCTCGGCGACGGCGCGTGTGGCCGGAGTGCGACGCGGGTTACGCCGCCGGGAGGCGGCGGCCCGTTGTCCGCACCTGCACATCGCGGCCGCCGATGCGGACCGCGACGCTCGCTTCTTCGAAGGGGTGATCGCGGCGGTGGACGATCTGGTACCCCGTGCTGAGGTGCTGCGGCCCGGCCTCGTGGTGCTGCCGGTGCGCGGGGCGGCCCGGTTCTTCGGTTCCGAGCAGCAGGCGGCCGAGCGGCTGATCGACGCAGTGGCCGCAGCCGGGGCGGAGTGCCAGGTCGGGATCGCCGACCAGTTGTCCACTGCGGTGTTCGCCGCACGGGCGGGCCGGGTCGTGCAGCCCGGTCACGACGCGCGGTTTCTGTCGGTGCTGTCGATCCGGCAACTGTCCACCGAGCCGAGTCTGTCCGGTCCCGGACGAGAGGAATTAACGGATCTGTTGTGGCGGATGGGGATTCGTACCATCGGGCAGTTCGCCGCACTATCCCGCACCGATGTCGCCTCCCGGTTCGGCGCCGATGCGGTGGTCGCCCACCGATTCGCCCGCGGCGAGCCCGAACGCCTCCCCTCCGGGCGCGAACCACCACCGGAACTCGAGGCCGTGCTCGACTGTGAGCCGCCGATCGACCGGGTCGATGCCGCGGCGTTCGCCGGGCGCTCGCTAGCCGCCACGCTGCATCAGGCGCTGCTGGCCGCCGGAGTGGGATGTACCCGGTTGGCCATTTATGCCGTCACTGCCAATGGTGAAGAGCTGAACCGGGTGTGGCGGTGCGCCGAGCCGTTGACCGAGGACGCCACCGCCGATCGGGTGCGCTGGCAACTGGACGGGTGGTTGACCAATCGGACTGTCCGCGACCGACCCACCGCACCGGTGACGCGGTTACGGCTGCAGGCGGTGGAGGTGGTGGCGGCCGGGGCGCTGCAGTTGCCGTTGTGGGGTGGCTTGGGTGAGGAAGACCGGCTTCGGGCCCGTCGGGCGCTGGTACGGGTGCAGGGCTTGCTCGGTCCGGAGGCGGTGCAGGTGCCGGTGTTGTCCGGCGGTCGCGGGCCGACCGAACGCATCACGCTGACCCCGCTGGGCGACGAGCCGGTGCCGCAGGCCGACCCGAACCAGCCGTGGCCCGGTCAACTGCCCGAGCCGGCACCGGCGGTGCTGCTCGACGATCCGGTGGAATTGCTTGATATCCAAGGTAATCCGATTCGGGTGACAAGCCGGGGCTTGTTTTCTGCCGACCCGGCGCGACTGACCGTTCATGGTCGAGACGAGCGGCTGTGCTGGTGGGCCGGCCCCTGGCCGGTCGACGAGCGGTGGTGGGACCCCGAACCGGGAAAGGGGCGTACTGCCCGCGCCCAGGTATTGCTGGAGAGCGAGCGCGCGTTGCTGCTGTGCTACCGCCAGCGGCACTGGTATCTCGAGGGGGGCTACGAGTAACGGGTGAGCGCCGTAGGCCTCGGGTCCTTACTTCATAACTGCCCTGTCCTTACCGCAGCTAGGCGCGAGGCGGCCACCGGGACCGACACCACCGAACTGGTGCGTGCGCGAGTGCCTGACGCCGTATGTAACGCCACGGCGAGAATCGAGTGGAAATGCCGCCGTGGCGTTACGCTCGGCGCAGGTCGCACCAGCCCAGTCGGCTTGCGCCCGTCATGAACCCGCTGCGGACAAAGCTTTTATGAACTGTTGCCCATCCTGCGCGCGAGTATTCCAACCCGCTGGATGAACCGGTCGAAGAACATCTCGCGGTCAACGTCAATTCCTATCACCGCGTTCGGTTTTCGCTCTTTCGACCTGAGGGTCGAGGTACCGCCTGCTGACGGGGGATCGGTTAGGGTCGTGCCGCGGGGCACCTCGACGTGCACCGTGGCCGGCCGTGTCACGACGAGGTCGGTGTCCAGCGCGATGGCGGCGGCCAGCGGATCATGCAGATGGGCCAGATATCCGTGCCCAGCGTCGTAGTGTGCCTCCAGGTAGAACCGCATCGCGTCTTCGATCACCCGAATCACCGGATTGGACGCCGCCGATCGGGTGCCGCGTTCGTCGTGCGCGCTCAGCATCGCCGTCTCCGCGCCGGCAGCGACCGCCAGCTGGGCCAGGATGCCGGGGGTCATCGTGACGTTGCGAGTCAGATCCAGGCCGCACAAAATCGGAAGATCGTCCAAAAACCAGGCCGTGAGTACCTCGGCCGCTGCCTCGGGGTCCACGCTGATGTTCCATTCCGCCACCGCCGAGCCGTCATAGCAGCCGCCCATAATCACCAACCGGCGCAGCAACCTCGGTAGCGCAGGTTCGGCCCGCAGCGCCCGCGCCACATTGGTCAGTGGCCCGGTAACCACGCCGATCAATTCACCGGCAAAGGCGTGTGCGGCGCGCACCCAGGCCGTCGCGGAGTCGTAGCCGGTGAGCCGGCGATCCGTCGCCGGCAGCTCGGCATAGCCCAAACCTCGGGGGCCGTGCGACTTCGAGGAGGCGCGCACCGGGCCGGTCAGGGTGGCGTCTGCGCCCCTGGACACCGGTATTTCGGAGACCCTGCAGAGTTCGAGCAGGCCCAGGTTGTTCGCGCAAACCTGTTGCACCGCAACGTTTCCGCCGGTCGAGGCGATGCCAACCAGGTCCGCGTCCGGGCTGGCCAGTAGATACAGCAAAGCCAACGCATCGTCGACACCGGTGTCGACGTCGACGAAAACGAAATTCACCACACTGACACTAGGACGGCCCGGACGCGAAGGTGATTACCAGAACGTCGCGCTGCGCCGGCCCGGAATTGTCGATCGGCCGAATCGGTGACACGGCATGCAAGGTGCGACGGTCGTCGCCGAGCAGCAACGTGCCGGGCTCGTCCAACGTCGTGGTGAGCAAATGCCGACCGTGGTTGTCGCACACCGTGCTCTCGCCGCCGATGGCGTTGCGTCGTTGGATCATTAGCGAGCTGACCAACGTGACACCGTCACGGTGCAGACCCTCCGGAGTGGGCCGGCCGTCGCCTCCGGCTACCGATAGCACTCGAAACGGATGCACCTTGACGTGCCATTCAGCCGCGTCGTCCAAGCCTGCCGCTACCCGACTCAGCAGCTGCGCAATGCCGTGCAGCAAAGGGTCTCGGGCAAACGCGTCGGTCAACGGCTCGAAGTCCCGGTTTCTCCCGATATAGCGGGGGTTGGAGTCGTCGGGCTGAACGAACGCGTCGTTGGGCAGCAACCGCAAGACCCCATCGCGTAACACGTAATGGCCATACCGACGTAGGCGTTGCACGCCCAGCTCGGCGGCATACGGGTCGGGCGCCAAACCCTCCCAATGCCGGCCAAACCGAGTCCACGCTTCGCGGCCCACATCCAGGCGTCGCGTCAGGTCGAACGAGGACATGATCGATACACCCGTCGAGGCGAGCAACCGGACCGCGGCGGCTACCGGGTCGGCGCGGTGCTGGCAAAGAAACCGAGTCACCCCGTCGGAATACCCATCCAATCGCTCCGAAACCTCTACCGATAGACCCCAGGCGCCAACAGCGTCAGTGGTCAACCGGTCAGGTGAAAGTGCGGATGCCGTCCCAGTCCACCAGCGTCCAGCCTGTTGTCGGGTTTCCGGTGATCACCACGCGCCCGATGTTGGGGAGTGGATGGTTGCTCATCAAGTTGAGCTTGGGGTTTTTCACGTTCAACAGGGTCCACACCATGATCGCGGTGCCCTGGGAGAATGCGACCGGCTTGTTGTGGCCGCTGTCGTAGATCTTGCGCACGGCGGCCGCAAAGCGGCTGTTGAAGTCGTTGCCGCTGAGTGACCCCGGGATGCTGTTTTCCGTATCACCGCTGAGCCAGTTCGCCGGCGCCAGCAGGTAGGTGCGGTCGGCCATTGATTCGGGCTGCCCGTTGAACCAGCCGGCATCAATGGGCTGCAGACCTGGAACGATCTCGACCTGCTTGCCGAGTTCGGCTGCTAACGGCGCGGCGGTTTGTTGGGCTTCGGCCATCGGCGAGGAGTAGATGCTGTCGAAGTCGTTGCGCGCAACTTGGTGAGCGAGCTGTTGGGCCTGCCCCTTGCCGTCGGCCGTAAGCCCGGTGCCGGGCACATCGGTGTCGATGATTCCGTCGGCGTTGGCCTGGGATTGAGCGTTCCGAATGAAGGTCAAGGTGATGTTGCGGGCCTGGGGACTACCACCGCCGCAGGCGCCGACGATCAGTGCCGCAACGAGCACAGCTAAGACTTTCGGGGTCTTCCGGATCACGGTGCGCTTGGCCATGGCGATAGCCTGCCCTGCCGACGGCATCGGTGGGAAGGGTTTGCGATGGTTAATGCGGAAAAGGCGTGAATTGTTCAATCGAGAGGAGGCCGCATGGCCATTGACCCCGCTGCCATCGGTGCAGTAGCCAAGCCGATTTTGTTCGAGTGGACCGACCGGGAAACATTGCTTTACGCGCTCGGAGTGGGTGCCGGGACCGATGACTTGTCGTTTACCACCGAGAACAGTCACGGCATCACCCAACAGGTGCTGCCCACGTACGCGGTGATCTGCTGCCCGGCGTTCGGCGCGGCCGCCAAGGTGGGAACGTTCAACTGGGCCAAGCTTTTACACGGCTCGCAGACCGTGCGGCTGCACGCACCACTGCCGGCGGCGGGGAAGCTCTCGGTGGTCTCCGAGGTCGCCGACATCCAGGACAAGGGGGAGGGTAAGAACGCGATCATCATGTTGCGTGGCCTTGGCTCCGATCCAGCAACCGGCACCTTGATCGCCGAAACTCTCACCACCCTGGTCATCCGCGGCGAAGGCGGATTCGGCGGAGAACCGGGTCAGCGGCCGCTCGCCCCGGAATTCCCCGACCGCGAGCCCGACGCCCAGGTTGCGCTGCCCACCCGCGAAGACCAAGCGCTGATCTACCGGCTCTGCGGTGACCGCAATCCGTTGCACAGCGACCCATGGTTCGCCAAGGAGATGGCCGGCTTCCCCAAGCCGATTCTGCATGGGCTTTGCACCTACGGCGTGTCAGGTCGCGCGCTGGTTGCCGAGCTGGGCGGCGGTGCGGCCGCCAACATCACCGCGATCGAGGCGCGGTTCACCTCACCGGTGTTTCCCGGCGAGACGTTGACCACCCTGATCTGGCGCACCGAACCCGGTCGAGCGGTGTATCGCACCGTGGTCGCCGGCTCTGACGGTGGGGAGTCGCGGGTGGTGCTCGACGATGGCGCGGTGGAATACGTGGCGGGTTAGCACCCGGCTGCCAGGTAAGCACTGCGCAGCGGCGCGACCACAGCGATACCCAGGTGCGCGCTGGCTTGCCCAGGCCAGCCCTACCCAGACAGATCGCTTGTGCACCAAGGGGCATGGCCTGTTGGCCGGAGCCAATCTGCCGGCCCACGTCTTCGGGATAGCCCAGCGGCCAGCCACGATAGCCGGGTGATGTTGGCGGCCGGCCCGCCGATGGCGTCGACGCCACCGGCTATTTCGTCGTCAACGGCGGCTGGGTCGACGTCCACCCGGTCGACGGGATGAATGCCGGCCAACGCGCCGCACGTTTTCTAACCGTGGTACAGACAGCGCCAATGACATACGCCTCCGGCACTTTACAGACTCGCCCCGCATTCGGCGAACATCACCGCGGTGAGTTCCAGTAACTCGTCTCGGCGACTATGAGCCTGCGGCGTCTGCCATGAGCATAAGCCCTTGGCTGACGGGCGAATTCCACCCAATTAATTGATTCCATCGAAACAACATAATCGCCTGTACAACGTCGTATGGTCTTATTCGGGATTGCTCCGTCAGGGCGACGGGTATAACGGAGGTCAACGGCTGTGAACTTTTCGATACTCCCACCGGAAATCAATTCCTTGCGCATGTTCCTCGGCGCCGGTCCTGCTCCCATGCTGCAGGCCTCGGTGTCCTGGTCGAGGCTGGCCGATGAGTTGAGTACTGCAGCACAGTCGTTTTCCTCGGTGACCTCTGGGCTGACCGGTCAAGCCTGGCAGGGCCGCGCCGCGGCGGCCATGGCACAGGCGGCCGGCCCTTATGCCGCGTTTTTGCAGGCCGCCTCCGGCCGCGCTGTCACCGCCTCCGCCGGGGCCAAAGCGGTGGCCAGTGCATTCGAAGCGGCCAAGGCCGCCACGATTCACCCGCAGGTGATCGCGGCCAACCGCCAGGCCTTCCTGCAGGCGGTCCGCACCAACGTCTTCGGATTCAACGCGCCCTTCATCGCCGCCGCCGAGAGTGCCTACGAGGAATTCTGGGCCGCCGACGTGGCCGCCCTGACCAGCTATCACGCCGGGGCATCCGCGGCGGCCTCGCAACTGTCGTCGTGGGCGCAGACACTGCCGGGCCTACCCGGTATCGGACAACTGTCCGGAGGGCCCGCAGCCGCCCCCACCGACCCCAACATTGGTTTCGGCAATAAGGGTGGCGGCAACATCGGCAGCGGCAACAACAGTGGCACCGGCGCCGGCAACATCGGCAACGGCAACACGGGCAGTTCAAACTTTGGCGATGGAAACACCGGCAATAACAACATCGGCGGCGGGAACAACGGCAACGGCAACTTGGGCTTGGGAAACTTCGGTACCGGCAACTGGGGCCTAGGTAATACGGGCACCCCCGCGGGCGGCGCCGCACAGCCTGGCGCCAACAACATCGGCATGGGCAATACCGGCAACAACAACCTTGGTCTCGGTAACACCGGCAACGGCAACCAAGGTGGCGGAAACACCGGCAACAACAACATCGGCTTCGGTCTCCAAGGCAATAACCTCATCGGTGTCGGAGGTGCTGCCTACAACACGGTAAGTGGCCAGTTCGAGTTCACCGGCCTCAACGCCGGCAGTGGCAACATCGGCTTCGGGAACTCGGGCACCGGCAATATCGGCTTCTTCAACTCCGGCGACGGCAATGTCGGCATCTTCAACTCAAGCGCCAATGCAGTTCCTGCCGACCTGGGCAAACTGCAAGGCATCGGCTTCGGGAACTCCGGCTTCGGCAACATCGGCGTCGGGAACGCAGGCACCGGTAACTTCGGCTTCGGGAACTCGGGCACCTTGAACACCGGCTGGGGGAACTCGGGCGACATGAACACCGGCGGTGGAAACTCGGGCGGCAGCGTCACCAACAGCTTCAGCAACCCGGTAGAACCACAACCAGGCAACACGGGCTTCGGGAACTCCGGCTACGGCAACACCGGCAATGGAAATGCGGGCAACCTGAACACCGGTTTCTGGAATGCCGGCAACGTGAACACGGGCTTTTTCAATTCGGGCAACGTGAACACGGGCTTCGGGATCGCCACCGACTCCGGTCTCCCTAACTCGGGCTTTAACAACACGGGCACCAACGTTTCGGGCTTCAACAACTCGGCCAGCGGCGCCGTCGGCACCGGGGCTATACCTGCCCTCTCTATCAGTTACAACGGCTCTATCTCGGGCTTCAACAACACGGCCCAGGGCGCTACGGTAAATAGTCCCGCTGGCCTCGCCATCTCCGTCGCCGGTGGTATGTCGGGCTTTAACAATACGGCCAGCGGCGCTCTCGGCGAGACGATAATTCCAGGCGTTAGGATTGGCTTTAACGGCCTGATCTCGGGCTTCTTCAACAACGGAGTCACCGCCGCAGCCCAAGGCCTGCCGGCTGGCGTCCTTAGCGGCGTTGGCTCGGGCTTGTTGAACGCCAACACCTTCTTTTCGGCCGTGTTTAACATCCAAAAGTTGGTTGCGTAACTAGCCAGCTGATACCGAGATCACCTGGCTGGTGAGGTAATTCGAGTTGTCACGCGTCATGAACGCGATGGTGGCCGCGGCTCCCAGGGCTCGGCGACGTGTTCATCCTGATCGCCGGCGACTCCGGCTTTTTCGACACCGGCCTGCCAGCAAGTCAGCCTTTTCTCCGCTAGCCCTTAACTTTGGATTAAGGGCGAAATGCCTCGCCGGCCTTGCGTGCTGAGCGGTTTATGGGTTTGTAGTAGTGGAGATAGGCGACCGCGGGCACGACGATGAACGTGGTCACGATCAAACCGATCGAGAAGTAGTTGGCGCCTCCTTGCGGCGTGAGAAAGATGACGCGGTAGTCGAAGGACACCGCCAGCGCTATCGAAATGATGACGGCGAGTACTGGTAACACCTTGTCGGTGAACGGGTTTCGTTTCGTTGCTGGTTGGTCTCCGCGGTTCAGCGCCAACCAGATGAGGGCGATCGGCACGACGATGAACTGAACGAACCGCGCAATCACCGCCAGCCCCGTCAGATTGATGCTGTCGAAACGCAGCGCCAGCGGGAAGGCCAGCGCCAACAACGCGGTGATTCCGAACGCGGTCATCGGGACACCGAATCTGTTCTTGCCCGACAGGCCTGCCGGCAGGGTTCCAGTATCGGCCAGCGCGGTCCACAGCCGCGGAGCGCCGAACGACGCGGCCACGTTGATGCCGAACATCGACACCAAGGCTCCGACGACGACGATCGTCCGAAAGGTGCCGTTTCCCAACGCTGCCGCCAATCTGACTGTGTCGTGGGACTGCACGACCTTGTCCGACCCCAACCGCATCGCCACTGCTACGGCGAGCACATAGACCACCCCGACGGCGAGGATAGCTATCGGTATGGCTTTCGGGAGCGTTCGGTCCGGTTCGTCCATTTCCTCCGCGGCATTCGCGATCGATTCGAAACCGGTGAAGGCGTACAACGCGGCAATGGTGGCAAGCAGCAGACTCGAGGCGGTGTCGTGTCCAAAATCGACACCGCTGAGCAGCGTGGACGGTGCCGGAGGCGGGACCTGCGTCGAACCTGGCGCTCGATCGTCGCTCATGTGCTGGCTGACGATGATCCAGAGCCCGCCCGCGATAAAGATGGCAAGGGCGGACACCTTGCCGACGGTTGAGGTTCCGTTGGCCCATTTGATCACCCGGTTGCCGAACAGGTTTATTGCCAGCAGCACCCCGACAAATAGCAGAAATGTCAACGTCTTCACACTGACAATGTCGGTGTCCTCGGCCCAGTTCTTTTCGGGGAAGGTCACTTTCAAAAGTGTTGACACGAACAGGGACGCCAGTACGCCCCATGCGATGGAGGCGGTGATGGCGTGAGTCACGCCGACGTAGATACCGATGCGCTGGCCGAATGCGGCCGTCGTATAGGCATAGGACGCGCCGTTGGTCTTGACGTACTTTGCCGCCGCGGCAAAGACGAGCGCCATCACGCCCGCGAATACACCGGCCAAAATGTAGGCCAATGGGGCTAAAGGGCCAGCAAGCTTGATCACCGCGCCCGGGGTCAAAAAGATGCCCGCTCCGATGATCGAGTTGATCCCGAGCATGACAACGCTCCAAAAGCCGAGCTTGCTGATGGGACACGCTCCTATCACCAGGCCGTCTATTGCGCATCGCCGAGCCCGCACCTGCAGGGCCTGCCATCTTGTACGCGATCATGGTGCGCCTGCCACGGCGTTGGCAACAGCCTATGCGGCGTCGATCGATTAGCCCGCCAAGGGTCAAGCCGGTGCGTCCGTTACCTGGCGAGCTGCGCGTGGTCGGCGGGTTCGTCACCGGGGCCGCCGCGACGCCATGGTGAGCAGCGGCGCCGAATCACGTGTGTTGTCGCACAACGTGCGTCGGCGGCAGCCTCGAGCTCAGGTGCCGTTGGCGCCGGTGGCCCCGGGTGCGCCAAACAGTGACCCGCCGGTGCCGCCGGCGGCGCCCAGGCCGCCGGTACCCGGGGTGGCGCCAGTTCCGCCGTTGCCGCCGGCACCGCCGTTGCCGCCGTTGCCGATCGTTTGGGCATTCCCGCCGGTCCCGCCGGCTCCTCCGCCGCCGCCCTTGCCGATGGCGCCGCCAGCGCCGCTGCCGACGCCAGCTCCGGGGCTTCCGCCGCCGCCGCCGGCCGCGCCGTTGCCGCCGCTGCCGCCATTGCCGTACAGCAGCCCACCGGAGCTTCCGGCCCCGCCGGCCCCGCCGTTGCCGCCGACCCCGCCATTGCCGCCGTCGCCATTGGCACTGCCGCCATTGGCCCCTTTGCCGCCGGTGCCGCCGCTCCCTGCGTTGCCGCCGCTTCCTCCGTTGCCGATGAGTTGCCCGCCGCGGCCGCCGGTGCCACCCGCGCCGCCATCGCCGCCGGCGCCACCGGTGCCGCCGGTGCCGCTGGTGTTGCCTGTGCCCGTTTGGCCGCCGCCGCCGTTGCCGCCGGTACCGCCGCTGCCGGCGCTGCCGCCGTTGCCGAACAGTCCCGCGTTGCCGCCGTTGGCGCCGGCACCGCCGGCGCCGCCCGCCCCGCCAGTGTTGCCGTTGCTGCTGCCGCCGGCGCCCGCGGTGTTGCTCCCGCCGTCGCCGCCGCCCCCACCGGCACCTGCATCGCCGTACAGCGACCCGCCGTTGCCGCCGAGGCCGCCGTTTCCACCGGCGCCACCGACCGCCCCGGACTGCCTTCCCAACGTGCTCCCGCCGTCTCCGCCGTGACCGCCATGACCCCCGGCGCCGATCAGCTTGGCGCTGCCACCGGCTCCACCGTGACCAGCGGCGCCGCCAGCGGAGTTATTGCCGCCGGCGGTGTTTTTCCCGCCGGCCCCGCCGTTTCCGCCGTCCCCGCCGTTGCCGTGCAACTGACCACCGGCCCCGCCGGCTCCGCCGTGCCCGCCGGCGCCGCCGCTGCCCACGCCACCGGTTTGGTTGCCGCCGGCCCCGCCGTCCCCGCCGCGCCCACCGGCGCCCATCAGCCCAGCGTTGCCGCCCGCCGCACCGTTACCCGCGGCGCCAGCGGACCCGCTGGACGAGTTCTGCCCACCTGGCCCGCCGGCGCCGCCGGCACCACCGTTGCCGTACAGCCCGGCTCCGGCGCCCCCGGCGCCGCCGGTACCGCCGGCCCCCCCGCCGGCGCCGCCGCCGCCGTTGTTGAGCCCGCCGGCGCCGCCGGCGCCGCCGGCGCCGCCATTGCCGTAAAGCCCGGCCGCCCCGCCGCCGCCGCCGGTTCCTCCCGTGCCACCAGTGAGGCCCAAAGCTCCGCTGGAGTTCACCCCGCCCGCTCCGCCGGCACCGCCGGCGCCGCCGTCACCGAACAGGTATCCGCCGCCGCCGCCAGCCCCGCCGGCGCCGCCGTTGCTGGCGTCGGGGCCGGTCTGGGTGTTGGCACCGCCGATGCCGCCGGTGCCGCCGGCTCCGCCGGTGCCGAACAGACCGGCGTGGCCGCCGGCCCCGCCCGCCCCGCCGACCGACGACGTCAAGTCGTTACGGCCGCTGCCGCCGTTGCCGCCGTTGCCGCCAGCGCCCGGATTGCCGGACAGCCACCCGCCGTTGCCGCCAGCCCCGCCGGCCCCGCCGCTGCCGCCGGGCGTGGCGACGTCGCCGTTGGCGCCGGCGCCGCCGGTGCCGCCGTTGCCGCCCAACCCCCACAGCCCGGCGCTGCCGCCGGCCCCACCGGCCCCGCCGCTGGCGCCGAGAGCGGTGGCCGTGCCGCCGTTGCCACCGGCGCCGGCGTTGCCATACAGCCAGCCGCCGTTGCCGCCGCCGCCGCCGGCCGCGCCCGGCCCGCCGCTGCCGCCCGCTCCGCCATTGCCGATCAATCCGGCGGACCCGCCGTTGCCGCCGGCCAGTCCCGCGGTGGTTTGCGAAAAGCCGTTGCCGCCGTTGCCGTACAGCAGCCCGCCGACGCCGCCGTTCGGGCTCGCCGCTGTCCCGTCGGCGCCGTTGCCGATCAGCGGCCGACCCAGCAGCGCTTGGGTGGGACCGTTAAGCGCGTTGAGAACCAGCTGCTCGACACCGGCGGCCTCGGCGCTGGCGTACCGGCTGGCGCCCGAGGTCATGGCCTGCACGAACTGGTCATGAAACGCCGCCGCCTGGGCACTGAGGGTCTGATACGTCTGGGCGTGCTGGGCGAACAGCGCCGAAACAGCCAATGACACCTCATCGGCGGCGGCGGCGGCGACCTGCACGGTCGAGGCCGCCGCCGCCGCGTTGGCGGCGCTGATCGCTGATCTGATATTGGCAACGTCGGCTGCCGCAGTAGCGAGCACCTCTGGATTCGCGATCACAAATGACATGTCCGTCCTCCCATCAACGGTCGCAGCGTATCGTCGTTTGCCGGGTGCCGTACGGCGTTTCGCTGCCGTTCCGTCAACGCTTGCGGCCCTGCGTCAGCAATTAATTCACGCGATCGTCAGTTAATTGACGCGCCAGCAGCCCGGTGAACTCAGCGACCTGCGCGGGACTATCCAGCGCAAACAGCGCTGCAGTGGCGCGGTCACCATCCTCGTTGTGACGCACCACGATTGGAACACCGCTGTCATGGACCGCGTCGAAGGCGTCTTCGTCGGTGATATCGTCCCCGACGTAGATCGGCAACAGCGCAGGCGAGCTTGCTTGACGCAGGTGGTCTATGACCCAGCGCAGGGTTTTTCCCTTGTCCCAGTCGATATTCGGACGCAGCTCGATGACCTCGCGGCCGGTCGTCACCCGTAGCGTGTCGCGCTGGCCTGCGGTGCGCACCGCTGCGGCGACGTCGCCGATGCGGTCTCGTGTCGCATTGCGGTAGTGCACGGCGACACCAAATCTTTTGTGTTCTACCACAATACCGGGAATCGGCCCGAGCTGGTCGCGCAGCCGGGCAGCCGCCTGCTCCAACACCGGGATGGCGGCTGCGGCGGCGTCGTTCTGGTGATGGGTTCCGTCTGGTGCGGTCAGCTCGAAACCATGGCTGCCGGCATACCAGATCCCGGGCACGCCCAGTCGCGCTGTCACGTCGGCGAGGTCGCGGCCACTGAGCACCGCAACCGGACACTGTGCGGCCAACTTTGCCAACGCCTCGGTCGCACCGGGGACCGGCCGGGCCGCCTCGGGATCGTTGACGATATCGGACAAAGTGCCGTCGAAGTCGAAAAACACCGCGGGTCGGCGGGCGGTGAGGTCCTCGGCTAAGCCGTTGCCCTGCATGGCGTCAGGGAGCTCCGACATACGCCGGTCGCCGATGCGCACGTGCACCTCACTCACGTCCGTAATGACCGTGTCGGCGCCGTGGCGATACAGCGCGTCGCGGCGTCCATCCCGGTCGACCCCGATGACCAAAGCGAACCCGGTCTCACGCGCGGCCGCGACGCTAGCCGCGTCGGCGGCGACCACGACGCACCTGCCGGTCCGCGCCGGCAAATGCTCGGCCGCTGTGCTGAGGACTTCTCGGCAAGCACCGCCGGACGAAAAGGTTCCGGTGTTGACGCCGACGTGCTGCAATTGCTGGATCAGCGGCTGAGTGCAGTTCAACGCAGCGTCGAACAACACCGCATCATGGCGGCGCGGGTCTATGGTGACCGACATGATCCCACCTTCTCATGGTGGGCAAGGCGGTTCAGATCTAACCAGTCAGCGTCGCGCCCATGCGGGAGGTGGATACGCCCGCCCGTGCCCGCCCCCGGTCCGGCTGCGGTATGAACGCTTACGGTCCCTGCCAAATAGCACGACCGAATCGTGGCTGAGCGCGGTCAGATGCGCCGCGCCCCGTTCGATGCCGGTAGCGAGCTGCGCCATGGTGTGCGCGGCGTCGTCATCGACGGTGATCCCGAATACCAGCTCATCGCCATAGGTGAGTACCGCGACCCCGGTGCTGTGCGGCAGCGCGGTCGGCGGGATCGGCAGCACCTGCTCCATGGTTTGACCCATCAGCCGCAACCGATGGCGAGGTCCGGACGCATGGGTCGTCAGTGTCACAATGCTCCGCTGCGGGAGGCGGATCAGCGCATGAATTGCCTTGGCGCACCGCGCCGAAAGGCCCGCAGGCCGGTCGCGGCCACTGGGCTGCGGCTGTTGTAGCTGCTGGTGTACGATGCGCAGTCGGCGAATCGGGTCGTCGTGCTCGACGGGCAGATACGGCAGCAGGGTCGAGATCGAACTGGCGGTTGGCTCCCGGGTGCGCAATGAGTCGGCCCTCGGTTGTTCGCCGCGCCGCAGCAGAACCGTGCGAAAACCCTCGCTGATCGCCGCGAGCGCAACGTCGTCGATGGTGACGTCGAACTTGCGGCATATCCGATCGACGTCGGTGAGCGGGATGCGCACCGTGCCGTATCGCTGCTTGGTGGTCGGCGGTGCGTGCGGCGACGACCAGCTCACCGGCCAGGTGACAGCGCGTGCGGCAGCCTTGACGACGGTGGTCGTGACCGCGGCGGGAAGTCGCCACAATGGGTCGGTCTGGCTCCGGTTATGGCGGGGTGATCTTGAAACAGGTTTGACGGCAACGTGATCGGTGAAGGCGGTGAAGGCTTCGGTGCCGGCCTCATCGGCCTCGTCGCAGAGTTTGGTGAGCAGTTGGGCCGCCGGGATGCCGTCTGCCATGCAGTGGTGAATTTTCAGTAGGATCGCCCACCGATTGCCCTCGAGGCCCTCGATGATCCAGCACTCCCACAGCGGCCGATTGAAGTCGAGGGGGCGCTGCAGGGCGTTGGCGATGGCTTGGCACAGTTCGCTGTCACCCCCGGGCCGGGGCAGGGCGACCCGCCTCAGGTGCTTGGCGAGATCGCGTTCCGGATGGTCAATCCACTGGCCCCGTAGTACTTGGGCGTGCCGAGGGATTGATTGAATCCGTTCGGCCACAACTTCTTTGAGGTGATCAAAGTTCGGGGCAGCGCCGTTGACGACGGCCACTGCGCCGATCGCCAGGCTGGCCTGCCGGTACGGATCATGAGCCTTGAGAAAGCCGGTGTCCAGTGTCGTCAGTTGGACCATGACAAATCCCCACCGTGGTTTGTGAATCTAGCCAGTATCCGTCGCAAGCCACCGAGGGTGATAGCCCCTGCAGGTTAAGAACGTGTGTTCCAGTTGAAGATCTGTTTAACAGCGGCGAGAGCAAATCACTCGGTTATCGAACAAAGTTTCGATACGCTGCAGGTGTGGGCTGGGGCAACGGGCCGCCGAGCTGGGCGGAAATGGAGCGGGTTCTAGACGGTAAACCGCGCCATGCCGGCGCGCCGGTTACGGCCGAGCCGGCCCTGGATGGCGGGGACGGCCCGTGGTCGCGCAAGCGTGGCGCATATACCCCAAAACCGGACCATCAACGCCTCCGTTCGTCCGTCGCTTATGCCGAGTTGCACGCGCATTCGGCGTACAGCTTCCTCGACGGAGCCAGCACGCCGGAGGAGCTGGTCGAGGAGGCTGCCGGGCTTGATCTGCGTGCGCTCGCACTGACCGACCACAATGGCCTATACGGTGCGGTGCGGTTCGCCGAAGCGGCCGCCGAGCTCGGCGTATGCACGGTGTTCGGCGCTGAGCTGTCGTTGGGATCGGAAGCCCGCACCGAGCAGCCGGACCCGCCTGGCCCGCATCTGTTGGTGCTGGCCCGGGGCCCGGAAGGATACCGGCGGCTGTCTCGGCAACTAGCCGCGGCCCATCTGGCCGGTGGGGCGAAGGGTAAACCGCGCTACGCCTTCGACGCGCTGACCGAAGCCGCCGGTGGGCACTGGCAGATTCTGACGGGATGCCGAAAAGGTCATGTGCGTCAAGCGCTTGCCGGTGGTGGTCCAGACGCGGCGAAACGGGCACTGGCCGATCTGGTGGACCGGTTCACGCCTGCGCGGGTCAGTGTCGAGTTGACCCATCATGGTCATCCGTCCGACGACGAACGCAACGCCGTGCTGGCCGGGCTGGCGTCGCGCTTCGGCGTCGGAATCGTCGCCACCACCGGTGCGCATTATGCAGAGCCGTCACGGCGCCGGCTGGCCATGGCGATGGGGGCGATTCGGGCACGGCAGTCCCTGGACGCTGCGGCCGGGTGGCTGGCTCCTTTGGGCGGCTCGCATCTGCGGTCCGGCGCGGAGATGGCCCGGCTGTTCGCTTGGTGTCCCGACGCGGTGACCGCCGCTGCCGAGCTCGGTGAGCAGTGTGCGTTCGAGCTGGCACTCATCGCGCCACAACTGCCGCCGTTCGCCGTACCCGAAGGGCACACCGAGGACAGCTGGCTGCGGTGGCTGGTCATGGCGGGCGCCCGCGACCGCTACGGACCTCCTGAGCGCGCGGCCGGCGCGTACTCGCAGATTGAGCATGAGCTGAAAGTTATTGCCCAGCTGCGTTTTCCGGGTTACTTCCTGGTGGTGCACGATATCACCCAGTTCTGCCGCAACAACGACATTCTGTGCCAGGGCAGGGGGTCGGCGGCCAACTCCGCGGTCTGCTATGCCCTCGGTGTCACCGCTGTCGATCCGGTGGCCAACGAGTTGTTGTTCGAGCGCTTTTTGTCGCCCGCCCGTGACGGCCCACCCGACATCGACATCGACATCGAGTCGGATCGGCGTGAAGCGGCCATCCAGTACGTCTACGACAAGTACGGCCGGGACTATGCCGCCCAGGTGGCCAATGTCATCACCTACCGGGGCCGCAGCGCCGTGCGCGACATGGCCCGCGCGCTGGGCTTCTCGCAGGGGCAGCAGGATGCATGGAGCAAGCAGATCGGCCACTGGAACGGGTCGGCGGCCGACATCGGCGGTATTCCGCAGCAGGTGGTTGAGCTGGCCACCCAGATCCGGAACCTGCCCCGGCACTTGGGAATTCATTCCGGCGGCATGGTGATCTGCGACCGCCCGATCGCCGACGTGTGCCCGGTGGAGTGGGCACGCATGGCCAATCGTAGCGTGCTGCAATGGGACAAAGACGATTGCGCGGCAATCGGTTTGGTGAAGTTCGATCTCCTCGGCCTGGGCATGCTCTCAGCGCTGCACTACGCGACGGACCTGGTGGCCGAGCATAAGGGCATCGACGTGGACCTGGCCAAGCTGGATCTGAGCGAGCCGGCGGTCTACGAAATGCTGGCCCGCGCCGATTCGGTCGGTGTGTTCCAGGTGGAGTCGCGCGCGCAGATGGCTACCTTGCCGCGGCTGCGGCCGCGGGTGTTCTACGACCTGGTGGTGGAGGTCGCGCTGATCCGCCCCGGGCCCATTCAGGGCGGGTCGGTGCACCCCTACATCCGGCGCCGCAACGGCATTGACCCGGTGGTCTACGAGCACCCGTCGATGGAGCCGGCATTGCGGAAGACGTTGGGAGTGCCGCTTTTCCAAGAGCAACTAATGCAGCTGGCGGTCGACTGCGCCGGCTTTTCGGCCGCCGAGGCCGACCAGCTGCGGCGTGCCATGGGGTCCAAGCGCTCGACCGAACGCATGCGGCGGCTGCGTGGCCGGTTTTATGACGGCATGCGCGCGCTGCACGGCCCCCCCGACGAGGTGATCGACCGGATCTACGAAAAACTGGAAGCGTTCGCCAATTTCGGTTTCCCCGAAAGCCACGCGTTGTCCTTCGCGTCGCTGGTGTTCTACTCGTCGTGGTTCAAGCTGCACCACCCGGCGGCGTTTTGCGCCGCGCTGCTGCGGGCCCAGCCAATGGGGTTCTATTCACCACAGTCATTGGTCGCCGACGCCCGCCGCCATGGGGTGGTGGTGCACGGACCCGACGTCAACGCCAGCCAGGCGCACGCGACGCTGGAGAATGCCGGTATGGAGGTCCGCCTCGGTCTGGGCGCCGTCCGCTATATCGGCGACGCCCTGGCCGAGCAGCTGGTGGACGAGCGAAATGCCCACGGCCCGTTCGCCTCGCTGCTGGACCTGACGTCGCGGGTGCAGCTTTCTGTGCCGCAGACCGAAGCGCTGGCCACCGCCGGAGCGTTGGGTTGCTTTGGCATGTCGCGGCGCGAGGCGCTGTGGGCGGCCGGGGCCGCGGCCACCCAACGGCCCGACCGGCTACCCGGGGTGGGCTCGTCGTCGCACATTCCGGCGTTGCCGGGCATGAGCGAGCTGGAGCTGGCCGCCGCCGACGTGTGGGCCACCGGCATCTCCCCGGACAGCTATCCGACGCAGTTCCTGCGCGCAGACCTGGATGCGATGGGGGTAATGCCCGCCGACAAGTTGTTAAGCGTGCCGGACGGAGACCGGGTGCTGATTGCCGGTGCAGTGACGCATCGACAGCGACCCGGGACGGCCCAAGGCGTGACCTTCATCAACCTCGAGGACGAAACCGGGATGGTGAACGTGCTGTGCACGCCGGGAGTGTGGGCGCGGCACCGCAAGCTGGCTAACACCGCACCGGCGTTGCTGATCCGCGGCCAGGTCCAAAACGCCAGCGGCGCCATCACCGTCATAGCCGAGCGGATGGGTCACATCAGCCTGGCGGTGGGATCCACGTCGCGCGACTTCCGTTGAGGCGCATCCGAACTGAGTTCGTCGCCGAACGTGTATCCACTGCCAAACTCTTGCGAAATTCTCGCAGTGGATACACGCTCGGCGCACACCGGCCGTCCTCAAACCGGCTGCAGGTAGCCTCCCCACATGACACTCAACCTGTCCGTCGACGAAGTCCTGACCACCACCCGTTCGGTTCGCAAACGCCTCGACTTCGACAAGCCGGTGCCCCGCGACATCCTGATGGACTGCCTTGATCTGGCGCTCCAGGCACCCACCGGCTCCAATTCCCAAGGCTGGCAGTGGGTGTTTGTCGAGAACGCCGAAAAAAAGAAGGCAATAGGCGACGTCTACCTGGCCAATGCCCGCGCTTACCTCAGCACGCCTGCACAAAAGTACCCCGAGGGCGACACTCGGGGTGAGCGGATGGGCAAGATCAGAGACTCCGCGACCTATCTAGCCGAGCACATGCACCAGGCGCCGGTGCTGATGATCCCCTGCATCCAGGGCCGGGCGGACCAGTCGCCGCTAGGCGGTGTGTCGTTTTGGGCCTCGCTGTTCCCCGCGGTCTGGAGCTTCTGCCTGGCGCTGCGCTCCCGCGGACTGGGCTCCTGCTGGACGACGCTGCACCTGCTCGACAACGGCGAGCAAGCGGTGGCCGAGGCGCTCGGCATTCCCTACGACGAATACAGCCAAGGCGGGCTGTTCCCCATCGCCTACACCAAGGGCACCGACTTTCGGCCGGCCAAGCGGTTGCCCGCCGCAAGCCTGACGCACTGGAACAGTTGGTAACGGCAGACCAAAGCTAGAGCGCCCCGCGGTAGCCGTGCTGCCGCCAGGCCTCATACACGGCCACCGCTGCGGCGTTGGACAGGTTCAGGGAGCGCCGCCCAGCCAGCATGGGAATGCGCACCTGTTCGGTGATGTGTGGGTCGGTCAGGGTCGCCGCGTCCAGCCCGGTGGGTTCGGGCCCGAACATCAGCACGTCGCCAGCGTGGTAGGCGACGTCGGCCACCAGCGTGGCAGCTTGCGTGGTGAACGCAAACACCCGCGCCGGCAACAGCGCCTCCCACGCGGCCGGCAGCGACGCATGGACCGATACCGATGCCAGGTCGTGATAGTCCAGTCCGGCCCGCCGCAGCTTGGGTTCGGACAGATCGAAACCCAGCGGCTCCACCAGATGCAATTCGCAGCCAGTCGCGGCCACGGTCCGGATGGCGTTTCCCGTATTAGGGGCGATGCATGGGGAAACAAACATCAGCTTGAACACCACAGCATCTTCGCAGTGTGCGAGGCCATGAGTAGGGTGCGCCGGCCGCGCAGCGATACCAAGCTGCGCCGCCCGTTGGCCAAGCTCAGGCGCCGCCACCGCCGGTACGGTGGAAAGCTAATGCGCGGCCAGCTCGTCGACGTCGATGAGCGTATCGGCCTGTTGCGGCGGAACTCATCTGCTCAGTAACAATTGTGGGGACCTCGGCTTTAGTCCCAGGGAACCTGTCATACTCGTCGAATTGCCAGGCGTTTACGTTGGCTCCCAGCTGCCGGGGCGGGCGGAGTAAAGCAGGAAGTCTCATGAGTCTCTGGTCTCTGACAGCGCGACGCATCAGGGGTGCGGTCGGGTATCCGGCCGCAATCACGTGACCATGTTCGCCCGCCCGACCACCCAGGTCGCGGCGGCTCCACCCAGCATCCCCGCTGTCGCGGCCCCGCAACCGGCCCCGCCAAGACGTCAGAAACGCCCGCGCGCCTGGTCGTTACGCAATTGGCCGGTGCGCTGGAAAGTCGTTGCGATGGCCCTGTTGCCGCTGGTGCTGGCAGCGGTATTCGGGACACTGCGGGTGCACAGCGCGATGGCCGATGCCAGCGGTCTGCGGTTGGCCGCGGCCCGCGCCGACGTAATACCGGCAATCACCCAATACATGTCGGCACTGGACGTCGCGTTGTTGGCGAGTTCCACCGGACATGACGTGGAGGGAGCCAAGAAGAACTTCGCGGCGCGCAAATACCAGCTGCAGACGCGCCTGGCCGACACCGACGTGATCCCCGGCGTCCGCTCCGGCGTGAACACGCTGGTGAACGGCGGCCAGGGGCTGCTGGACAAGGTCCTGGGCAACAGCATCGGCTTGCGCGATCGGATCACCGCCTATGCGCCGCTATTGTTGACGGCCGAGGACGCGATCGACGCGTCGGTGCGCCTCGACTATGAGCAGATCCGGGCCCAGGCTCAGGGCTTGAGCCGAGCCGTCGCGGCCAGCGGGCAGATGACCATGCTGCAGATCCTGGTGACCCAGGGCGCCGACCTTCCCGAGCCGCAATTGCGCACCGCGATGATCGCACTGGCCGGCACCGAACCATCGACGCTGTTCGGGATGAGCCAAGTGCTGGGCGCCGGCTCGCCGGACGTCAAGAACCTGCAGCAGCAGCTGGCTACCCGAATGGGGATCATGTCGGACCCGGATACCGCGCTGGTCGACAACCCCGAGCTGCTGCGCTCGATACAGGTCACCGATGGGATCGCCGAACAGGTCATCAAGGACGCTACCGCGGCGGTGACCAAGTCGGCGCAGGCCCAGGCCGCCGCTCGCCACGATGCCGCTATCCGCGAGGCGGCGCTGATAGTGACCGCCATCGCTATCGCACTGGTCATCGTGTTGCTCGTGGCGCGAGCGTTGGTGGGGCCGCTGCGGGCGCTGCGCGACGGCGCGCTGAAAGTCGCCCACACCGACCTCGAGGGCGAGATCACGCGGGTGCGCGCCGGCGCTGAGCCGATTCCCGAGCCGCTGGCCGTCTACACCAATGAGGAAATCGGCCAAGTAGCGCATGCGGTCGACGAGTTGCATGCCCAGGCTTTGCTGTTGGCCGGCGACGAAGCCAGGCTGCGGGTGCTGGTCAACGACATGTTCGAAACCATGTCGCGGCGCAGCCGTTCCTTGGTTGACCAGCAGCTGTCGCTCATTGACCGGCTGGAGCGCAGTGAAGAGGATCCCCAGCGGCTCGACAGCCTTTTTCGGCTGGATCATCTGGCCGCGCGGTTGCGCCGCAACAGCGCCAACCTGCTGGTGCTGGCCGG